>ALAO01000028.1 GCA_000307955.1 Solidesulfovibrio magneticus str. Maddingley MBC34 | reverse complement strand
GGGGGGGCGTGGGTCGTCGCCAGGGGGGCGGGGAGAGCGGCCCGGGGCGGGCCGGTCAGGAAGGCTTTGCCTTGGGCGGCGTTTTCGGATAAGCCCATGGATCGTCGCCGGTCGCGCCGGTTGAAGCGGCGGCAAGACGCCTGCAAGTGGGGATGCCATGAGCCTTAAGGGCCTTGTGTTCGAGGGTGAGGAGATCAGGTACCGAACGGGCAAGCACTGGATCGTGCTGGCCAAGGCGGCGGTGCTGTTTGCCTTGGCCCTGATCGTCTGGTCGAGCGAACCGACGCTGACCAAGCTTGTGCAGTTCAAGGTTCCCGAGGAACTGGAACGTTTTGTGCCGAAGATCCTGGCTGTCGGCGTGTGGCTTATTCGCTACGTGTTCTTCATTTTGTTCACGCTGCTGGCCTTGGTGCGGCTTTTTTCCTTCTTCACCTTGCGCGTGGGCCTCACCGACAAGCGCCTGTTGTGCGACGACGCGCTGTTCGGCAGCTTCTCGTTGGATCTCGGCAAGATCGAGTCGGTCAAATGCGAGCCTGGCGTCTTCGGCGGCCTGCTCGGCTACGGCAAGATGATCTTGACCGCTTCGAGCAGCCAGCGGCTGGTCATCACCAACCTGCGCCGGCCCCATGTGCTGGCCCAGGAGATTTTCGCCGCGAAATAGCCCTCCGGGGCCGGCCCGGGCCGCCCGACCCGTGTCCGCCTTCCCGGGCCGTGGACCGCCGCCATGTACCTTTCCCGCAAGCCCATCAAGCACTACGGCATCTTGTTCAAGCTGCTGGTAGTTTTCATCGGCATCATGGTGGTGGCCTATTTCACCATCTCCACGCTGCTCATCTACATCAAGGACTCCGTCAACATCTCCCGTGACATCGTCAAGGTCCGCATCGAGGTGCTCACCATTTCCCAGCGCCTGGTGGACAGCCTGCTCGTCATGGAAGAAAACCAGAAGAAATACGAGATCATTCACTCCGAGGAATACAAGAAGAACTTCATGGCGGCGCTGAGTGAATACAAGAACGCCATCTGGAGCATCTTGTGGTTCCGCTACGAGGGCTTTTCCGCCTGGGAAGAACTGCACGCCGAATTTCGCAAGGCCTTCCCCGATCTGGCCCAAGGTAGGGAGCTGACCAAGGAACCCTGGATCGACCAGGATACATTGAATCAATGGATGCGCATCGTGGTCAGCGCCCGCCAGGACAACGAACGGGTGCTCGAATCCGGCATGCGCGAACTGTTTCGCATCAGCGAGGCTGCGGTGTCGCGCGGCCTGTCGGGACTAACCATTTCCATCGGCGTGGGGCTTCTGGGCGTGCTCTTTCTGACCTATTCCTTAAGCCGTCCCCTGCGCGAGCTGCGCCGGGGCATCCGGGCCTACACCCGCGATGGCCGCCTGGAGCCCATTCGCGTGCTTTCCAAGGACGAACTGGGCGAACTCGGCGCGGCCTTCAACGACATGACCGTGCGCCTCAAGGAAGAGGAACGGATGCGGGCGGATTTCATCGATATGGTCAGCCACGAGATCCGCACGCCCCTGACCTCGATTCGGGAGTCCGTCAACCTCATGCGCGAGCGGGTGCTGGGAGACGTCAACGAGCGCCAGAAGCGCTTCCTCGACATCGCCAGCGACGAACTCCAGCGCATTTCCGCCATGCTCACCAGCCTGCTCAAGGTGTCCAGCATGGCCTCCCAGATCGTGGACCTCGCGCCCGTGACGTTTAATCCCGAGGAACTCCTGCGCGAGACCCTGGAAAAGGCCGGCCCCGGGGCCGAGGCCAAGGACATCGCCCTGACGCCGCGTGTAGCCAAGGACATCGTGACCGTGGTCGGCGACCGGGAACTGCTCGGCCAGGCCTTGTACAACCTCGTCGGCAACGCCGTGAAGTTCTCCCCGGCCGGACGCACCGTGCGGGTTGGGCTGGAGCTGGCCGACGGTGGGCAAAAGGTGCTGGTGAGCATTTCCGACGAAGGCCCGGGCATCCCGGAAGAGGAGCAGGCCTACGTCTTCAACAAGTACTACCGCGGTGCGCGCACCAAGCGCAGCACCGACGGCATCGGCCTTGGCCTGAGCATCGCCAAGACCATCGTCGAAGCCCATGGTGGGAACATCTGGCTGTCGAGCCTGCCCGGCAAAGGGTGCACTTTCTACTTTACAATTCCAGTGGATGGGGCAAGAGCGTAGTATGGGCCACTGTGTTTCACACCGTATCGGATCGGCCGCCGTCTGCGGCCTGTGCCTGCTGATCGCGCTTGGCGGCCTGGGCTGCGCCCGCCGCGAACCGGTTTCCGTCGCGCCCACGGCCGCCCCCGCGCCGCCGCCGCCCGCGCCGGCCCGGGAAGTCGTCATTTGCAAGATCGAACGGGAGACCGCCTACGACCGGGGGCTTAAGGCCTACGAGGCCGGCGAGCCCAAGCGGGCCATGGCGCTTTGGCGCGAGGCCGCCGGCGACGCCGAACTGGCCGTGCGCCAGAAGGCGCTTTTCGCCATGGCTTCGGTGCGCCTCTCCCAGGCCGGCAGCGACGCCGAGTTGTCCGCCGCCCTGGAGATGTTCGACGCCTGGTCCAAGAAATCCCCGCCCGGCGGCAGCGGCGAGGACGCCCGGTTCCTTGTGCCCCTGCTCAAATCCTACAAGCCGGGCTTCGCGCTCAAGGAGCAAAAGGCGGCCATGGATCGCGACTGCGCCAAAAAGCTCACCGAACGCGAGGAGCAGGTGCGAAGGAGCCTCCAGCAGCAGGTCAAGGCCCTGGAGACCATCCACCAGCAGATCCAGGAAAAGAAAAAGGGCCTGACCAACTATTAAAACCGGCGCGCCCCGCCGCCAAGGCCGCCCAGAAGCACATGAGCATAGGCCCCCAGCAGACCCGTAAGACGATCCTGGTCGTGGACGACGATCCGCACATCCTCGAAGTGCTCGAGGTGCGGCTCGTTTCCGCCGGCTATGACGTGGTCGCCGCCAACAACGGCCTGGAGGCCCTGGAGGTGCTGTCGCGCCAGCCCGTGCGCCTGGTCATCTCCGACATGCGCATGCCCGGCATGGACGGGATGCGCATGCTGGAGGAAATGGAACGCCGGGGCATCAAGCTGCCCATCATCTTTTTGACCGCCCACGGCTCCATTCCCGGCGCGGTGGAGGCCATCAAGCACGGGGCCGTGGACTACCTGACCAAGCCCTTCGACGGCCAGGAACTCCTGGCCCGGGTCACCGACGTCTTCGCCAAGGCGGCCGGCCTCGACGCGGCCAAGACCATCAAGGCCGGCGACGGCGGCCAGCTCGGCGAAACCGGGCTTGTCGGCCAGAGCCAAGCCATGCGCGACCTGGCCGCGCTCATCGAACGCGTGGCCCCCCGCGACGTCAACGTGCTGATCCTTGGCGAATCTGGCACCGGCAAGGAGCTCGTCGCCAATCTCATTCATCGCCGCAGCAGCCGCAAAAACGGTCCCATCGTCACCGTGGACTGCGGCTCCACCCCGGCCGGACTGCTCGAATCCGAACTCTTCGGTCACGTCAAGGGGTCGTTTACCCACGCCGTCAAGGACAAAAAGGGCCTCATCGAACAGGCCAACCTGGGCACGCTGTTTCTCGACGAGATCGGCAACATCTCCACCGAAATGCAGGTGCGCCTGCTGCGGTTCCTGGAAAACCACAAGATCCGCCGCATCGGCGACGTGCGCGAAATCCAGGTCGACTGTCGGGTCATCGCCGCCACCAACGCCGACATTTTCGAACAGGTGGCCGAGGGCGTTTTCCGCGAAGACCTGCTCTACCGCCTCAAGGTCGTGACCATAAACGTGCCGCCGCTGCGCGAACGCCGCGAGGACATCCCCATCCTGGCCGAGCATTTCGCCCGCCAGTTCTGCGCCGCCCAAGGGATGCCGCCGGTGACCATCCCCACCGAAACCATGGCCTACCTGACCGCCTATCCCTGGCCGGGCAACGTCCGCCAGCTGCGAAACGCCCTGGAAGCCGGCGTGGTGCTCGGCTCCGATGGACAGCTCGTGCCCCAGGATCTCCAGCTGCCCTTGGCCGGCAAGGGCCCCGACCGTTCGCCCGACAACCTGTCCCTGGACCAGAGCGAGAAAGCCGCCATCGTGCGCGCCCTGGAACAGGCCGGATGGGTCCAGAAAGAAGCCGCGCCGCTGCTCGGCGTCAGCCGCCGGGCGCTCAATTACAAGATCCAGAAGTACGGCATCGAGATCCCCAAGCGCCGGGTAAAGAAGTAAGAGAGACAGGAAGAGGCCTCCGGCGGCCTGAGGCCCCCGGCCCCCCCAAACGGGAAAGGGGCAAATGGGGAGGGGGCGGGCCGGTGAGTTGGCGTCGACTTCCCGTAGCCCAACATTTGTCCCCCACGCCTGCCACTGCCGCGTCGTTCCGGCCCTGCCCGCCCGCACACCCGAAAAATCACGCTTTTGTCGTCGTCCGTTCTTGCCGCCGCCTTGGCAAGGGATGCGGTTTCTGTCACAACGACGAAACGATCCCCAATGGATCGGCTGGCCGCGCCCTGCGGCCGGCGTGTCGCGGGATCACGGACAAGAAGCCGGCCCTGGCCGGAATCGGGTGGCGCATGTCGCAGGCGGAAGGCGCGTCTTCAAACCAGACCGGCAAGTCGGCCAGGATCGCCAGACAAGTGGTCCTGCCCTTTGGCAAGTCGCTGGAAATCAGCATCAAAAGCATCAGGGTCCGGTTTTTCCGGTCCATGATCACCGTGGCCAGCCTGGTGCTGGCCGTGGCCTTTTTGAGTTTCATTCTCACCGGGGCCAACGTGGCCGCCGGGCTTTTGCGCTCCGGCGAGCCCCAACTGCGCCTGGCCCTGGTCGAGGCCGGCTACGATCTGCCGAGCCTGCCGCCGCCCGGCGTCGCGGCGCAGGACGAGGCGGGCAAGCTCTCCGCCAGTCCCAAGGAACGCTGGATCGTCATCCTGTCGCTTCTGGTGTGCACGGTCGGCATCGTCAATGCCCAGCTCATGGCCGTCACCGAACGATTTCGCGAGATCGGCACCATGAAATGCCTGGGCGCGCTGGACCGCTTTATTCTGCGGCTTTTTTTGCTCGAAGCCGGCATGCAGGGCCTTGTCGGCGCGTTTATCGGGGCCATCCTGGGCGTGGCGGTCGGGCTGCTGGTCGGACTCGTGCGGTTCGGACTGGCCGCCGCCGCCAACCTGTCGGCCCTGGACGTGCTGGCGACCTTGGGGATTTCCGTGGCCGTGGGCGCGGGCCTGAGTCTTCTTGGCGTGGTCTATCCGGCGGCCGTGGCCGCCCGGATGCGCCCCATCGAGGCCATGCGCGCCCAGGAATGATCTGGCTGCGCGGGAGATCCGTCCGCGCGGACGTTTGAGGAAGCGGGGGAGTATGGCCGAAGCGCACAACATCGTCCGGGTGGCCGGCGTCGCCCGAACCTTCACCATGGGCACGCAGGTGGTCCAGGCCCTTCGCGGCGTGGACCTCACCATCAAGGCCGGCGAGTACCTCTCCATCATGGGGCCGTCCGGGTCGGGCAAGTCCACGCTGTTCAACATGATCGGCGGCCTGGACAAGCCTTCCTCGGGCAAGGTCTTCATCGACGAGGTGGACATCGCCCAGCTCGACGCCTACGAGCTGGCCTGGCTGCGTAACCGCAAGATCGGCTATATTTTCCAGACGTTCAATCTCATCCAGGTCATGACCGCCCTGGAAAACGTCACCCTGCCCATGACCTTCGCCGGCGCTTCCCAGGATGAGGCCACGGAAAAGGGCCTGGAACTTTTGGGCCTGGTCGGCCTGCGCGAACGCCACGCCCACCGGCCCCAGGAACTCTCCGGCGGCCAGCAGCAGCGCGTGGCCATCGCCC
>ALAO01000027.1 GCA_000307955.1 Solidesulfovibrio magneticus str. Maddingley MBC34 | reverse complement strand
CCCCCGGCCGCCGGAGGCATCTTACCTCTTCCTAATTCCGCCGGTGCTCGTGACACGACGTCAGGAACAAGGCGGCCCGCAGGCGCAGCACTTCGCGGGGAGCGCGGTCCATGAGTTCGTGGCCGGGCAGGGTCACCATGGCGGCCAGGGCTGTGGCTTCGCGTTTGCGGCGGTCGTCGAAGCCCATGCCGGACAGCTCCCGCAGGGCGGCCAGGACGCCCTGGCGTTCGTTGGCGTAGGCCTCGCCGAGGATGGCGGCCTGTTCGGGGCTGCGCACGTCCAGGACGGGCGGCAGGATATGCAGCATAGCGGCGTTTGACGGTTTCATGACGGCCTCCATGCCGGACTTTTCGGCCGTAGCCGCCAGGGCGTTAGGGGAGGCGGCCATTTTTTCCTGGCACGATTGCTGCTTTGTCCACGGCAAACGCAGGGAAGCGACACCGTGAACAAAACTCCGACACCATTTCCATCGCGCTTGGCCCCATGGGCCGTCTGCTGGCTCCTGGCCGTCGCCCTGGCCGGAGTCCTGGCCAGGCCAGCGACGTCCCTGGCCGTGGAACCGGCTCAGGCCGCTGTGCGCCAGCCCGGCGAACCGGCCCGGACGCCCCGTGAGACGCCTTCCGCCCAGCCCGCGACGGCTGGGACGGCCTCGGGCGATTTGCGCATCGTGCTCAAAAAAAGCGCTCCGGCCGAGGGCACGCCCCGGGTGGGCGGCGCGGCCTCCTTCGAGGCCAAGGTCTATCGGGGCGAGGCCGAACTTTCCCCCGACGCCTACGAATGCCGCTGGCGCAGCGACGGCGGGGCCAGATTCCTCGACCCGGCCGGCCCCTTCACCAACACCGCCATTTTCCTGCGCCCGGGCCGCGAACGCGTCTGGGTGGAGGTGGTGCCGCGCTCCGGTCCCTCGGCCGGACTGGCCGCGGTGTCCGAGCCGGTGGCCCTGGACGTGGCCCAGCCCAATTTCGGCCTGGCCGCTTCGCCGGCAGTACCCCTGGTCGGCGAGGAAACCACTGTCGCCATCCGCGATTTTCCGGTCCATGACGGCGTGGAGTTCCGTTGGGACCCGCTGCCGGCCCATGCCAAGCTGGTGCGGGTGGGCGAGCGCAGCCTGACCTTCTATCCCACCGAAGCCAAGCCGGTGGCCGTCAAGGTGTCGGCCATGGCGGCCGGCGGCACCAAGCAGGCCGCGCCGCTGGGCAAGGCCAACATCGATGTCGTGGCCCGCAACTATCAGGTTACCGTGGACAACCGGGGGCTGCTCGACACGCCGGCCACGGTCTGGCGCGACGGCGAGGGGCCGGTGGCCGCCTCGGGCGTGGCCGTGGGCCAGCGCGTGGGGCTGCGGGCCGGGGTGACGCCAACGCCCCCCAATCCGCCCCTGGCCTATGCCTGGGGCCTGTGCCCGGGAGCCAAGGCGGCCGGCGGCGAGGACACCCGCGAAATAACCGCCTCGCGCCGGGAGACCGGCCCCTGCCAGGCTACCGTCGAAGTGCGCGACGCCCGGGGACTGCTCCTAGGGCGCGGCAAGGGCGAATTTTCCGTGGACGTTTCCCAGGCCGAACTCGACGCCGCCGCCGAGCGCGCCCGGGAAGTGGACCGGCTCGTGCGCGACTGCGCCAAGGCCTGGGCCGAGGGCGATCCCGACCGGGCCGCCGAGGAGGCCGGCGCGGCCGTGCGCCTGAGCCCCAAGGACGCCGCCGCCGTGGCCGCCCTGGACCGTGTCGCCCGGGACAAGGGACGCCTGGACAGCTATCTCGGCCGGGTCACCTCGGCCCTGGCCGCCGACGATTTCGACGAGGCCTCGGCCATGCTTGACGAGGCCGCCAAGGTCAATCCCAAGACCCCGGCCATCCCGGCCGCCCGCCAGGCCATCGAGGCCCGCAAGGAGACCCTTGGCCGCATCGGCAAATTCCTGGCCCAGGCCCGGGACAAGTGGGAAGCCGGTGAAGTGGAGACGGCCCTGAGTCTGGCCGGCAGGGCCCAGGAACTTGATCCGTCCCATAGCGAAGCCAAGGCCGCCAGGGAACGGTATGTGGCCGCCCGGGACCGCCTCATCGCGGCCCTCAAGCAAACCGCCGCCTACTTGGCCGCCAAGCGTTTCGACAGCGCCGCCAAGGCCCTGGACGACGCCCGGGCCGTGAGCCCCAAATTCAAGGCCGTGGCCGAAATGGACGCGGCCATCGCCGCCCGCAAGCAGCGCGCCTGGAGCCTGGACGAACGCCTGGCCCGGGCCCGCGACCAGTGGAACGCCGGCGACGCCGACGCCGCCCTGGCCACGGTCAGCGAAGCCGCCGCCCTGGACCCCGAACACCAAGGCGCGGCCCATGCCCGAAAAAACCTAGCCCTGGCCCGGGACAATCTGGCCAAGGCCGAGGAACGCGCCGAGACCGCCCTTGGCAAGGGCAAACTCGACGAAGCCCGGGCCGCCCTGGCCGACGCCGCCAAGATCAACCCGCGCCATCCGCGCATCGCCGAACTGCAAACCTCCGTGGCCCACCGGGCCGGCCGTGACCAGCGTCTGGCCGCCCTTGCCGCCGAAGCGGCCAAGCGCAACGCCGCTGGCGACCTCGACGGGGCGCTTCTGGCCGTCAGCGACATGCAGGCCCTGGCCCCGGCCGATCCGGCCGTGGCCGCCGAGCGGGCCAAGCTTGCCCGCGCCCGCGACGCCGTCAACGACGCCCTGGCCCGGACCCGGGATTTCCTGGCCGCCCGGCGCTTCGACCTGGCCCTGTCCGCCCTGGCCGAGGCGGAAAAAGTCAACGCCAAGCTCCCGGCCGTGGCCGAATGGCGGCAAAAAGTGCAGGCCGAGAAACATCGGGCCGAAGCTGATCTGACCACCACCCTGGGCCAGGCCATCAAGCTCGCCGAAGCCAAGGATTTCGACGGCGCGCGCCGGCTCCTGGACGCGGCCCGGGACGCCGGTCCCATGCCCCCGGCCCTTGCCGCCAAGGCCAAGGAACTGGAACGACGGGTGGCCGCCGGCCGCCAGACCCAGGACGCGGCCCGTCGCGAACAGGACAATCGCGGCAAGGCAGCCGCCGCGACCACGACCGAGGCCGATCGCTCCGGCCGCTGCCTGGAACTGGGCAAGCAGGCCGCGACCAAACGGGCCGCCGGCGACCACGCCGGAGCCATCCGAGACTACCAGGCCCTGCTCACCCTGTGCCCGGACACCTGCCAGGCCTACAACAACGTCGGCACCTCGCTGTATTCCCTGGGCTATGCCGCCGAGTCCCTGCCCTGGTTCGACGAGGCGGTCAAATGCGCGCCCAAGGAGCCGCTCTACCGGGAAAACGCGGCGCTGACCCGCACCCGTCTGGCCGCGCCCCAGGCTCCCAAGCCCGGCGAGGCTGGCCCCAGCTGCGCCGCCGCCTTCGAAACGGCCGAAACCCGGCGCGGCGGCGGCGACCTGGCCGGCGCGGCCGAAGGCTACAAGGCCGTGGTGGCCCGCTGCCCGGATTTCTGCGCCGCCTACAACAACCTCGGCCTGACCCTGCACAAGCAAGGGCGCACCCCGGAAGCGCTGCCCTTTTTCGAGCAGGCCCTGCGCTGCAATCCCCAGGATAATCTCTTCAAGGAAAACTACGAACTCACCGTCAAACGGCTGCGCACGGCCGAGAAGCGGCCGTAGTATCGCGTTCCTGAGCAAATACGATCGTATTTTATGAATAAAGGCGCGTCCTTTCCCCAGCAATGGGGAGAGGACGCGCCTTTTTAGCGGGCAACTGCCGGTTGTCCCGTGGGGCGCGGGATGCCTGGACGGACGGACATCCTTGGCGAGGGCGTGGTTGGGCGTGTCGTGACGGCCGCAGCGTTTACCAATACGTCGCCGCGTCGGCGCACAGCCGCCGGTCGCGGGGGATGGGGCGCAGGGCATTTCGGGCGGCCAGCCGGGCGGCCCACCAGCCTTGGTAGTCGGCGATGTTTTGGACCTCGGTCCCTTCGTGGTCAAAGGCGCTGCCCACTTCCAGATAGACGTCGAGGTTGGCCAGATCCGGGCGGGGCAGGCGGCCGGCTTCGCGGTCGCGCCACATGGCTTCGTAGAGGTCTTCCAGGCCGCGCACCAGGCCCGGCATGTCGAAAAGCATGCAGGAATCCTTGCCGGCGGCCAGCCGCTCCCGCAAGGGGGCAAGGCTTGCCCGGTCGTTGCCGTAGGCCACGGCCCGCTCGACGTAGTCCTGGGTGGTGGCGCACACGAGTTCCGGCAGGCCGGCCGCCCGCACCAGGCTGCCGCACACCCGCGAGGCAAAGGACCGGCCGCTGACCGTCAAGACCGGCACGCCGGACCACAGGGCGTCGGAGGCGGTGGTGTGCGCGCCGTAGGGCGTGGTGTCCAGGAACAGGTCGGCCAGGGGGTAGCGGGCCAGGTGGGCGGCGTTGGCGGTTTTTTTGGCGAAAACCAGCCGTTCCCGGGCGATGCCCTTGGCTTCGGCGTAGTCGCCAAGACGCTTGCTTACCCCTTCGTCGCCGCCAAGCAGCCACAGGACGCTCCCGGGCGTGCGGGCCAGGATCTCCAGCCAGCGGTCGAAGGTGGCCCGGTGGATCTTGTGCGCGCCGTTGAAGCAGCAAAAAACCATGCCCTCCTCGGGCAGCCCGGCCTCGGCCCGGCTGGGCTTGTGGTCGGCCACGGTCCGAAAGCGGTTGCTTGGCTGGTAGCAGGGCAGGCGCAGCACCTTTTCCGAGAAATAGGCCTCGCTCCCCGGCGGCACGATCCAGTCGTCGGCGATGAGGTAGTGGTGGTAGGGGCTGGCCATGGTGCCGGGATAGCCCAGCCAGTTGACGATGACCGGGGCTGGGCGCAGGGCCACGAGCTTTAAGCGCGCGTCTCGGGTGTAGCCGTTTAAATCGACAAGGATCTGGATGCCGTCGTCGGCCATGAGCTTGGCCGCCGCCGCGTCGTCCAGGTGGCTGATGACCCGGAAATGGTCGCTGGCCGTCTGGAAGTGGGCGTGCATGGCGTCGGGGGAGTCCACGCCGCAGTAGTAGCTGAAGATTTCCACCCGGGAGCGGTCGTGGAGCCCCGGCACCTCGGTCATGAGGTAGCCCACGGCATGTTCGCGCAGGTCCGAGGACAGATAACCCACCCGAAGCGGGGCGTCGCCTTCCCGGACCGTCCCGGGCCAGGCCGTCATGGTCGCGGCCGGCGATCCCACGTCGGTCTGGTTGTAGTGGGCGGCCAGGGCCAGTTGCCACAGCGGATCGTCGGTGAAGGCCCCGGCCGACAGCGGCGACATGCCGCGCACGAGCACTCCGGCGTCGAAGCGCTCGCCCGCCTCAATGATGGGCCATTTGCACTGGCGCTGGCGCAGGGCCACCAAATGCTGCACCACCTCGGACTGGTCGCGGTCGAGTTCCAGGCTTTCGCGCAGCATGGTCTCGGCCGGATCGTCCTGGCTGACGGCTTCCAAGGCCCGGGCGCTCTGATTGAGGGTCGTGACCTTGTGGGACACGGCCGAGGGGTTGACCTCGGCCATGCGGGCCAAGGCCGCCGACCACTGGACAATGGCCAGCCCGATCTTGCCCTGGCGCTCCAGCACCCGGCCGAGGTTGATGTAGGCCGGCATGAAGTCGGGGCTCAGCGCGATGGCCTGTTCCAGGGCCTGCTGGGCCTCGACGATCTTGCCGCTGTCGGTAAGCGCCACGGAATAGTTGAATAAAACCGCGTAGAGCAACGGGTCCTGGGGATGGCTGGCGACCCAGGCGGCGTAGGCCGCTTCCACCGAGGCGAGCTGGCCGCTTTGCTTGAAGGTCTCCGTGGTGCGGATGAGGTCCGGGACGGAAAGTCCCGCCACCATGGACTTGATCAGGGCCGGGGACAGCACGTCTTTGAGCATGGCGGGTGGTCAATCCTTGCATGGTTGCGGCGCGGACACGGTGCTTCGTCCCGGGTTGCGGCAAACCGCCGTTTTTCGGGGCGATAGTGCGTCCGTCGCCTGTTCCGGCCGCCGGCCTGGAAAAATGCCTCGGCGTCAATGTCCGCCCTGCTGCCTTAGGCCAGGGCGCTTTGTATGGCGGCCAGTTGTTCGGATGTCATACCGGCCAGCTGGGTCGTTGTAAACGCATCGATCTGGGTGGCGTTGAGGGCTTCGATCTCGGTGGTCGTCAGTTGGGCGATGGTGGTGGCGGAGAGCTTGGACACCGTGGTGGTGGTCAGGCCCGCGAGCTGGTTGGCCGAAAGCGAACCGATCTGGGCGGCGTCCATGGTTCCGAGTTGGGTGGCGGTGAGCGCCCCGACCTGGGTGGAGGAAAGCGACGCCAGTTGGGCGGCGGTGAGGCTGGTCAGCTGCGTGCCGGCCAGGTTGCCCATCTGGGCGGTGCTCAAGGACGCCAGCTGGCTGGTGGACAGCGCCCGCACCTGCTCGCTGCCAAGGGCGCGCAGCTGCATCCGTTCCAGTCCGTCGATCTGGGTCACGGTCAGGTCGGCGATCTGGTCCGTGGACAGCGAGGCGATGGCCGTGGGCGTCAGCGCTCCGATCTGGCTGGAGGTCAGGCCGGCGAGCTGGGTTTCGGTCATGCCGTCGAGCTGGGTCGGGGTGAGGCCGGCCACGCCCAGGGTCGACAGGGCGCTGAGCTGATGCGCGCTCAAGCTGGCGAACTGGGTCGTGGTCAGGGCGGCGGTCTGGGCGGCGGTCAGGCCGCTTAAGGTCGTGGTCGAGAGCAGCTTCACCTGATCGATGGTGAGGCTGCCGATCTGGGCGGCGGTCAGGCCGGCCACGCCCGTGGCCGAGAGACTGGCGAACTGGGTCGTGGACAGGGCGGCCAGCTCGGTGGTGGTCAGCCCGGCTACGGCCGTGGGCGAGAGCGCCGCGATTTGCGTGGCGGTCATGGCCGCCAGCTGGGTCAGGCTCAAGCCGGCGATCTGGCTCGCGGTCAGGCCGGACACGGCCGAGGTGGACAGCTGGGCCACCTGGGCGGCGCTCAGACCGGCGATCTGGGCGGCGGTCAGGGCGGCGGCCTGGCGCGAGGTCATGCCGCCGAGTTCGGTCCTGGACAGGGCCGCGATCTGGCTCGTGCCGAGGCCGCCGATCTGGGTGGTGGTCAGGGCGGCCATGCCCGTGGCCGAGAGGCTGGCCAGCTGGCTGGTGGTCAGGGCGGCCAGGGTCGTCGTGGACAGGCCGGCCAGGGCGGTGGCGGACAGGGCGTCCATCTGGCCGGCGGACAGCGCGGCCAGTTGGTCGCCGGAGAGGCTTTCGATCTGGGCGGCGGTCAGGCCGGAGACGCCGGCGTCGGCCAGGGCGGCGATCTGGGTGGTGCGAAGCGCCCCGATCTGGGTGGTGGACAGCGCGCCCACGGCCGTGGCCGTCAGCCCGGCCATCTGGGCGGCGCTGAGGTTACGCAGCTGGCTGGCGGGCAGCCCGGCCATCTGCGTGGTGGTCAGGGCCGCCATCTGGGCGGCGGTCAGGGCGGCCAGCTGCTTGGTGGACAGCGCGTCCAGGGCGGTGGCGGTCAGGCCCGGGATGGCCGTGGCCGAAAGCTTGGCAATCTGCGTGGTGGTCAGGGCGGCGAGTTGGGTTTCGCCCATGGCGGCCAGCTGGGTGGAGGTCAGGCCGGCCACTTGCGTGGTGGTCAGGGCGGCCGTCTGGGCGGCGGACAGGGCAGCCAGCTGGCTGGCGGCCAGGCCGCCGATCTGGCTGGCGGTCAGGGCGGCCAGTTGGGCGGCGGAAAGCGCCTGGATGCGGCTGGTCGGCAGGGCGGCCAGCTGGGTCGTGGTCAGCCCGGCCATTTGGGCGGGGGTCAGGGCGGCGAACTGGCTGGTGGACAGCGCCGCGAACTGGGTTTCCGTCAGCCCGGCGACGGCCGTGGCGGAAAGCGCCTTGGCCTGGGTGGTGGTCAGGGCGGCCAGTTGGGCGGCGGACAGGGCCGCGACCTGGCTGGAGGTCAGGCCGCTGATTTCGCTGGCGGTCAGGACGCCAAGCTGGGTGGCGTCAAGGCTGGCGAGCTGGGTGGCGGTCAATCCAGCCATCTGCTCGGCGGTCAAGGCCGAGAGCTGCCGAGTGCTCAGGGCGTCGAGCTGGGTTTCACTGAGGGCCATCAGGGCGGTGGTTCCGAGTCCGGCCATCTGGGTCACGGTCAGGCTGGCGAGCTGGGTGGCGTTCAGGGCGGCCATGAAGGTGCTGGTGAGCTTGCCGAGCTGGGTGGCGGTCAGCGCCCCGATCTGGGTGTCGGCCAGGGCGGCGATCTGGGTCGCGGTCAGCGCCTCGAAGGCGTTGGCGGAAAGGCCTCGAACCTGGGTCTGGGTCAGGGCGGCGATCTGGCTTACGGCCAGTTCGCCCATCTGGGTCTCGGACAGCGCCCCGACCTGGGTGGCGGTGAGCTGGCGCAACTGGGTGGTGGTGAGTGCGGCCAGCTGGCTAGCGGTCAGCCCGGACACGGCGTCGGTGGACAGCGCGGCGGTCTGGGCGGCCGACAGCGCGGCGATCTGGCCGGTGGACAGGGCCGCGACCTGGGTCTCGGTCAGACCGGCGATTTCCGTGACCGTCAAGAGCCCCATCTGGGTGGTGGTCAGGGAGGAAAGCTGTGTGCCGGTCAGGGCCGCGAACTGGTCGGCGGTCAGCGCCGTCATCTGCCGGGTGGTCAGGGCGGCCAGCTGGGTCTGGGTCAGGCCGGCCACGGCGCTGGTGGACAGACTCGCCATCTGGGCCGTGCCCAGGGCGGCCAGCTGGGTGGTGGAAAGCTGGGCCATCTCGGTGGCGGTGAGCGCCTGGAGCTGGCTGGTGGCCAGGCTGGAAATCTGGGTGGCCGAGAGCGAACCGAGCTGGGTGGCGGTCAGGGCGGCCATGCCCGTGGCGTTTATGGCCCGCAGCTGGGTGGTGGTCAGGGCGGCCAGCTGGGCGGTGGTCAGGGCGGCGACCTGGCCGGCGTCAAGGCCGGCGATCTGGTCGGCGGTCAGGGCGGCCAGCTGGCTGACGGACAGGGCCGCGATCTTGGTCGGGCTGAAGCCGTCGATGCCGGCCACGGTCAGGGCGGCCAACTGGCTGGCGGACATGGCGGCCAGTTGGGTGAAGCTCAGCGCCGCGACCTGGGTGTCGCTCATGCCGCTGAGCTGGGTGGCGGTCAGGCCGGCCAGCTGGCTGGTGGACAGGGCCGCGGTCTGGGTTTCGGTCAGCGCGCCGATCTGGCTGGAGGTCAGGGCGGCGAACTGGGGGGCGGACAGGGCGGCCAGTTCGGTGGCGGTCAGGCCGGCCACGGCCGTGGCCGACAGGGCCGCGATCTGGGTCGTCTTAAGAGCGGCCAGCTGGGTCAGGCCAAGGGCCGCGACCTGGCTGCCGGTCAGGGCGGCCACGTCGGCGGCGTCCAGGGCGGCGATCTGATCGGCGGACAGGCTGGCCAGGCTGGTGGTGGACAGCGCCGCCACGGCCGTGGCGGTCATGGCCGCGACCTGGGTCGGGGTCAGGCCGGCCAACTGGCCGGGAGTCAGGTCGGTGGCTTGGGTTTCAGTGATGCCGCGCAGTTGCGTGGCGGTCAGCCGGCCCCACTGGATGGAGGTGAGCGCCGTGAGCTGGGTGGTGGTGAGCGCGCCGATCTGGGTGGCGGTCAGGGCCGCGATCTGGGTGGTGGACAGGGCGGCCAGGGCGGCGGCGGACAGTCCGGCCAGGGCCGTGGCGGACAGGGCCGCGATCTGGGTGGCGGTCAGGGCCGCGACCTGGCTTTCCGGCATGGCGGCCAGTTGGGTGGAGGTCAGATTGCCGACGCTGGCGGCGGACAGGGCGGCCAACTGGGTGGCGGACAGGGCGGCCAGCTGGTTGGCGCTGAAGTCGCTGATCTGGCTGGCGGACAAGCCCCGCAGCTGGGTGGTGGTGAGGCTGCCCATCTGGGTGGTGGTCATGACCGCGATCTGGCTGTCGCTTAAGGCTGAAAGTTCCGTGGCGGTCATGGCCGCGACCTGGCTTGGGGTCAGAGCCGCCACCTGGCTGGTGGTCAACCCGGCCACGGCCGTGGCGGACAGGGCGGCGATCTGGCTGGTGGACAGCCCGGCCAGCTGTGTGGTGGTCATGGACCCGATCTGCACCCCGTCAAGTCCGGCCAGGGCGGCGGGGGTCAGTCCGGCCAGTTGGGCGGCGGTCAGGGCGGCGGCCTGCCGGGTGGTCAGCCCGGCGACCTGTGTGGCGGTCATGGCCGCCAGCTGTGTGGCGGACAGGGCCGCGAACTGGCTGGTGGTCAGTCCGGCCACGGCCGTGGCGGTCAGGGCCGCGATCTGGCTGGCGGACAAGGCGGAAAGCTGGGTGGCGCTCAGTTGGCCAAGGCCGGTGGCGGTCAGGCCGGAGAGCGCCGTGGTGGTCATGGCGGCCAGTTGGGTGGTGGTGAGGGCGGCCAGTTGGGACTGGTCCATGGCCTCGATGACGGTTGCGGACAGCCCCTTGACCTGGGTGGCGGTGAGCACGCCGATCTGCTCGGCGGTCAGTCCGGCCAAGGCCGTGGCGGTCAGGGCCGCGAACTGGCCCGCGGTCAGGGCGGCCAGCTGAGTCGCGCCCAGTTCGGCCATGTCGTCGCTGCCAAGGCCGGCGATCTGGGCGGCGGTCAGGCTGGCCAGCTGGGTCCGGGACAGGGTGGCCATCTGGGCGGCGGACAGGGCGCTTATGTCGGCGGCGGGCAGGGCGCGCAACTGGGTGGTGGTCAGGGCGGCCACCTGGGTCGCGGTCAACGCGGCGGCCGTGGTGGAGCTCATGGCCGCCAGTTGGGTGGTGGTCAGGCCCTTGATCTGGGTCGCGGCCAGGGCGGCCAACTGGGTGGCGGACAGGGCGGCCAGGGCCGTGGTGGACAGGGCGGCGATCTGGCTGGCGGACAGGGCGGTCAGCTGGGTCACGGTCAGGGCCTGCACGGCGGTTTCGTTGAGGCCAGCTATCGAGGAAGTGGACAGGCCGGCGATCTGGGCCGGGGTCATGACGGCGGTCTGCGTGCCGTCGAGGCCCGAGCCGGAAGTCTTGGTCAGGCTCTTGAGCTGGGCGGCGGACAGGGCCGACAGCTGCTCGGCGGTCAGGCTGCCGATGGCTTCGGTGCTCAGGGAGGCCAGTTGCGAGGCAGTCATGGCGGCCAGATCGCTGGCGGTCAGTTCGGCTATGTCGGCGCTGGTCAGTCCGGCGATCTGGGTGGCGGCCAGACTGGCCAGCTGGGTGTCGGACAGGGCGGCCATCTGCTCGGCGGAAAGGGCCGAAAGAGCGGTGGAGGACAGCCGGCGCAGCTGGACCGTGCTCAAGGCGGCGAGCTGGGTGGTGGTCAGGGCGGCGGCCGTGGTGGTGGTCAGTCCGGCCAGCTGGGCGGCGGTCAGCCCAGAAAGCTGGGTGGTGGTCAGGCTGGCCAGCTGGGTCGAGGACAGCCCGGCCAGGGCGGTGGCGGTCAGGAACCCGATTTGGGTCGGGGCCAGGGCGGCCAGCTGGGTGTCGGCCAGGGCGGCCAGGCTCGTGGCGGTCAGGGCGGCCAGGGCGGGGGCGGTTAGGGCAGCGATCTGGGCCGGGGCCAAGGCGGCCAGTTGGGTCGTGGACAGGGCCGCCGATTGCGTGGCCGAAAGCCCCTTGATCTGGCTGGTTGAGAGTCCGGCCAGCTGAGTTTCGCTCAACCCGCCAAGGGCGGTGCTGTTCAGGCCGGAGAGCTGGGTGGCGGAGAGGGCGGAAAGCTGGGTGGCGGTCAATTCGGCGGCGTCGGTTTCATTCAGGCCGGCCAGTTGTCCGGAGGACAGGGCGGCCAGCTGGGTGGCGGAAAAATTGGCCATCTGTTCGGCGGTCAAGGCCGACAGCGTGGTCGAGGACAGGCCGCGCATCTGGGTGGTGTTCAGGCTGGCCAGTTGTTGGCTGGTCAGGCCGGCGGCGGCGTCGGCGGTGATGACCACCATCTGCAGGGCCGAGAAGCGGGCCAGCTGGGTGGTGGTGAGGCTGCCGAGCTGGGCGGCGGACAGGGCGTTGACCTGCAGCAGGGTCAGGGCGGAAATCTGGGCGGTCCCCAATCCGGCCAGTTGGCTGCTGGTCAGGTTGGCGATCTGGGTGGTGGTCAGGCCGGCTACGGCGGTGGCCGAGAGAGCGCTGATGAAGGTCGCGTCCAGGGCGGCCAGCTGGGTTTCGTCCAGGGCGGCGACGGCGGAGCTGCTGAGGGACCGGATCTGGGTGGCGGCCAGGCTCTGGAGCTGGCTGGCCTCAAAGCCCTTGGCGGCGGTGGCGGTCAGGGCCGCGACCTGGGTGGTGGACAGGGCGGCCAGCATGGCGGCGGACAGTTCGGCGGCGTCGGCGCTGGTGAGGCCCTTAAGCTGGGCGGCGGTGAGCGCGCCGATCTGGCTGGCGGTCAGGCTGGCCATCTGGGCGGCGCTCAGGCGGCTTATAGCCGTGGCGGTCAGGGCCTTGATCTGGGTGGTTGTCAGGGCAGCCAGTTGGGTGGTGGTCAGGGCGTCGACGGCGGCCATGGACAGCCCGCCCAACTGGGTGCTCGTGAGGCTGGCCAACTGGCCGGGGGTCATGGCCGCGAACTGGGTTTCGGTGACGGCGCCGGCTTGGGCGGCGGTCAGGGCGGCGAGCTGGGTGGGGGCCAGGGCGGCGAATTGCTCGGCGGACAGGCCGGCCAGGGTCGTGGTGGAAAGCCCTCGGATCTGGGTGGTGGTCAGGGCCGCGACCTGGCTGGTGGACAGGGCGGCGAACTGGGTCTCCGTGAGTCCGGCCATGGCCGTGGCGGCCAGGCCCTTGATTTGGGTGGTGGACAGGCCGGCGAGTTGTTCCGTGGTGAGTCCGGCCAGGGCGGTGGCGGTCAGCGAGGCCAGCTGGGTGCTGGAGAGGCTGGCCAGCTCGGTGGTGGTGAGTTCGGCCATGTCCGTGGCGGAGAGCCCCTTGACCTGGGCGGCGGTCAGGGCGGCCAGCTGGGTGGCGGACAGGGCGGCCATCTGGTCGCTGGCCAGCGCGCTCACGGCGGCGGCGGACAGGGCCTTGACCTGGGTGGTGGACAGGGCGGCCAGTTCCTCGGCGGTCAGTCCGGCGGCGGCCTCGGCGGTCAGTCCGGGCATCTGGGCAGCGGTCAGGGCCTTTACCTGGCTTGTGGACAGCGAGCCGACCTGCTCGGCAGAGAGGTATTTGACCTGGTTGACGGTGAGGGCGGAAATCCGGGTGGCGTCGAGGCTGGCCAACTGAGTGGCGGCCAGGCTGGCGATGACCGTCGTGCTGAGCTTGGCCACGGCGGCGGTGGACAGGGTGGCGAACTGTTCCGTGGACAGGGCGGCAACCTGTTCGGAAGACAGAGCGCCCGCGCCGGCGGCGCTTAAGGCGGCCAACTGGGTGGTGGAGAGGCTGGCCAGCTGGCTCTCGGTCAGTCCCTTGACCTGGGCGGCGGTCAGGGCGGCCATTTGGGCGGCGCTGAGGGCGGCCAGGTTGGAAGCGGTAAGCTCGGCCATGTCCGTGGCCGAGAGTCCCTTGACCTGGGCGGCGGTCAGGGCGGCGATC
The DNA here is from genome assembly GCA_000307955.1 of Solidesulfovibrio magneticus str. Maddingley MBC34. Lineage (GTDB taxonomy): Bacteria > Desulfobacterota > Desulfovibrionia > Desulfovibrionales > Desulfovibrionaceae > Solidesulfovibrio > Solidesulfovibrio magneticus_A. Next base: position 17,330 of record ALAO01000027.1, on the reverse strand, counting down.
TGGCTGTCGGACAGGCCGGCGGCCTGGGTGGCGGACAGGCTGCTCACCCAGGTGGCGCGAAGGGCCGCGATCTGGCTGGGGGCGAGGCAGGCCAGCTGCTCCTGGCTCAGGGCGGCGATGGCCGTGGTGCTCAGCGCGGAAATTTGCGTGCCGGTCATGGCGGCGAGCTGCGTGGTGGTCAGCGCGGCGGCCATGTCGCCGTCGATGGCGGCCAACTGGGCGGCGGTGAGGCTGACGACCTGGCTGGCGCTAAGCGACGCCAACTGGGCCGGGCTCATGGCCGCCACCGTGGCGGCGGCCAGGGACCTGATCTGGGTGGGGGCCAGGGCGGCGAGCTGGTCCGTGGAGAATGAGGCCGCCTGGGTGGTGGTGAAGGCGGCCACGCAGCTTGTGGTCAGGGCGGAAAGCTGGGTGGTTTCCAGGCCCGCGACCTGGGCCTCGGTCAGGCTCTTGATCTGGGCGGCGGTCAGTCCCTTGACCTGGGTGGTGGTCAAGGCGTCGAGGCTGGTCTCGTTCAGTTCGCTTATGGCGGTGGTGGAAATGGCCTTGATCTGGGTGGCGGCCAGGGCTCCCAGTTGGGTCGTGTCGAGGGCGTTTAACTGGGTGGCGGAAAGCGCGGCCACCTGGGTGCTCATCAGGGCGCCCAGCTGGGTGGCGGTCAGGGAGGCCAGTTGCGATGCGTTCAGCGAGGCGACCTGGGCGGGGGTGAGTTCGCGGATGTCGGAGGTGGTGAGACCGGCCAGCTGAGTGGTGGACAGAGCGGCAATTTCGTCCTCCGCGAACACGGCGATCTGGGTCTTGGTCAGGGAGGAGAACTGGGCCGCGCTGAAGTAGACGAGTTGGTCGATGGTCAGCGCCTGGGCTTGGGCCGTGGTCAGGGAGGCCATCTGGACGGTGCTGAGCGCCTCGATCTGGGTTTCCAGCAAATCGGCGAAATCCGTGGCGGCAAGGGAGCGCAGCGCCGTCGTCGTCAGGGCGGCGACGGCTTCGGCCGAGTAGGAGGATATGGGGGCTAGGCTCACGGCTTGGGACTCCTTGCGAGGGATGAAACAGCTTTCCCGACCAATGCCGGCCGGGGGGAATTTTTTTCCCGTTCTGCCGGCCCTGTCGGCATCTTCGCAAGAAAAGCGCCAAAAAGACGCCTGTTGCCGTTGTTTTGGGGAACAAGGCAACTGGTGAAGATACAATGGTTGATTTTGTGGTTTTTCCGAGGAGTTTGGCCTGTCGCTGCGTGTCGCGGCCAAGGTGGGGATAGCCCGGAAAGAGGCTTGCTCGCCGCGGGCCTCTAGGACTGCTGGCGTGAGTTGTTTGTTGTAAAAATTATTTCGTGTGAAATGAATTTTGTTCAATTGATGGAAATGACGGAAATTTGTTGTTGCGAATGCGGGTTGTGCAAGAGATGAGACGTGATGAAATGAAACCTTTTTCTTGATTTTTGTGATTCGGGTGCTACGTTGGATTAACGGTTTGGTTTTCGCAGTTGTCTGTCAAACTACGAGGAGGAGCGTATGAAAAAGAGAGTTGCTGCCCTGTTGTTTGCTGTCGCGTGCGTGTTCGCCCTGTCCGCCGCTCCGGCCATGGCCGGCCCCGCCGCCAATGTGGCCACGAGCTGGCAGTCATCCACCACCGCCGTGGAAAACTTCAACTTCGGCAATGCGTTTGGAACCAGTTCCACCAAACTGCCCGAGCAGACCCAGTTGGCCCTGACCGTGGGCTATTGGGAAACGTATCTGCTGACTTTCCTGGTTTTCGGCAACTAGCTGCTCGCTGGGCGGGGCCTTTTGAGGACGCAGGCCCCGCCTCCTCTTGGTTCAGGTCTTGCCCCATGGCGTCGTTTCGTTGGACGCCATGGGGTGTTTTATTGGGCTTGACGCTGGCCGGCGGACTGGGCTAGCTTGCAGTCGACAACTTGGAGGATTCCCTGCCATGACCGCCAACCGCTTCCCGCTAGCTTTCCCGCATATGTCGGCTTGCGCGGTCGTAGTAGGCGTCGTCGTTACGGCGCCTTGAGCGGGGACACTCACTTTTTTTCGTGAAAACCAAGCCCCCGCCGGCGCGCCGGCGGGGGCTTTCTATTAGGGGCTTTCCGTCGTGCGTCGCGGGGCTTTACGGAGCCAGACATGACACGGACGACGGGAGCGCGCCTCATCGCCGACAGCCTCGTGCGCCACGGCATCAAAGCCGTGGCCGGCATTCCCGGCGGGGCCAACCTGCCCCTTTTCGACGCCATCAGCCAAACCCCGACCCGCATCGTCCTGGCCCGCCACGAGCAGGGAGCCGGATTCATCGCCCAGGGCATGGCCCGGGTCACGGGGCAGGCGCAAGTTTGTCTGGCCACCTCCGGCCCCGGCGTCATGAACCTCCTGACCGCCATAGCCGACGCCAAGGCCGATTCCGTGCCCCTGGTGTGCCTCGCCGGCCAGGTGCCCCGGGCGCTCATGGGCACCGACGCCTTTCAGGAAGTCGACGTCTACGGGCTGACCATCCCCATCGCCAAGCACAACGTGCTGGCGCGCCGGGCGGCCGATCTGCCCCGGATCATGGAGGAGGCTTTCGCCATCGCCGTTTCCGGCCGGCCCGGGCCGGTGGTGGTGGATGTGCCCCGGGACGTCCAGACCGAGGAATTCGATTTCACCAGCTGGCCGGCCCCACGCCTTGGCTCCGGCCCGGCCGAGTCTCCGGGGACGCCCGGTCCGGCCGATCTGGCCTTCGCCGCCTCGCTTTTGGCCCGCTGCGAGCGTCCGGTCCTCTACTGCGGCGGCGGGGCGCGGGGGGCCGGCGCGGAAATCGCCGTCCTGGCCGAGCTGCTCGACGCCCCGGTGGTCACCACCCTCATGGGCCTGGGGCTCTTGCCTCCGGGCCATCCCCGCCTGGCCGGCATGATCGGGATGCACGGCGCGCCGGCGGCCAACCATCTGCTCACCCGCTGCGACATGCTCGTGGCCGTCGGCGCGCGCTTCGACGACCGGGCCACCGGCGACGCCAAGCGCTTTTGTCCCGGGGCCTCGGTCATCCACATCGACATCGACCCGTCCGAGCACGGCAAGAACCGCGCGGCCCACGTCCCCCTGGCCGGCGACGCGGTCCGTACCCTGGGCGCGCTCATTCCCCTGGTCCCGGCCCGGGCGCGCCCGGCCTGGACGGCCATCCGGGCCAGCCTTGGGCTGGCGCATCCCTATGCCCTGCCGGGGCTGGACGACCCCAAAAGCCCCTATGGCGTGCTGGCCGCCGCCGCTGAGATCCTTGGCCCCGAGGCCGTGGTGGCCACCGACGTCGGCCAGAACCAGATGCGGGCCGCCCAGGCCTGGCCCTGCCATGCCCCGGGCAAGTTCCTCACCTCCGGGGGGCTGGGGACCATGGGCTTTGGCTTGCCGGCGGCCATCGGCGCGGCCCTGGCCGATCCGTCTCAGCCGGTGGCCTGCGTCACCGGCGACGGGGGGCTGCTCATGAACGTCCAGGAGTTGGCCACCCTGGCCGAGCTTGGGCTGCCGGTCAAAATCCTGCTCATGGACAACGGCGTGCTCGGGCTTGTGCGCCAGCAGCAGGCGCTTTTCGTGGGCGGCCGCTACACCGCCTCGACCTTTGCCGCCAGGCCCGATTTCGTGGCCCTGGCCGCTTCCTTCGGCATCGCCGCCATCGACCTCGAACCCTGCCGCGACGCCCGGGCCGCCCTGGCCGCCGTCCTGGCCGCCCCTGGGCCGGCCCTGGCCCGCATCCCGGTCGATCCCGACGCCCACGTCTATCCCATGGTGCCGCCCGGCGCCGCCAACCATGAAATGATCCTGGAGAAACGCCATGACCACGCCCATTCGTGAAAATACCGCTTCCGAGTCTCCCCGGGCCGAACTGGAACTGGCCACCCGGGACGCCCTTGGCGCGCTGCGCCATGTGGCCGCCTGTCTGGCCCGGCGCTCCCATGAACTGCTGGGGCTTTCCTGCCTGCCCGGACCGGCCGGCCAGGGGCGGCTGCTGGTGGCCGTGGCCGACGACGGCCGGCTGGAGCGGCTTTTGGCCGAACTGCGCGCCCTGCCCGAGGTCTGCGGGGCGCAGCTGTCGAGAGCCGCCGGCGCGGCCCTTGTTCCGGCCGCGCCGGTCGCAGCCTAAGGCACGCTTCACCGATCACAGAAAAGAGCTCGGCGGGCCGGCGTCGTCGCGTCCAAGCGCGCCTGAGGGCCGGCCGGGCTGGCGCGGCCATGGACCTGCCCTGGCCCGCTTCGCGCCAGGGAAGCCGCCCAAGCAGAGGCCGGTCTCTCCCTTGCCGGCCCATGGCGGCGTCAAGGCTCGCCATGTCGTGCCGGCAAGGGACGAGGCCGTCCGGGCCGCCCAAGCCGCCAGGGCTGACGCCTCCATTTTGGGGCCGTTTGGACCCTTGTCGCCCCTCTGGACGGCCTCGGCCGGCTGCGCTATGCACCGAATCGCGGCTGTAGCCGTTCGGAGGTAGTTGTATGAGCGCGCGGCTTCTCCCGCTGTTTTCCGATGAGCGGTCGTCCGAGCAGACTGTCGTCCGGCAGGCCCGGCTTTTCGCCGAAAGCCCGGCTCCGGGCATCCTCGACCATCTCCCTCAGGGGGTGGCGGTTTTTAACGCCCACCGCCAGATCGTCTACGCCAACAAGGCCTTTGGCGGCCTGTCGGCCGAGGGCGGCGACGCTTCCAGGGTCGTGGGGCTGCGTCTGGGCGAGGCCTTGGCCTGCTTTGGCACCAAGATCGGCAGCGGCGTGTGCGGCACGACGGAGCTTTGCCGTTCCTGCGGCGCGACCCAGTCCCTGGCCGCCTCCCTGGCCGGCAAACATGCTGTCAGCGGCGACTGCTCCATCAGCCGCCAAGGCGTGGAGCATCTGGAGACCCTGGATTTCCGCATCTGGATCTGGTCCATGCGCCACGGCGAGGAGACCTTCCACGTGGCCCTTCTGGCCGACATCCGGGCGGAAAAGCGCCTCGATCTCATGGAGCGCATCTTCTACCACGACATCTTAAACCTCGTCTCCGGCATGCAGGGCGTGTGCGAACTCATGCGCGAAGAGGAAGAGGGCACGCGCAACGCCGAGCTCGATCTGCTCCTTTTTGCTGTGGAGCGGGTCAACGACCTCATCCAGGCCCAGCGCGACCTGTCCTTTGCTGAGCGCGGCGACTACGAAGTGGCCGTCAACAAGATGGGTTCGCTGTCGCTGCTTGCCGACATCACGGCGCTTATGCGCCGGGACAATTCCTGCAAAAGCAAGAGCCTGGCCGTCGCGCCGGAAAGCGAGGACGTCTTTTTCGCCTCCGACCGCAAGCTGCTCACGCGCATCCTGGTCAATTTCCAGAAAAACGCCCTGGAGGCCACGCCGGCCGGCGGCGCGGTGTCCGTGGGCTGCGACCGGCAGGACGGCCAGGTGCGCTTCTGGGTGCGCAACCCGGGCGTGGTGTCCGAGGAAGCCCGGCCCCAGATTTTTCGCCGGGCCTTTTCCACCAAGGGGCGCGGCCGGGGCCTGGGCACCTACGGCGCCAAGCTCTTCGCCGAAAGCTACCTCGGCGGCACGGTGGGCTTTCGCAGCCAGGAAGGCGAGGGCACGACCTTTTTCGTGAGCCTGCCCTGCCTGGAGTAGGCAAGCCGCAACGACAAACGGCCGCTCCCAAGGCCGGCCGGGACCGGGCCGTCGGCGCGGCCGGGTGCGGTATCATCGGCGTGCGCCGCCCTGCGGCCAGTCCCCCCCCACAAGAGCCGCCTCTTCGTGGCGAGGCCCGGCTTAGGCCGCTTCACTGCAGGCCAGCCGTACCAGGGCCATGGCCCGCCCCATCTCGGCGGCAAGTCCCGGATCGGCCAGGGCGTCGGCCAGGACGGCGTCGCGGATGAGAAACCGGTAGGAATGCCGCAGCGGCACGATGGCCGCCGTCCCGTCCTCCTCCAGGGCCATGGCCAAGCCTTCGGCCAGGGCCACGGCCACGGCCAGCCGGGCTTCGGCCAGCCCGGCTCCGCCGTCCTCCAGCTCGATCCAGCCCGGCCCATGGTGCAGGCGCACGGCCTGCCCGATGGCCGCCGGCAGTTCAAAGCGTCGGCATACGGCCCAGCCGGCCGCGCCGTGGTGGTCGCCCCAGCGCGCGACTTCTTCCTGCGGCGGCCGGCTGCGTCCCAGGGCCGCTCCGGCCGGCAGGGCCAGCTTGCCCACGTCGTGGAGCAGCCCGGCGGTGTAGGCCATGGCTGGATCGAGGCCGGGCAGGGCCGGGGCGATGCGCCGGGCCAGCACGGCCGTGCGGGCCATGTGGGCTACAAGCCCCTGCCTCGCCGGCTGGGCTAGCCCGGCTTGATGGCCGCCTTGTTCCAGCAATTCGGAAAACACCAACGCCCGCAGATTAGCCAGGCCGATGACGGCAATGGCCTTTTCCACGTCGGCCAGCTGGCCGCGCAGGCCGAAAAGCGGGCTGTTGGCGATGGTGAGCACATGGCCGGCCAGGATCGGATCGGCCGAGACCAGGGCGGCGACCACCCCAAGGGGCGTGGCCGGATCGCCCAGGCGGGCCAGCAGGCCGCCGCCGGCGGCAAGGCCTCCCAGACGCGCGGCGGCGGCGACGGCGGGCGGGCTGGGTTGGGACGTGGCGAACATCCCGCCGCAACCCGCCGGCAGGGGAGTGGGCTCGGCGAAAAGGCGTTCCAGACCGAAAGCCAGTCGCTCCAGCATCTGTTCGGTCGTGGCCTCGGACAGACCGGCCGGCCCCAAGGGGGCGGCCTGATCGACCTTGGCGACGAGAGGGGGCGCGTCGGTCCGGCCCGACACAGCCCTGGCCCGAGGGCAAGGCGCATCGCCGCGCCGCAGGCGCGGCAACAACACAGCCGCCCCCGCCGCCCCGCAAGCGGCGGCCAGGAGCGCATATTCCCATTGCATAGAAGTTGGACGCGGCGAGGCCGCAGGCTGGCGAACGGGGCGACCGGGATGGTCACGTCTCCAACAAACCGACCGTGGTTGAAAAGACGCGCCATCTGTCGGCGGCAGTCCTTCGGGCTGGCCCGGGGAGGACGACCGTGGCCACCGGATAGCAGCCCGGCGGGGCCTGAGCAAGGGGTTTGCCGTGGGGAGAGGCCCCCGGTCCGGGCGACGGCCGGAACTCAAGGACACGTGGACGAAGGGGTGAGGGAGCCCGACTTGAGGCACTGCCGACAGTTCCCTAGGGGTTTCCCCTTATGCCCTGCGGAATCTCTCCCATCGACCCTCTCCCGCCTGGACATTACCTGGGAATTGTGCGGAAAGGCCGGCCCCTGCCTGCCGTCCCAATACCAGGAATGCCATGCCCGCTCTGGGCTCATCCCGTAGCCAGAGCAGAGACAGCGTTGTGGAAATGGCGCGAGTCTTGCTATCTTGCTTCGTGTCCCTCTACGGCGTTGGGCTGGTCAAGCAGCCCGCGCCGGTGCATCAAACCGCCGAGCTGAACATGCCCCTTGTTGAACTGAAGAAATGTCCGCAATGCGGAACCACGGCCTGGCAAGAACTCGTCGACCACGGTCCGCCGACGCCATGCTATTGGCGTTGCCGGACCTGCGGCGAACGCCGGGCCGCCAGACGCATCCAACTCAGTCAGGAACATGCCCTGCACCGGGGCTCTGTGCAAAAGCCGACCAGCGCCGCCCAAGTCCAGATTGTCGACCTGAGCGTCCTGGGAGCCCGGCTGCGCCTGACCGGGGAAGAGGACTTCCCGGTCGAACAAAAGGAGCGGCTGTTGTTCAACGCCAAACTGCAGCCGGTGGGCCCGCTGGGCGTTTTTCACCGCGCCACCGTGCGCTGGGTGAAGGGGAACGAATTCGGCATAGCCTTCCAAAAGCCCTTGTACGCCAGTGCGGCCGATCTCTTATGCATGGTCAAGGGGTCTTGACCTTGAGCGACAACGGAGAGTCGTCATCTTTTTCAACGGCAATGCCCCAACGGTTCCTCTGAGTGGTCTTATCGAGACAACCCTCTCCCAGACAAACCTTTGCATTCCCGCCTTGCTCCGATTCTCGACAAACTCCCGATGATTTTGCGCTAAAAAGGCTTGATGGCGGGCCTGGATGACCGTCCATACGGCTACCCGCAGGATAACCGGCAGGGGCCGGCCCCGCCAGCGCGTGGACAGGACCAAGGCCCTGGAGTCGCCCCGGCCGGGCAACAAGCCGGCCATCACGCCCGGACAGGACCCGAAGGCCGTTTGGACAGGGCGCAAGGCGCGCCGTCGCGGCAAGCCGGCGACGCGCCTTGGCCAACGGTCAGGAGGCGGCGGCCTGGGCCGTCCCGGCCGGGCGGCGGCCCAGGCGCTTTTTGAGCCACTCCTGGAAGCTGTCGAGATAGATGTAATAGACCGGCGTGAAATAGAGCGTGAGCAGCTGCGACACCACCAGCCCGCCGACGACGCACAGGCCCAGCGGCCGGCGGGCCTCGGCCCCGGCCCCGATGCCCAGGGCGATGGGCAAGGTGCCCATGAGCGCCGCCATGGTGGTCATCATGATGGGCCGAAACCGCACCAAGGCCCCTTCGTAGATGGCCTCCCGGGCGGTCATGTCCCGGCCGCGCTGGGCCTCCAGGGCGAAGTCGATCATCATGATGGCGTTTTTCTTGACGATGCCAATGAGCATGATGATGCCGACAAAGCCGTAGATGTTGAGGTCCAGGCCAAAGAGCATGAGCGTGGCCAGGGCGCCGACGCCGGCCGAGGGCAGGCCCGACAGGATGGTCAGGGGGTGGATGAAGCTTTCATAGAGGATGCCCAGCACAATGTAGATGACCAGCACGGCCATGCCGAGCAGCACGGACAGGCCGGTGAGCGAACTCTGGAAGGCCTGGGCCTCGCCCTGGAAGCTCGTGAAGATCGAACCCGGCAGCTCGCGCCTGGCCACGCCCTCGATGGCGTCCACCACGCTGCCGAGAGATGCTCCGGGGCGCAGGTTAAACGAGATGGTGACGGCCGGGATCTGGCCGGAATGGTTGACGGAAAGCGGGCCGACCGAGACCTTGCGGGTGATGAGGGTGTCGAGCGGCACGAGCTGGCCGTCGCTGGAACGCACGTAGAGCATGGACAGGGCCTCGGGGTTGGCCTGATAGGCCGGGGCTAGTTCCATGATGACCTGATAGGTGTCGTCCGGGGCGTAAATGGTCGAGATCTGCTTGTTGCCGTAGGATGTGGCCAGGGCGTTCTCGATCTGGTAGGCCGAGATGCCCAGGGCCGAGGCCTTGTCGCGGTCGATGTCGATGCGCAGCTCGGGGTTCTTGATCTGCAGGTCGCTGGTCACGTCCTGCAGGCCGGGCAGGCCGCGCAGCTTTTCCTCGAAGGCCTGGGCCGCGTCGAAGAGTTCCTTGGTGTTGGTGGCCTGCAGGGTGAACTGGTACTGGCCCTTGGAGGCCCGGCCGCCGATGCGGATGGCCGGTGGATTTTGCAGGTAGGAGCGCAGCCCCGGGACCTTGGCGAACTCGGCCCGCAAGCGCTGGAGCACCTGGTCGGCGCTGTGGGAACGTTCGTGCAGGGGCTTTAGCGACAGCATGAGCCGGCCGTTGTTGTTGGTGTTGTTGGGGCCGCCGGCGCCCACCACGGACATGTAGTTCCCCACGTCCGGGTCGTCCTTGAGAATGTCGTTGAGGCGTTTTTGCCGTTCGGTCATGACGTCGAAGGCCACGCCTTCCTCGGCCTCGGTGGTGACCACGAGCTGGCCGGTGTCTTCGCTGGGCAAAAAGCCCTTGGGGATGGCCCCGAACAGCCAGACTGTGACGCCTAGAAGCGCCAGGGAGAAGACCATGGTGGCGGCATGGTGCTTGAGCACCATGCGCAGGGTGGCGTCGTAGCCGTCGCGCAGGCCGTCGAAGGCGCTCTCGATGGCGTTGTAGAGCCGGCCGTGGCGCTGCTCCGCGTGGGGCCTCAGCACCAGGTTGCACAGCATGGGCGTGAGCGAAATGGACACGAAGCCCGAGATGAGGATCGACACCATGATGGTGACGGCGAATTCGTGAAAGAGCCGTCCGACCACGCCGCCCATGAAAAAGACCGGCAGGAACACGGCGGCCAGGGAGATGGTCATGGAGATGATGGTGAAGCTGATCTCCTTGGACCCTTCCATGGCGGCGACAAAGGGCGATTTGCCCATTTCCATGTGGCGCACGATGTTTTCGAGCATGACGATGGCGTCGTCGACGACGAAGCCCACCGACAGCGTCAGCGCCATCAGCGAGATGTTGTCGAGGCTGAAACCCAGCTGGTGCATGACGGCGAAGGTGCCGATGACGGACATGGGCAGGGCCAGGCTCGGGATGACGGTGGCCGGAATGTTTCGCAAGAACAGGAAGATGACCATGACGACCAGGGCCACGGTCAAGACCAGGGTGAACTTCACGTCGGCCACGGATTCGCGGATGGAGTTGGAGCGGTCGTAGAGGACCTTGAGGCTCACCGAGGCCGGCAGCTGGGATTGGAACTGGGGCAGCAGCCGCTTGATGGTGTCCACCACCTCCACGGTGTTGGCTCCGGGCTGGCGCTGCACGGCCAGCACCATGGCCGGGCTGCCGGAGAACCAGTTGAGGCGCCTTGTCTCCTCCACGGAGTCGGTGACCGAGGCGATCTCGGACAGGCGCACGGGGGAGCCGTTTCTCCAGGCCACGATGAGGGGCCGGTAGGCGGCGGCGTCCATGAGCTTGCCGCTGGAGCGCACGGTGTATTCCCGGGACGGCCCCGAGACCGTGCCCACGGGCAGGTTGACGTTGCCGCGCTTGACCGCCTCGGCAGCCTCGTCGACGCCGATGCCCTTGGCGGCCATGGCCTCGGGGTCGAGCTGGACGCGCACGGCGTATTTTTTGGAGCCGTAGACCGACACCTGGGCCACGCCCGGCACCATGGAGATGCGCTGGGCCATCATGTTCTCGGCGTATTCGTTGACGTCGGAGGGGCGCATGACGTCGGAGGCGATGGCCAGGTAGAGGATGGGCGAGTCGGCCGGGTTGACCTTGCGAAACGACGGCGGCGTGGGCAGGTCGTCGGGCAGGTCCTTGCCGGCGGTGGTCATGGCCGACTGGACGTCCAGGGCGGCGGCGTCGATGCTGCGGCCCAGGTTGAACTGCAGGGTGATGCGGCTGGAGCCCACGGTGTTGACCGAGGTCATGGAATCCAGGCCCGCGATGGTGGCGAACTGCTTTTCCAGCGGGTTGGCCACGGCGGCGGCCATGGTCTCGGGGCTGGCCCCGGGCAGCGACACCCGCACCTCGATGGTGGGGAAGTCGACGTTGGGCAGGTCGGACACCGGCAGCCGCGTGTAGGCCATGACGCCGAAGATGAGGATGGCGGCCATGACCAGGGTGGTCATGACCGGCCGGGTGATGAAAATGGAGGCCGGATTCACGATTTGGCTCCATTGCCGGCCGGCTTGTCGCCCGTCGGCTTGGCCTCGGCCGGCTTGGGCTGGTCCTTGCCCTCGGGCGCGGCCGGAGCCTTGATTTCGGCCTTGGCCCCCGGAGCCAGGCGCACCTGGCCGTCGGTGACCACCATTTCGCCCGGGGACAGCCCTTTGTCGACAACGGTCTCGTCGTCGACGATGGGGCCGGGAACGATCTTGCGGACTTCGGCCTTGCCGTCGGCCACCACGTAGACGTAGGGGCCCGACACGCCGTCCATGACCGCCCGGGTGGGGATGACCACGGCGTTTTCCCGGGTTTCGATGGTCAGGCCCACGCGCAGGAACTGGCCGGGCCACAGGCCCTGGTCGGCGTTTTGGGCTTCGGCCTTGAGGCGTATGGCGCCGGTCTTGACGTCCACGGCGTTGTCCACGGACACGATGGGGGCCGTGACGGCCCCGGCCTCGGGCGCGCCGGGCGGGGAGGCGGCGATTTCCAGGCCGCCTTGCTTCATCCGGGCCATGATGGCCGGCAGGTAGCGCTCGGGCACGGAGAAGGCGATGTAGATGGGGCTGATCTGATTGATGACGCAGGCCGTGGCCTCGTTGGCCTTGACCACGTTGCCGGTGGTCAAAAGCACCGAGCCGACCCGGCCGGCGATGGGGGCGCGCACCTCGGCGTATTCCAGGTCGAGCTTGGCCCGCTCCAGGCTGGCCTGGTTGAGCTTTATGGTGCCTTCCAGGGTCTTGGCCTGGGCAAAGGTCTCGTCGTACTGGCCCTGAGCCACCACGTCCTTGGTCTTGAGCGTGGTGTAGCGCTTGAGGTCTTCCTCGGCCTTGAACAGCAGGGCCTTGTCGCGTTCGAGCTTGGCCTGGGATTCCCGGATGGCCAGCTCGAAGGGCCGGGGATCGATGCGAAAGAGCACGTCGCCCTTGCGCACCCTGGCCCCGTCCGTGACGAGCTGGGCCACGATGGCCCCGGCCACCTGCGGTTTGACGGCCACCGTGGCCATGGGTTCGACGTTGCCCACGGCCTTGACCGTGACCGGCACGGTGGCGGCCTTGGCCGCGACAGCCTCGACCGGGGCTGGCCGGGCTTCGCGGCTGGCTTTTTGTTCCGAGCCGCTGCACGACCAGACGCAAAGCAAAAGCGCCGCGTAAGCGGCGCAGCGAAGAAGCGGAAGGTTCAAAGCATGTCTCCTGAGTGGGGTTCCAGTTGCGGCGGGGCAAAGTCGCTGGTCTGGTAGCCGCGCAGAGCGGCCAGGGAAAAGCGGGCCACATGGGCGGCCAGGGCGTCGAGGCCGCCGATCTCGGCGGCGTTTTCGGGGTAGAGCCGGGCGATCACCGGCCGGTCGATAACGAAATGGCGGCACTGGCCGACCACGCTCTGGGCGCAGCGGGCCACGGCCGCAGCGTCGGCCCCGGGGCCGAGGATGTCGGCCACGATGGCGCGCAGCACGGCGTTGGCCGGGGCCAGACAGCGTTCCACCACCACGGCGAGCTGTGGCGTGGGCTCGGCCATCTCCCGGGCCATGAGGCGAGACAGCCAGGCATGGCGGTTTTTTTCGGTGAGCCGCAAAAGCAGGGCGCGCACGTAAGCGTACAGGCGCGTTTCGGGCGAGGCGTCGGGCGGCAGGCCCAGCTCCGGCGGATACAGACGCATGGCTTCGGCGTGAGCATGTTCCAGGGCGGCCAGATACAGCCGGTCCTTGCTGCCGAAATGATAGTGGATGGCGGCGACGTTGGCGCGCGCCGCCTTGGTGATCTCGCGCACGGTGGCGGCGTGAAATCCCTTGCAGGAAAATATTTCGCCGGCCGCGTCCAAAAGACGCGCCCGGGTTTCGTCCTCACGACCGCTGTTGGTCATCTGGCCGCCTTACGTCAAACATGTGTTCAAATTGGGGATACGGGCCTTCCGAACAAGGGTCAATACTTTCGCGCCGGGCAGGGGAAGGCTTACGGTTTTGACATGGCGCCCCGGCCGCGTCGGTTGACCCCGCCCCCCAAAGCGCCTAGCCCGGAAGCATCGTCATCCAATAAGGAGTATCCCATGGCCGAACCCATCGTCCACGTCGTCGCTCGCTTTAAGGCCAAGCCCGGCAAGGAAGCCGCCCTGAAAGCCGGCCTGACCGCACTGGTCGCGCCTACCCAAAAAGACCCCGGCTATATCGCCTACGACCTTTTCGAATCCGTGGAAAGCCCGGGCAGCTTCGTGCTGGTCGAGGCCTGGGAAAGCCGGGAACTCCTGGCCGCCCACTTGGACACGCCGCACTTAAACGGCTTCAAGGCTGCCGCCCCGGACCTGCTGGCCGAACCCATGTCCGTGAAACTCTACGCCGAGGCCCCGGGGCTGTAAGCCGGACCGGACCTGACGTCCCCAGTGTGGGGGGCGACGGTTTTTTCAGGGCATGCCGGTCCAACCTGGGCCGGCTGCCGCAACGCACAAGGCGCGACCGGATGTCCGGCCGCGCCTTGGTTGTTTCAAGCGCGCGAAATACACCATCGCGGGCTGCCGCGTTGTGCGAAGCCGGTCCGGGGGCGCTTGCCCGAAGCGGCCCGGCGTCGGTTACGACATGGCCGGCAGGCTGAGGTTCGCCGGCACGAACTGGACCAGATTGGGCGCGATCAGGCTGGCCGCCATGGCGCACAGCCCGACTAGGGCCATGAGCGCGCCGAAAAAGCCGGCCACCAGCAGCAGCTTGTGGCGCAGGGCGTTTTCCTGGGGCATGATGAAGCCGAACGAGGCCAGCGCCAGCAGCAGCCCGGTGCCGAAAAGCCCGAGCGACGAGGCCAGGGTCGTGGTCAGCTCGCCGGCCAGGGGCATAAGCCCCAGGCCCAGCCAGGCCACGCCGGCCAGGGAAAGCAGGATGCCGCCAAAAGCGAAGCGCGCGGTCAGGCGCATGGTGAAATTGTAGTAGTCGCGCCCGAAATCGTCCCGGTCGCGCCGCCAGACCAGCCAGGCAGCGGTGTAGGCTCCGGCCAAGCCCACGGACAGGGGCAGCCCGGCGGCCAGGAAACGCCAGAAAAGCGAGTTGCCGGGCGGCAGCAGGAAGGCGGCGTTGGTCGTCGGCGGCAAGGCCAGGGCCAGTGGGCGCGAGGCGGCCAGGCCGACGTAGAAGGCGGCCCATAACAGCAAGGTGGCGCACAGGCCGATGAGCCCGTGCAGGGGCTTTTGGGTCTTGAAGCGCTGCCACGAGCCGCGATAGGTCAAAAAGGCGGCCGCGCCGCCAAGCACCGTGGCGGCCACCGCGCCAAGGGGCAGGGGCAGGCCCAGGTAGTAGGGGGCTTTGGCCGGCGCCAGGAACCAGACCGCCGCCAGCACGACGGCCAGGACGCAAAACAGCCACAACCCGCCAAGCAAGGCGAAGGTGGCGGCCTGCTGGCCGAACTTGTCGGTGAAAATTTTGAGGCGCTTGACCTTGCTTAAGCCCACCACCGACGTGATCGCGGGAATGGCGGCGGCGGCCAGGGCTAGGCCGAGATGCACGGCGAAAAGGACTATGACCGCCCAGAAAACGGTGATGCGGACAGTCTCGGGCATGGGGCGTCTTCTCCTTTCGGCCTGGTGGTTTCGTTGCCTGCCGGCCAAGCGCGCGCGGCACGGCGCGCAAGGGACTTTGCAGACGGCTTGTGCCCTAATTCCGCTAAAGATGCAACAAAACCGGCCGGCTCCGAAATCGGGTTCCAGAATCGGCTTGCGAAAATTGCGTCCGTCACGTAGTTGCTGTTTAAATCTGAAAGGTATTGCAGCGTTAGGACAACACCCACGATGAAACGGCGCACCCTGTTCCTGCCGGCGTCGGCCATGATCCTGGCCGGCGGCCTGCTTGCCGGTTGCGGTCCGGGCAACACCCTGGCCGTGGGCAAGGGCAGCGACGACTTTCGCCTGCGCGCCGTGGAGTCCTCCCTGCAAAAAGCCCAGGAAGAACTCAAGGCCGTCGCCGGCCGCCAGCAGCAAAACGACGGCCGTCTGGCCGAAATCCAAAAGCAGATAGCCGCCATCCGGGCCAGCCTCGAAGGCCAGGGCCTCAAGGTCCCGGCCGGGGCCTCGCGCGGCAGCGCCTTGGGCCAGGGCTTTGCCCATCCCGAAGCGGCCCTGGGCGGCCCCGGCCAGGAACGTCCGGCCGAGGGCGGGGCCTCCGGCGCGCCCGAGCGGGCAGCCCAACCCGGCGCATTGCCCCCGGACGCCGCCGGGGCGGCCATGGCCGCCGCCGGCCCGGGGCCGGAACCGGCCGGACCGCCGGCCGGCCTGCCGCCAAGCGTTTCCCGTCCGTCCGCGCCGCCCCAGACCGCCGCCGCCGCATCCGAGGCCTACGGCAAGCGCGGCCTTGGCCGGGTTGGTCCGACCGCCGCGCCGGCCACCCCGGAAGCGGCCATCGCCGCCGATCGCTTGGAAGCCGGGCCGACGCCCAAGGCCGAGACCGGCCCCAAAGCTGCGGCCACGCCCCCGGCGTCGCCGTCTCCGGTCGCCGCCCCGGAACCCCAGCCGGCCAAGGCTGAGGCTCCGGCCAAGGCTGAAGTTCCGGCCAAGCCCGACAAAACGGCCAAGCCCGACAAAACAGCCAAGGCCGATACGCCGGCCGATCCCACCGCGCCGCCGGCTTCGGTCGAGTCCTCGCCACCCGCCGGCCCCAGGGAACCCGCGCCCAAGGGGAGCGGCCCAGCCCCGGGCTACGCCGAGACCGCGACCCCCGGTCAGAAGGCCGAATACAACCGGGCCCTGCAACTGGCTATAAACGGCCGCACCGCCGAGGCCAAGACCGCCTTTGACCAGTTTTTGGCCAATCACCCGACCAGTCCGCTGACGCCAAACGCCCTCTATTGGGTGGGCGAGGGGGCCTTTGCCCAGGGCGACTACATGACCGCCATCGCCGATTTCGAAAAGGTGGCCAAGGGTTGGCCCGGACACCACAAGGCGGCGGATTCGCTCTATAAGATGGCCGTGGCCCAGGAAAAGGCCGGCAACATGGCCGCCGCCCGGGCATCCCTGGAGCGCTATCTCAAGGATTACCCCAACGCGGAACTGGCCGCCGTGGCCCGCCAGAAGCTCCAGGCCCTGCCCAAATGACGGATTTCGCGGCCCCGCCGCCTTCGGCCGCCACCTGGGCCGACGATGACGCCTTTGTGGCCGAGTGTCTGGCCTGCCTGCGCCTGCGCCTGCAATCCGGCATCGGGCCGCGCACCGTGCGCCGCATTTTCGATCGCTACGACTCGGCTGCGGCCGCCCTGGCCGACGCCCGGTCCTTTGGCCCCCAGGGCCTTTGCCCCGACGACGCGGCCGCCGCCCTGGCCCGGGGGCTCACCAGCCAGGCGGCCGAGGCCGAGCTGGCCGCCGCCGCCGCCAAGGGGCTGACCCCGCTGCCCTATTTCCATCCCGCCTATCCCGCCCGGTTGCGCGAGCTGCCCGATCCGCCGGCCATGCTCTACGTCGTCGGCGACGTGGGCCTGCTGTCCGGCCCGTGCGTGGCCATGGTCGGGGCCAGGCAGTGCTCGCGCTACGGCTTCGGCGCGGCCTACGACATCGCCGCCGGCCTGGCCGGGGCCGGGATCACGGTCGTTTCGGGGCTGGCCTACGGCATCGACCGACAAGCCCATCTGGGCGGGCTTTCCGGCCCGGGCCGGTCCGTGGCCATCCTCGGCACCGGGCTTGATCTGGTCTATCCCGACGCCAACCTCGACGTGTGGCGGGAGCTGGCCGCCGGCGGGGCCGTGGTCAGCGAATTCCCCCCGGGCACGCCGCCCCGGGCGGCCAATTTTCCGGTGCGAAACCGCATCATCGCCGGACTTTCGCTTGGCGTCATGGTGGTGGAGGCGGCCGAGCGGTCGGGCAGCCTCATCACCGCCCGCCTGGCCCTGGAGCAGGGGCGCGAGGTGTTCGCCCTGCCCGGGCCGGTCAATCTGCCGACCTTCGCCGGCTGTCATGCGCTGCTCTCCCAGGGAGCCCGGCTCGTGCAGACGGCCGACGACATCGTGGCCGCCCTGGCCCGGGAGCTGACCCTCTTCGTCGGCGCACCGC
>ALAO01000026.1 GCA_000307955.1 Solidesulfovibrio magneticus str. Maddingley MBC34 | reverse complement strand
TTAGGCCCCCGGACCCCCAAAAGGGGTAAAGGAAACCATTATGCGCGTACTCATCGTGGAAGACGACCTGGACGCCGCCGCCTATCTGGTCAAGGGACTCAAGGAATCGGGCTATGTGGTGGACCATGTGGCCGACGGGCGCGAGGCCCTCTACCGCGTGGCCGCCGAAACCTACGACGCCTGCGTGGTCGACCGGATGCTGCCCGGTGTCGACGGGCTGACCATCGTCAAGACCATGCGCTCGGCCGGCAACGCCACCCCGGTGCTCATCCTTTCGGCCCTGGGCGACGTGGACGACCGGGTCAAGGGCTTAAAGGCCGGCGGCGACGACTATCTGGTCAAGCCTTACGCCTTCGCCGAGCTCCTGGCCCGGCTGGAGGCCCTCCTGCGCCGGGGCCGCTCCGACGCCCCGGACACCATGCTCAAGGTGGCCGACCTGGAAATGGATCTGGTCGGGCGCACCGTGCGCCGGGCCGGCCGGCCCATCGAACTCAAGCCCAAGGAATTCGCCCTGCTGGAATACCTCATGCGCCACGCCGGCCATGTGGTCACCCGCACCATGCTGCTGGAAAACGTTTGGGACTATTCCTTCGATCCCCAGACCAACGTCATCGACGTCCATGTGAGCCGGCTGCGCCAGAAAATCGACAAGGGCCACGACAAGCCGCTGTTATCCACCATCCGCGGCGCCGGGTACAGCCTGCGTGATAGCCACTAAGCTCCTGCGTTCCTCCACCCTGCGCCTGTCCATCCTGCACATGGCCGCCTTCGGCCTGTCGGTGCTGGTGCTGTTGTGGTTCATCTATTCGTCCACGGCCGGCTTCATGGAGCGCCAGACCGACGAGACCATCAACGCCGAAATCCAGGGCCTGGCCGAGCAGTACAGCCAGCTTGGGCTGACCGGCCTTATCCGCGTCATCAAGTCCCGCGTGGCCAAGGACAAGGCCGGATCGAGCGTCTATCTCCTCACCGACTGGAAGTTCAATCCCCTGGCCGGCAACCTGCCCGACTGGCCCAAGTTCAAGGACACCGGCTCTGGCTGGTTCGACGCCACCCTGGAGGACACCGAGAACTTCGAGCCGCGCCGGGTGCGGATGCGCTATTTCCTGCTGCCTGGCAACTTCCATCTGGTGGTCGGCCGCGACGTGTCCGAGCGGATCAAGGTCGAGCGGCTCATCGTCGACGCGCTCATTTGGGGCATGCTCCTCACCGTCGTTCTCGGCGGAGCCGGCGGCGTCCTGACCAGCCGCTGGATGCTCAAGCGCATCGACGTCATCACCAAGGCCAGCCGGGAAATCATGAACGGCGACCTCACCCGCCGCATCCCCACCCGTGGGGCCGGCGACGAGTTCGACCGCCTGGCCGAAAACCTCAACGCCATGCTCGACCAGATCGGCCGCCTCATGGACGGCGTCAAACAGGTCTCCAACAACATCGCCCACGATCTGCGCGGCCCCCTAAACCGCATCCGCTCGGGCCTGGAGATCACCCTGGCCCGCCCCCAGGAGCCTGAGGCCTGCCGCCAGGCCCTGGAACGCGCCATCACCGAGATCGACGGACTGCTCCAGACCTTCAACGCGCTTTTGACCATCGCCCAGGCCGAATCCGGGGCCCGCCGCCAGGATTTCACCGACATCGACCTGACGCGCCTGGCCGCCGACGCCGCCGAACTCTACGAGCCCGTGGCCGAGGAGGCCGGCCTGTCCCTGGAAGTGGACCTCGCCCCCCAGGTGACCGTGCCCGGCAACCGCCACCTGCTCTCCCAGGCCCTGGCCAATCTCCTGGACAACGCCGTCAAATACACCCCGGGCGGCGGCCGGGTGACCCTGTCCCTGACCGCCGGACCGGCCGGCCCGGAACTGACCGTGGCCGACACCGGGCCGGGCATCCCGGCCGAGCACCGCGAATTCGTCCTGGAACGCTTCACCCGTCTGGAATCGAGCCGCAACACCCCGGGCAGCGGCCTGGGCCTGTCCCTGGTCGCCGCCGCCGCCGGCCTGCACCAGGCCGAGCTGCGCCTTGGCGACAACAGGCCCGGCCTTCGCGTGACCCTGGCCTTTCCGGCCGGGCGGACCAAAAGTTAAATTATAGTTCATCCTACGGCCATTCCCACTTCACGTCCCGCCCCTATACAGTAGTCATCGAACGAGGCGGAAACGCCCGGGCGAGACACCCAAGACAAAACCCTCAGCCTTGTTTCGCCATACCGGATGGCCCCTCCCATCCTCAGGCGGTCCCAAGGACGCTCTCCCCCTCCTTGAACGAAGTCCCCGCTCCCCGGCGGGGACTTCCTTTTTTGCGACGTCGAAAACGAATTCTAAGCTGGAATTCATGGAGCGGCCATGGCCCCTCCATGGGCGGGGACTATCTCTTTCATCAACGGCAGACGGCCATCCCCTCCGGCCCCTGCGATTGCCGCCAAACACACGGCCCCCGGAGCGGTCCCCTCCCGTAACCGGAAGCCTGTTCTCCCCCTCCTCGACAGCGAAACCCCCGCTCCCCGGCGGGGGTTTCCTTTTGCCCGACCCGTCGCCGAATTCATCTCCTCTCCATGCCGTTTTCATGATCCGGTCTTATAAGAGTAGTGACGCAACGGGCCACCCCTCAGGCCTAAACGTCAACGCCGTCCCGGCAGGCAACCGGCAAACGGCGTGACCGCACATGCTCTCCTCCCTCCTTGAAAGGCCCCCGCTTCCCCGGCGGGGGCCGCCTTTTTTGCCCGTCGCGGCTTTCAGTCCTCGGCCACGCGTTGCCATAGCCTGGCCTTTGCCGTATTGTTTCGGACAGGCTGATCCTTATAACCTGCGACATCCCGTGTGCGGAGGCCTTCCGTGGCTGTACAACCATCGGGTTCCGGCGGCGCGTTTGGCGTCCTGCGCCGTTTCTCCCTCTCCTGGCGCTTTGTCCTGCTGCTGGCCCTTTTTGCCCTGTTCACGGCCGGCATGATCATCACGTTCTCCCGCGAGCTGCAGCGGATCGAGGACCATACCGTCTCCGCCGCCCAGGCCATCATGCTGCAAGGCGAACGGCAAAAGCTGGCCGTTGCGTCCAACGGCATGGCCGAGGCCATTGCCGCGATCATCAAGGACGTGCCGGACAAGGAAAAGCGCTACGACATCATCCGCGCCATGGTCGACGCCTTCCGTTTCGAAGACGACAAGTCTGGCTACTTCTTCGTCTATCAGGGCACCGTCAACATCGCCCTCCCGCCGGCCAAGAACAACCAGGGCAAGGACTTGGGCGATCTCAAAGATAAAAACAACGTCTACTTCGTTCGCGAACTCGCCAAGGCGGCCGCCTCCGGCGGCTTCGTGGAATACGTCTTCCCCAAACCCGGCGCGGGAGACCAGCCCAAGCTCGCCTATGCCGTCACCATCCCCGGCACGGACCTCTGGTTAGGCACGGGCGTCTACATCGACAACGTCGAGCGCACCAAGGCCGCCATCAAAGCCGACAACGCCGCCCGCATCCGCGACGCCCTGACCGCCATCGCCGTGGCCTGCGGCCTTGGGCTGGCCGTCCTCATCGGCCTGTGCCTCGTTATCATGGCCTCCGTCACCGGCCCCATCCGCCAGACCACCCAGGCCGCCATGCAGTGCGCCGCCGGGGACCTGTCCGTGCGCCTGGACGCCGTCGGCAACGACGAAGCCGCCCGTATGCAGGTCGCCCTCAATGCCATGGTGGCCACGCTTCGCGACAACATGGCCGCCATCGAAACCAAAACCAATGAAGCCGAGGAAAAGGCCCGGGCCGCCGAGGACGCCACCCGGCTGGCCGAGGATGCCACCCGCAAGGCCGAACAGGCCCGGGCCGAAGGCTTGGCCCACGCCGCCGCTCGCCTGGGCGGCGTGGTGTCCGTGGTCGAGTCCGCCTCCTCGCAGCTCGCCGACCGCATCGCCGAATCCAGCCAGGGCGCCGAGGACCAGTCCCGGCGCATGGCCGAGACGGCCACGGCCATGGAAGAAATGAACGCCAC
>ALAO01000025.1 GCA_000307955.1 Solidesulfovibrio magneticus str. Maddingley MBC34 | reverse complement strand
CTACACTCTTCCCCTACACGACGCTCTTCCGATCTCGCCGATAAACGGGGCTAGGGCTTCTTGAAGCCGTACTTGGCCAGGACGGCCTGTCCCTTGGGGCTTGTGACGAAGGCCACGAAGGCGGCGGCGTCCTTCTTGTCCTTGGCGCCGGCCAGCACGGCGATGGGATAGGTGACCGGGGTTTCCACCGGCACTTCGACCACGGTCTTGACCTTGTCGCCGCCCTGTTTGGCGTCGGTGGCGTAGACGAAGCCGGCGTCGACTTCGCCGCGCGTCAGGTAGTCCAGCACCTGGCGCACGGACTCGGCCAGGACGAGCTTGCCGGAGATGGCGTCCCACAGGCCGGTCTTGGACAAGGCGGCCTTGGTGTAACGGCCGACCGGCACGGAGTCGGGGTTGCCTGCGGCCACGCGCTTGACGGCCGGGGTGGTCAGCGCGGTCAGGTCCTTGAGCTTGGCCGGGTTGTCGGCCGGCACGGCCATGACCAGGGCGTTTTGGGCGAAGTTGACCCGGGTCGGCACGTCGATGAGCTTTTTCTCGACGGCCTGGTCCATGGTTTTCTGGTCGGCCGAGGCAAAGACGTCCACGGGCGCGCCCTGGGCCATCTGGGAGAGCAGCGCGCCGGAGGCGGCGAAATTGAAGGTCACGTTGACGCCGGGGTGATCCTTGGCGAAAGCGCCCTTGAGTTCGTTGAAGGCGTCGGTGAGGCTGGCGGCGGCCGAGACGGTGATGTCGCCGGCGGCGGCCGGAGCGGCCAGGGAAAGACACAGGGCCAGGGTGAGCAGCAGTTTTTTCATCATCGCAACTTCCTTCTCTCTAGGCTTTCGGTTTCACGATTCGGGCGACGAACACGAGAAGCGCCACGCAGGCCGCGGAAATGAGCAGCACCAGCTCGTTGGCCAGGGCGTCGTTGCCGGCCTGGGTGGCGCTGTACACGGCCAGGGACAGGGTCTGCGTCTTGCCCGGCAGGTTGCCGGCCACCATGAGGGTGGCGCCGAACTCGCCCATGGCCCGGGCCAGGGCCAGCACCACGCCGGCCACGACGCCCCGCAGGGCCAGGGGAAACGAAACCCGCAAGAAGATGGCCGTCTCCGAAGCGCCAAGGGTCCGGGCCGCGTTCTCCAGGTTGCCGTCCACGCCTTCGAAGGCCGCCCTGGCCGAACGGTAGACCAGGGGAAAGGCCACCACCGCCGCCGCCACCACCGCGCCCTCCCAGGTGAACATAATGGTCACCCCGAAGGCGTCCCACAGCCAGGAGCCGATGATCCCGCGCCGGCCGAGCACCACGATGATGTAGTAGCCAAGGACCGTGGGCGGCAGCACCATGGGCAGGGTCAGCACGGCGTCGACGACGTCGCGGCCGGGGAAATCGCGCACCTGGGCCAGCCGGGCCAGGCAGACCGCCGGGATGGTGGCGAGCGCCGTGGCCAG
The DNA here is from genome assembly GCA_000307955.1 of Solidesulfovibrio magneticus str. Maddingley MBC34. Taxonomy (GTDB): domain Bacteria; phylum Desulfobacterota; class Desulfovibrionia; order Desulfovibrionales; family Desulfovibrionaceae; genus Solidesulfovibrio; species Solidesulfovibrio magneticus_A. The sequence goes on along the minus strand of ALAO01000025.1, from coordinate 13,516 downwards.
GGTGGCCACCTTGAAGGTGAGGAGCAGAGGCGGCAGGACGCTGGCGTCAAGCATGAAAAGGCGTCTCCCGTGTCGGTTGCCGCTGCGCCGCGACAAAACGAAAGCCATTTATGGCGCGGCGGACAATAATCATGGCAGCATACATGTATTTTTTGTAAGAAGTACAGAATGTCACGGCAAATAGAAAAGGGGTGTCTCTTTACCCTGTCGACAGGCGTCGCCGCGTCACGCTTGATGGCGAAGCGTGAGAGTCACGTATTTTTTTGTTATCGTGTCAATTGTTTTGCTTGCGCTTGCCGCTTCGGCGGTCGCGTTGGTCGTCGTGTTCCACGGGACAGGGAACCGGCTCGGGGGTTTTGCGCAAAAGCCTTTCAAGGAGGGCTTCGATAATGGGTACAAGCATGTCGGCCTCCTGGGGGTCATTGTCGATACAGCAAACTTGATGCCATGGCGGGAGCCCCGGCAATGCCCGAAAGTATAAGGCTTTGGCCGCTAAAGGGAAGCCTTCCCGCCAAAAACGGCGGTATTGTCCGACAGTTTTGTTGCTTGTCGCCTGTTCGCCCAGGGCGGCTTCGCGGCGGTTGTGGTCGGGCCGGACGTTGTGGCAAAAGGGGCCTTCGCGCCCGCCGTTTTTCTCTCGGGCGCTGGAGCAACCCCAATGAACGCAACGATCTCGTCCGAAATCACCTTGCTTGAGCGCCGCCGCATCGAGGCGGCCATGCTGGCCGACGTCTACGCCGTCTTGGTCGAGCGCCAGGGCCGCGACGCCGCCTTGGCCGTCATCGAGGACACGGTGGCCCACGCCGCCAAGGCCGCCGGCCAGGCCTTCGCCGCCCAGGCCCCGGGCGGGCCGAACCTTGCGCATTTCGCCGCGGTCGCGGCCATCTGGCAACGCGGCGGAGCACTTGAGATCGCCAACGAACGGCGCGAGCCCGGCCGCGTGTCCTTCGACGTCACGCGTTGCCGCTACGCCGAGAGCTACCGGGAAATGGGCCTGCCCGAAGAACTGGCCGTTCGCGTGTCGTGCCTGCGCGACGCCGCCTTTGCCGCCGGCTACAGCCCCAGCCTGACCCTGGATCGCCCGGCGACCATCGCCTCGGGCGCGGAAAAATGTCCTTTCACCTTCACCTGGAATGACGCATGAGCATACGCCGCACCACTGTCAAGGCCGCCCTGGAAAGCCCGTCCCCCTGTCCCGAAATCCGCGTCATGGGTTGGATACGCACCCGCCGCGACGCCAAGGGCTTTTCCTTTCTCGAATTAAACGACGGTTCCTGCCTGGGCAACTTGCAAATCATCATCGACGACACGGCCGAGGGCGCGGACCTGGTCAAGTCGCTGGGCGTCGGCGCGTCGGTGGCGGTCACGGGCGAACTGGTCGCCTCGCCGGGCAAGGGCCAGCGCTACGAAGTCCGGGCCGTTGCGGTTTCACTTCTGGGCGCGGCCGAACCGGAAACCTATCCGCTCCAGAAAAAACGCCATTCCGACGAATTTTTGCGCACCATCGCCCACCTGCGTCCGCGCACCAACAAATACGGCGCGATGCTGCGCATTCGCTCGGCCCTGGCCCACGGCATCCACGACTATTTCGCCAAGGAGGGCTTCGCCCTGGTCCACACCCCGGTCATCACCGGCTCGGACTGCGAAGGAGCCGGCGAGATGTTCCGGGTGACCACCCTGGGTCCCGAAGCGGCCGCGCTGTCGGCGGCCGAGCGCGTCAGCCAGGACTTTTTCGGCAAGGAAGCCATGCTGACCGTCTCGGGCCAGCTCTCGGCCGAGCCGTTGGCCTGCGCCCTGGGCCGGGTCTACACTTTCGGGCCGACCTTTCGGGCCGAGCACTCCGACACCTCGCGCCATGCCGCCGAGTTCTGGATGCTCGAACCCGAGATGGCCTTCGCCGATCTCGAAGACAACATGGACCTGGCCGAATCTCTGGTCACCCATCTGGTGCGGCTGGTGCTGGCCGAATGCGCCGAGGACTTCGGGCTTTTCGCCAAGTTCGTGGACCCGACCCTGCCCGCCACCCTGGAGAACCTGCTGGCCCAGCCCTTCGTGCGCCTGCCCTACGCCGAGGCCGTGGACATCCTGACCTCCTGCAAGAAAGCCTTCCAATACCCGGTGGCTTTCGGGTCCGACCTGCAAAGCGAACACGAGCGCTATCTGGCCGAGGAGCATTTCAAACGTCCGGTCATCGTGTACGACTATCCCAAGGATATTAAAGCCTTTTACATGCGCCAAAACGACGACGGCAAGACCGTCGGGGCCATGGACGTGCTCGTGCCGGGCATCGGCGAGCTGGTCGGCGGCAGCGCCCGCGAGGAGCGCCTGGACCGGCTGGAAGCCCGCATCGCGGAACTCGGCCTGCCCCTTGAGGCCTACTGGTGGTACCTCGACACCCGGCGCTTCGGCACGGTGCCCCATGCCGGCTTCGGCCTCGGGTTCGAACGGCTGGTCATGCTCGTCACCGGCGTCACCAACATCCGCGACGTCATGGCCTTCCCACGCACTTGGCGGCATCTGGAATTCTAGGGGCCGGGCCTCGAACCGGGCAGCCGCGCAGGGCGTGCGACGCCTGGGGGCAGCCGTTTTCGGCGTGCTGTCGCCTCGGCACGTCCGGGCGTGTCCCGGATCATGTTTATGGGAGACGGCCTGTCGGACAGCCGGCGGGCATGCGGAGGCGAAGATGCGGAACAGGGCGCGTGACGCTTCCGACAGGAAACGGTTCAACGAATGCTGACCAAGGCGGTCCATCCTTCCGCCAGGAGCGGGCGGACCGTTTTGGGAGCAGGGCTGCTCTTGGACCGGCCCCGCCGTCTCTTGCCGCATGACAGGCAAGCCCGTTGCGCGGCACGTCCGGCACGGTGCGGCAACAGGGCGCCAAACGGCTGATTGGGCATGGTTGGAGAGCGCGCTGCCAGAGCTGTGTTGCGGTGCTCTGTCTTTTTTATTATGCTCTATGTTTGAGGCATTCTGTCGCCGTCCTAGCGGCGAAATGTTTATGCGGCGGAATGGCCCCGGCAATGTGCCATTGGGAGCGACGCATGGATACAGTCGAGCTTTCCCTTGTCGTACCCTGCTATAATGAAGAGGACGTCTTGCCGCTTTTTCAGGCGGAAGTCGTTCCGGCCCTTGAGGCGGCCCTGGGAGCCGATTGGGAGATCATTTTTGTAGACGACGGCAGCCGGGATCGTTCACGCCAGCTCATTGTGGGCTTGCACCTGCAGGACCCGCGCATCAAAGGCGTGTTTCTCAGCCGCAATTTTGGCCACCAGGCGGCGGTGGACACCGGGCTCTGTCATGCCAAGGGACGTTTCATCGGCGTGATGGATTGCGATCTGCAAGACCCTGTCCAGGTCTTGCTGGTCATGTACGCCAAATGCCAATCCGGGGCGGATGTCTGTTACGGCGTGCGGGCCAGACGCGATTCCCCTTGGCTGCTCAGGTTTTTCTACTCGTTTTTCTATTTGATCATGCACAAGGTGGCCACCCACGACTGGCCCCGCGACGCCGGCGACTTCTGCGTCGTTACGCGCAAGGCCCTTGACGCCGTCCTGGCCTTGCCGGAAAAATCCCGGATGTTTCGCGGGCTGCGTTCCTGGGTCGGTTTCACGCAGCTGGGCTTTCCCTATAATCGCCCCACGCGGCGATCCGGGAAGAGCAAGTACAACCTGCGAAAGCTCGTCGATCTGGCCTTGCTCGGATTCGTCGGCTTCACCGACTTTCCGCTGCGATTTATCGGCGTGTTTGGCTTTGGCGTTGGGCTGTTTGCCTGCCTGCTCATGTTTTTCGTGGTGTTCAACCGGTTTTTTCCCCAGTTTTCCCTGTTCGGCTACTGGGTCGGGGTCAGCCCCGTGGCCGCGACCATTTTGGTCATCTTTCTGTTTTTCATGAGCATTCTCTTCGTTTTTCTCGGCGTCATCGGCGAATACATCCGGGTGCTGCTGCAGGAGGTGAAGGGCCGTCCCTTCGCCGTTGTCGACGGCACGGTGGGCGATGTCGCCAGGCCGGAACCGCCGGCCAGAACCAGGAGATGGGGGTAAACGGTCGCAATGCGAAACGTTGTTCATCTGTCCGAGGCCTTGCCCGTCAACATGACGGACTATTGGCATGACATCGCCAGCCTGGAGCATTTCTGGGTGCGTCGCCGCCTGGAGGTCTTTCGCGCCCTGGCCGGCCAGGCGGCTCGGGACATGGCCCCGGCGGCCGACGTCGGCTGCGGCCGGGGGCTTTTGCAAAGCCAACTGGAACGGGAATACGGTCTGGCCGTGGACGGCTTCGATCTCGACGAAAACGCCTTGGCCCACAACGTGAGCACGTCAAGCGGCCTTTACGTCTACAATATCCATGACCGGCTGCCCGAACTGGCCGGGAAATACAAGACGATTTTCCTCTTTGACGTGCTGGAGCATGTCGCGGACGAGCTGGGCTTTTTAGCGTCCGCCTTGCACCATTTGCAGCCCGGCGGTCTGCTTTACGTGAATCTGCCGGCCTACCAGCATCTTTTCTCCGCCTACGACACCATGGCCGGGCACTTGCGGCGCTACACCCTGGCCCAGGCCGAAGACCTGGGGCGCAGGGCCGGCCTGCGTCTGGTCGCCTCCACCTATTGGGGCGCGCCGTATTATCCGCTGTTGGTCGTGCGCAAGTTCCTGCTGCGGCTCAAAAAAACGGAAAGCGACATTGTCGCCACGGGGTTTGACGCCAAAAGCGATTGGCTCAACGCCGCCCTTGGCCATATAGGGCGTCTGGAGCCGCTGCCCCAACGCCTGTTTGGCACCTCGGTCATGCTGGCCTGGCAAAAAGCCCGATAACCCGGCCTTTGGCCGCTGGTCTCGGGGGATGTCGTCGGCAGGGATGATGAGACTTGGCGGCGTGTTTTCGCCGCGTGCCCAGACCTTTTCCGCAGCTCGAACGTCGTGGCGCTCGGCAGCGTGCAACTCGCGTGTTTTCGGCGCATGCCCGGACCTTTTCCGCGCCTGGCCGGGGAGTGGCCTGGCCGAACATATTGCGCCGGGCCGCGCCAGCTTCTTGGCGTTATAACGCCGGGTCGCAGACCGTTTCCAGGCACTGTTGGGCCATGGGCAGGCGCACATGAAAGGCGCTGCCTTCCCCGAGCCGCGACTCGGCCCAGATGCGGCCGCCGTAGTGGCGCACGATCTGGCGGCAGATGGCCAGGCCCAGGCCCGTGCCCTTGATGGTCGGGCTGACAATGGTGTCGCCGCGCCCCACCTGATGGAACCTGTCGAAAATCGATTCGAGCTGATCGGCCGGAATGCCCACGCCCTGGTCGCGCACAGTCATGAGCACGCCCTCGGCTTCGGCGCGGATTTCCAACACGACCTCGCCCTGTTCGGTGAATTTGACGGCGTTTTGCAGCAGGTTGGCGATGACCTGCACGAGTTGGTCAGGGTCCATGAGGAGCGGCGGGGCCGAGGCATCGGCGAGAAAGCGGAAACGGATTTCCGGACGCTGGGTCAGCAGGCCTTCGATGGACTGCACGGCTTGGCGCAGCACAGCCACCGGATCGATGCACTGGTCGCGCCACTGCATGTTGCCGGATTCGATGCGGTTGAGGTCGAGGACGTCGTTAATCAGGCGCGTGAGGCGTTCGGCCTCGCCGTAGACCACGCCGAGGTTGTGGGCGATGCGCTTGGCCCGGGCGGCCAGGGCCGGCTTGTCGCCGGCAAGCGGGCTGAAATGCTCGCCAAATTCCCGGCCGATGAGCTTGGCGAACCCCAGGATCGAAGTCAGGGGCGTGCGCAGCTCATGGGAGACGGTGGAGAGAAAGGCCGACTTGAGCCGGTCGAGTTCGCTTAAGCGGATGTTGGCTTCGGCCAGTTCCATGGCTTGTTCGCGCAGTTCCCGGGTGCGTCCTTCCACTTCGTCTTCCAGACGCTGCCGGTGGGCCCGCAGTTCCGCCTCAACGGTCTTGACCGCGCTTAAATCCGAAAACATTCCCAGCGAGCCGGCGAAGTTGCCGTGTTCGTCCAGCAAGGGGCTGGCGGAGATGAGTACCCAGAGCAGGGCGCCGTCGCGGCGCTTGATGCACTGCTCGAACACGTCGCTGAAGCCTTCCCGGCGACGTTGCTGTTGTTGCGCGGCCCGCTGCTGGCTTTCCGGCGGCAGGAACTCGGTCAGATTGCGGCCCAACAGCTCATGGGGCGCATACCCCAGCATGTCGGCCATGCGCTTGTTGACGAAGGTGGTGTCGTAGTTCACGTCGTAGACCCACACCCCTTCGTGGGCGGTTTCCACGATGCCCCGGAACATGGCTTCGCTTTGACGCAGCGCCGCTTCGCGCCGTTCCCGGTCGGTGACGTCGCGAATGGCCTCGATGGCCCCGTTGACCTGGCCGAACTCGTCGTAGAGGGCCACGGCCTTGGCCCAGACATGGCGTTCGCCGCCGGGCATGGCGGTCAGGGTGACCTCGGCGATGATCTCGCCCTGGGCGATGTCGGCGACATGGTAGCGCGGGTCGGGCGTGGAAACGGCCCCCCGGGCATAGTCCAGGAGCAGCGGGATGGGCTGGCCGTAAAAGGCCGCGCCGTAGGCGAAATCGCCCTTGCCGAGCATGTCGGCGGCGGCGATGCCGGTTAAGCGCTCCAAGGCCTTGTTCCAGAAGGTGACCCGGCCGTCCCTGTCCACGGCAAAGGCGGGATCGGGCAGAAAATCGATGATTTCCGAGAGGCTGCGATCCCGGGCCTTGATGCTGGCCTGGGCTTGGCGCAGTTCGCCGATGCGCTGGGCCTGCTCGAAATTGGCCACGGCCAGGGTCGAGAGGTGGTTGGCGAAGTGGTGCAGGGCCTGGCAGATTTTTTCAAACCGGGCCAGGGGCATCCGCGGCACCTCGGCCAGGGCGGCCCGGAAGGCTGCCTCGTCGGCGCCGATCACCCGGGCATAGGCGGCCATGGCCTCAAGGTCGGCCTCTTCGTCCAGGATTTGCCCCACCATCCAGTTGGCGATGTGGCGGTCGCCGACATGAATGGCCGTGCCGCCGTCGAGAAGGCCGCCGCTCAGGCAGCGTCGGACCATGGGGCCGTCCGGCAGCCCCTGGCCCAGACAGGTGTCGGAGCGGATGCAGTTGGCCAGGCCCTTGGGCGTGCCGCGAATGATTTTGGCGCACAGGGTGGTGAAATTGCTTGGCCGGGTGAGCGGCTGGCCCTGAGGATCGGTAATGAGCGAGGCCACGCCCGAAGCGGCGGCGAAGGCGTCCTGAATGCGCTGAATTTCCTCGATGTGGAACAGATCCTCGAATCGAAGCCGGGTCGAATCCACGGGCAAAGCGTCGCCGTGGCGCGGTTGGCCGCGAGCGTCCTGCGTTTCCGGGGCGTCACATATGGAGGGCTGATCCTGGGACATGGCGACTCGCTTCGTTGCTGAACCAAAAAGTGTGACAACAATACCGCATACGACGGGTTTTATACAATGGATAATTTCTCTCGACAACACGCCGCCCTTGTCCTGGGGGGGAGGCTGCGGCGGCATGTCCCGGAGGCCTGCGGCGGCCAAAAAAGGGGCAATCGTGCCGTACGCAGCCCTTTTTGGGGTTTGTCCGCGCCATGACGGATAAAAGGCCCCGGCCGGAACACTTCCGGCCGGGGTCTTCTAGCGTCGCAGGGCAGCAGCGTCGTCAGGCTGCGTGTACCAGACGTTGCATGGCCCTGGCCAGGGCCGGCTCCAGGGGGACGATGGCGGGCGGCGCGCCCGGCGCGTCCTCGTACATCTTCCAATAGTCCTCGAAGGCCTGGTCGATGGTGCGCTTTTCGGCGTAGTCCCGGCCGGCCCGGCCCATGGCCCGCATGAGTTCGGGATCGGCCAGCAAGCCGGCCATGGCCGCGTGGAGCGCCTCGGCGTCGCCGGCCGGGACCACGACGCCGGTTTCGCCGGGCACGATGTTCTCCATGGGGCCGCCCTGGTTGGTGACGATGATCGGCAGGCCCGAGGCCTGGGCTTCCAGGACCACGTTGCCGAAGGTGTCGGTGGCGCTGGGGAAGACGAACAGGTCGCAGGCGGCGAAAAGCCCGGCCAGCTCTTCGCCTTCGCGGTAGCCGGTGAAGACCGTGGGCGTGCCGGAAAGCTGCGCGCGCAGCTCGTCGAGGTAGGGGCCGTCGCCCACGATGCACAGGGTGGCTTCGGGATGCTGCCCCACGAGCCGGCGGAAGGCCGTGGCCAGCAGATGCAGGTCCTTTTCCCGGGACACCCGGCCGGCGTAGAGCAGGCGCGGGCCGTCGCCCAGGCCGAAGCGCGCCGCCAAATCGGTGTCGCGCTTGGCCGGATCGAAGCGGATAACGTCCACACCGCGCGGAAACAGCCGCAGCTTGGCCGGATCAAGCCCCTTTTCGGTCAGCTCCCGGCCGGTTTCCTTGGACGGCACGTACACCAGATCCATCTGATTGTAATACCAGATGATGCACTTCCAGGTGAGGTCTTCCATGGCCTCGTCGCCGGTGAGGATCTGGGCGTATTGGGGCAGCGCCGTGTGGTAGGTGCCGTAGATGGGCAGGCGAAGGGTTTTGGCGATGCACAGGGCGGCCAGGCCGATGGGGCCGGGGGTGGCCGAGTGGATGCGGGTGAAGTTGCCGGCGTAGACGGAGTGGAGCATTTCAAGAAGGGGCGGGTAGTAGAGCTTTTGGTCGGGGTACTCGGCCAGGCTGTAAACGCCGATGGGCGTGAACTGCTGCACGCCGGGCTCGAAGACGCGCGGGCCGTGGTCGCAGGTGTAGATACTTAGGCACTTGCCGGTTTTGATGGCCAGCTCGGCCTGCTGGCGCAGGGTGCCGGACACGCCGTTTATCTCGTGGAAGGTGTCGGTGAAGTGGGCCACGCGCACGGCGGCGTCCTTGCCGTTTTGACCGGTGAGCGCCAGCCTGGCCTGGCTGCTGAACTGCCGGTCCTTGGTGAAGATGGAATAGGCCAGGAAGTAGGGGGCGAGCATGGTGTAGAGCGCCCCGGCCGAACCCAGGGCTCCGAAGATGTCGAAGACGTTGGCCCCGCTGACGTGATCGAGCAGCGAACCGGCAAAATGGGCGGCCACCCGGTTGGTGGCCCGGTTGACGAAGGAGAACCAGCCGTTTTCCAGACTGTCGTTGCCAAGGACGCCGGCCCTGGCGAATTCCATAAGCGCCGGATCGGAGTGGATGAGTGATTCCGTCTCGGTGCGGATAAGCTCCCGAAGCGGGGTGCTGGCGCTCTTGCGGCGGCGGGTCAGTCCCCGGGCGAGGCGGCTTTTGAGGCGAAAGGCCAGCCCAGCGGCTTCCTGTTCGCCGGGTTCCAGGAACCGGTCCACGACCTTGAGGGTCACGTCCTTGTCCAGGAAGCGGTCGATGCCGAAGCGGTGTTTATAATACTGGTAGGCGATGCTGTAGAGGTTGCGGGCCATGGTGCGCGGCGTGCTCGACGCGCCCCGGGCGACCGAGGCCCCGTTTTCCAGGCCGGCAAGGAATTCGGCCAGGTTTCCGGCGCCGTCGACCTCGGTGTAGGTGGAGGCGATGGTGAGCGCGCTGTGGTCGTCGGAGCCGCCGATCAGGTTCTTGCGCCAGGGTTGGGCGTAGCCGGGGTCGATGCCGTGCTTGTCGGCCAGCCGCCAGATGGTGTCGGCGTCGAGGTTGGGGATGATGTCGCGCAGGCAGTCATTTTGCCAGGCGTCGCGCGCGCCGTTGATCTCGAAATTGCGAAACAGCAGCAGGAGCTTTTCGAAATTGGCCACGGTCATGCGGTCGTTGACCCCGAAAAGCGGGTGGGCCACGGCGTGGTGGATGCCTTCCTGGCGCAGGTAATCGACCAGCTCGTGGATGTTCTCGCGCAGACGCTGCATCTCCCGGTGCATGGCCTCGGTGATGTCGAAAACCAGCACATGGACCTTGCATCGGTCGTCGGGGAAATAGGACGTGACTTCCTCGCTGACGAAGGTGCCGGGCAGATGGGCGATGGACAGCGCCCCTTCGATGCGGTTGTGGTCGGAGATGGTCACCAGCCCCATGCCCTTGCGCCGGGCTTCCTCGTAGATGCGCAGGGGTTCGGTGAAGCTTTCGGGGCAGTTGAGCTTTTGCAGCACCCACTGGGATGGACGGGTGGAGAATTTGGAGTGCACGTGCAGATCGATTTTCATGACGGCTCCTTGGGGCACGGGGCAACGCCGGCTCGCGTCGCCGTTTGCGGCTTGTAGCGCCGGCCGCGTGGCGGTCGGATTGCGGTTGGCCGCAGTTTTGTTGACGTCGCCCGGGGCATTGTCACGGAAATGTCGCTTGTCGCGGCCGCCTGCCATGTCCCATGGTGCAGCCATGGAACCACGGCGGGAAACGCCTGGAATGGGCGAAGCCGAACGGCGCGATTTCGTGCGCCAGGGTCGCGAGGTGCTGTTGTCCCTGGGACAGCGGGATCTGGCCCGTCGCTATGGTCTGCTCGCCGCCGGAGCCTCTTCGCGGGAGGAACTGGCGGAATTGCTTCTGGCGATGCTGCAAGCCCGCCACGCCGGATAATCGGCCCTCGCCTGTCCCGGCCCCGATCAGGGAAAATCCCCATGGAATGGAACAACGACCATCCGGCCTACGTCAAAGGGGCGTTGCGCTCCCGTCCCGGGCCTATGGAGTCCGGCCCTGACGGTCCGGGCCTGTGCGACGGCCTTTTGGCCACTGGCGGGGAAATGGGCCTGGTGACGGCGGCCATCGCCGATTTCGCCAGCCTTTTGCCCGAGATCGATCTGGAAACCGGCTGCGAGATCTTGCGCCAACTGGCCGAGGCCGTGCGCGATGGTTTCGCTCGCCATTTTCCGGGCTGTCGGGCGCTGCGCTTTCAGGAAACCGGAGTCGCCTCCCAGACCTGCGTTTTCGCCCAAGGGCCGGGCTGCCGCGAACCGGGCGCGGTTTTGGGGCATTTTGCCGCCTTCCGGGCCGCCCTGGCCGGGCCGCTGTCTGAGCGTTTCAGCCGCTTGGCCGGCCGCCGGCTGGTCGTGGAGGTCGGCTATGCCCGCCTGGACGCCGCCGCCGGAGCCGAGCCGCGCCAGTTGTTGCGGGCCTTGTGCCAGGCCCAGTGCCTGGGCAAGCACGGTTTCGACGACGAACGCCGCCGCCTGCATCAGGCCTTCGAGCGCCTCATCGCCGCCCGGGAATGCGATGTGCGCTACCAGCCCCTGGTCGATCTGGCCGGCGGCGGGGTGCTGGGCTGGGAAGCCTCCCTCCGGGGCGAAGCCGACGGACCTTTCGCCGCCGCCGGCCAGCTCTGGGCCTTTGCCGCCACATGCGGCGAGGAAGCGGGGCTGGACCGGCTTTTCCGGGAGCTGGCCCTGTCCCGCCTGGGGCCGCTTGACGACCGTCAAAAGCTCTTTTTGCCCATCCGCCATGCCAGCCTTGACGATCCGGCCTTTGCCGCGCCGAGGCTCGCCGCCGATCTGGACCGCCTGGGCCTGTCCCCGGCCGACGTGGTGCTGTGCGTTTCCGAGAAAAACGTCCTGGGCGATCTGTCCTGCCTGTTCGAACGCCTGGAACCCCATCGAGCCGCCGGCTTTGCCCTGGCCGCCGACGACGTGGGCGGCGGGGCCTCCAACCTGCTGCTGCTTTCCCGGGCCCGGCCCGACTGGATCAAGACCTGTCCGGGCCTGGCCGAGGCCGTGGAAGCCAATCCCTTCAAGCGGGTGATGCTCGAAACCCTGGCGCTGTTATCGGAAAAGATCGGCGCGCGTCTGGCCGTGGCCGGCATCGCCTCGGAGCTGGCCCTGTCCACGGTGGCCTCCATGGGCGTTCATGCCGCCCTGGGGCCGCACTTCGGCCAGCCGGCCTGCCCCAAGCCGCGGCAGGTAACCGAGCTGCCGCCCAAGGCGAACTTCGACATCCTGGGCGGCGGCGGCTGGCAGTCCTCGGCCCCCATCGGCAATCTAGCCGAAGCCTGCCTCACCGTGGCCGAGGACACCACCGTGGACGAGGTGCGTGGACTGCTGGCCGACCGGCCGCCCATGACCAACGTGGTGGTGGCCGCCGCCGGCCGGCCCGTGGGCCTCCTCATGAACTATCATTTGGATCGCCGGCTCAGTTCCCGGTACGGCAACTCCCTGTTCGGCCACAAATCCGTCACCCGCATCATGAACGCCAAGCCGCTTGTCGCCGAAGCCGCCCAGGCCGTGGAGGCCGTGGCCCGGCAGGCCATGAACCGCGACCCGGCCATGGTTTATGACGACATCGTGGTGGTGGACGGGGCCGGGCTGCTCGTCGGCACGGTTTCGGTGCAAAAGATGCTCGACTCCCTGGCCCAGGTGCAGGTGGAGCTGGCCAAGGGCCTCAATCCCTTGACCGGCCTGCCCGGCAACATGGCCATCGAGCTGGAAGTGGGGCGTCGGGCCAAGCTCGGGGGGCCGGCCAGCTGCGTCTACGTCGATCTCGACAACTTCAAGGTCTACAACGACGCTTACGGTTTTTCCAACGGCGACAAGGTGATCCTGCTCACGGCCCGGGTGCTGGCCGAGGCCCTGCGCGGCCGGCCGGACTGTTTTCTCGGCCACGTGGGCGGCGACGATTTCGTGTGCATCACCCCGCGCGAAGAGGCCGAGGGCCTGTGCCAGCGGGCCATCGAGGCCTTTGCCGGGACCATCGGCGACCACTACAGCCCACAAGACCGTCGGCGCGGAGCCATCGCCGGCAAGTCCCGCGACGGCGCGCCCGGGATGTTCCCCCTGGTGTCGCTGTCCATGGGCATCGTGGACTGCGCCTTCGAGATCCCTTTCAGCGCCGAGGAGTTCAGCCAGCGGGTGGCGGAGGTCAAGAAATTCGCCAAGACCCGGGCCGGCAACTCCTACGTGCGCGACCGCCGCGCCCCCCTTGGTGCGCGGGTGTAAGCCGTTTCGTGACGCAGCCGCCGTTTGTCACCGGTTTGCCATAAAGCCATGGCCTGTTCGTCATGGGCGGCGGGCATACCGGGGCAGGCCGGGCGCGATGCCGCCCCGGCCGGCACAAACGCCCAAGGACGGCTCGCCCCATGCAGCACAGCGTCAAAATGGCCGCGGTGGACCTCGACTTCTACTACGGCCGGTTCAAGGCTCTTGAGAGCATCAACCTGGAAATTCCCGAGCGCCGGGTCACGGCCCTTATCGGTCCGTCCGGCTGCGGCAAATCGACCTTTCTGCGGTGCTTAAACCGCATGAACGACCTCATCGCCGGCACGCGCACCGAAGGCGCGGTGCTGCTTGACGGGGTCAAGGTCAACGTGCCCAGCCTGGACGTGGTGGAACTGCGGCGCAAGGTGGGCATGGTCTTCCAAAAGCCCAACCCCTTCCCCAAGAGCATTTTCGAGAACGTGGCCTATGGCCTTCGCGTCGGCGGCGTGACCGATCGCAACTACATTTCGAGCCAGGTGGAAAAGAGCCTGATCGCGGCCGGGCTTTTCGTCGAGGTCAAAGATCGGCTCCACGATTCGGCCCTGGGCCTTTCCGGCGGCCAGCAGCAGCGATTGTGCATCGCCCGGGCCGTGGCCCTGGAGCCGGAAGTGCTGCTCATGGACGAGCCGGCCTCGGCCCTGGACCCCATCGCCA
>ALAO01000024.1 GCA_000307955.1 Solidesulfovibrio magneticus str. Maddingley MBC34 | reverse complement strand
GTGGTCGATGCTGTTGCGCAGCAGATGCACCAGCGGGTCGTTGAGCTGCTCGATGACGGTCTTGTCGAGCTCCGTCTCGCCGCCCTCGGTGACGAGCTCGATGGATTTGCGCATCTCCGAGGACAGGTCGCGCACCAGCCGCCGGAACCGGCTAAAGGTCGTGCCGATGGGCAGCATGCGGATGCCAAGGGTATTGTCGCGCAGCTCGTTGGACAGCCGCTCGATTTCCTCGGCCACGCTGGTGAGCGCCGGATGGGCCAGGCTCCCGGCCAGTTGGGTGAGCCGGGCCTGGGCGATGACCAGTTCACCGACGAGATTGACCAGATCGTCGAGCTTGCCGGCGTCCACCCGCAGGCTCTGCATGGCTTCCTTCTTGGCCGCCTGGGGCGCGGCCTTGGCCTCGGCGGTCGGCGCGGCTTGGGGCGCGGCCTCGGGTTTCGGGGCCGGGGGAGCCGTGGGCTTGGCCTCGGCCGGGGCCGGCGGTGCGGCGGGCTTTGGCGCGGCTATTTGGGGCGCGTCAGCCGGCGGGCTGGCCTGGACCGGCGGGCGCGGCGCGGCCGGGACCGGCTGGGCCATGGGCGTGCCGGCCTCGGCCGGGGTGATGGTCACGTCGCCGGGGTTGTCCAGGAATAAAAACACGTCGCGCAGGGCGTTGGCGTCAGGTCCGGCGGTCAGACGCAGGAAAAACCGCATCCGGCAGTCGGCCGGATCGAGGGCTTCCAGATCCGGGACGTTGCTCACGTCGCAGCGCGCTTCCACCTGCCCGAGGCTTCGCAGCTCGTCGAGCAGGGCCAGGGGGTCGCTGCGGGAAAGATGGCCGGGGTCGGACGGGGCGAACACGATGTCCCAGGCCTGGGGTGCGTGAGGGGCGTCGGGCAGGATGCCGGCCAGGGCCGCGGCCAGTTCGGCGTCGTCCTGGTCGCCGCTCGGGGAGGCGGGCGCGGCCTTGTCGCTGGTCGCGGTGGCGGCCGGTTCCTCGTCGGGCATGTCCGTGGTGCGCAGCAGCGTCTTGAGCCGTTCGGCCAATTCGGGATCGGCTTGGGCCTCGGGGGCGGCCCCTTCGGCCAGCATGGCGGCGAAACGGTCCTTGGCGGCAAACGCGGCGTCGAGGAGTTCCTTGCTCACCCGTCGCCAGCCGCCCCGGACATGGTCGAAAAGCGATTCCAGGTCATGGGCCAGGGCCACCACCTGGACGAGGCCGAACATGTTGCAAGCCCCCTTGAGGGTATGCACGGCCCGAAAGATGCGGTCGACCAGATCGTGGTCGCGGGGATTTTTTTCCAGTTCGAGCAGCGCCCCGTCGAGTTCGGCGAGGTTTTCGGCCACTTCTTCCTGGAATAGGGCGCGGGTTTCGGCGTCGAAAGCCATCCGTTCCTCCGTTGGGGCTGCCGTGTTTCCCGCGCGCCTGGGGCGGCGAGGGCAGTCAAACGCATGTTATACGGCCATGCCGGGCATCATGTCGCTATTGGAACGACGCGGCGAACAGATCGTCGGGCAGTCCGGCCTCGGCCAGATCCTTCGGGCCAAGGCCGGCCCGCCGGAGGGTTTCGGCCAGGGCCGGAGGCGGGGCGTCGCCATGGGCCAGGGCCAGGCCCCGGGCGGCGAAGCCGCGCACGGCGGCCACCAGGACTTGCAACAGGGCCAGGTCGCAGGCCGGGGCTTCGGGCCAGACAAGCAGCGTGTCGCGTCCGGCGGCCAGGGCGGCGAGCAGGGCCTCCCGGGCGGGTGCGGCTTCCGGGGCTTGTCCCGGGGCCAGGCGCACCTCGGCGGCCTGCTGGCCGTCGGTCAGCAGCCAGGGGCCGAATTCCCGGGCCGGGGTCTGGGCCGGGACGGCGGCGTCCAGGGCCGCGGCGGCGGCCGGCGGCAGCAGGGCGTCGAGGTCCACGGGGTGGATGCGGCTGACGTCCAGGGCGAACAGGTAGCCCACGATGTCGGGTTCGACGATGCTGGCGTAGAGCACGTAAAAGGGGATGCGGTTGACCGGCGGCGCGTCGAGGTCGCCAACGGCCGCAAGTTCCATGCGGCAATCGACGATGAGCCCGCTCGATTCCATGGTGGTGATGACGTCAAGCGGCGTCTTGCCCCGGGCCTGGACGTCGTGGATGAGGTCGTACTCCACGAGATAGAGATTCTTGCCGCCGCTGACCGCTTGGCGCAGGCTCAGTTCGTCGGCCTCAAAGGCGGCCGCGCCGCCGGGCAGGGCGATGACGGCCTTGGACGCGGCCTGGGCGCGCTGCTCGGTGGTGAAATGTTCCTCGGCCACCGCGGACAGGGCGGCCAGGAGCTCGCCGATGTCCTCGGCGTCGCTTTGGGGGCCACGCTCCACAAGGGCCAGCAGACGGTCGAAGCCGGTCAGGAGTTGGTTGATGATGCGGGTGTCCGGGGCCAGCTCGCGGCTGCGGATCATGTGCAGGAGGTTTTCCAGGCGGTGGGCCAGTTCGCGGATGTTGGCCAGGTTTAAAAAACCGGCTCCGCCCTTGATGGAATGGGCGGCCCGGAACACCGTGTTGACCAGCTCCTCGTCGATGTCGGCCCCGTGGCGCTCCATGTCCATGAGCGCCGTCTCGATGTTCCCGAGATGCTCCCGGGAGTCCTCGATGAACATGACCAGGATTTCGTCGTCCAGCTGGTCCATGGCGGTTCCTTGGCGATCAGGCCGGTTGGATGGAGAAATGCTTGTCCAGGCGCATGGTGCGCAAAAGCGCCGCCAGGTCCGGGCTGACGTGGTCCAGGGCCAGGCGGCCGCCCTTCTTGGACAGGGAGTTGTGGACGGCGATGAGTAAGCCGATGCCCACGGAATCGATGAGCTCCACCTTGGAGAGGTCCATGGCGAAGGGGCCGTCGAGGCTTGGCAGCAGGTCCTTGACGGCGTTTCGCAGCCCTTCGGCGGCCGAGGCCACGATGTCGCCGGCCGGGGTGAGGACGGTGCGGCCGTCAATGGTGCGGATGTCGTACATGGCAGGGCTCCGGTCGGTGTCGTCCCCGGGGACTCCCGGGGGGGATGCGGGACCCGTCAGGCCCGGCACGGCCTTGACAAGGATCACCTGGTTGCCGGCGGCGTTATACCGCACGTCGTCGGCGTAAAGGGTCATGATGGTTAGTCCCCGGCCGCTTTCGGCGTCGGGCGGGGGCGGGGCGTCGGCAGCGGCGCGCCAGTCAAAGCCCGGCCCCTGGTCGGCGACCACGGCGGTGAGCTTGCCATCGGCGCAGCCCAGGGTCAGGGTCACCTGGCGCAGGGGATCGGACCGGCTGCCGTGGAGCACGGCGTTTAACAGCGCCTCGCGCAAGAGCAGCTTGACGTCGAAAAGGCTGCCCTGGGCCTGCCGGGAGGCCAGGAAGGCCACGGCCTCGTCCACGGCCCGGTCGAGCATGGCCAGGGTGGCGGAAAAGCGCAGGGTGCGTCCGTCAGGAGCGGTTTGGGCCTCGAACATGGCCGTCAGACCTCGATGCCCATGAGCACCACGTCGTCCTGGACCGGGCCGGCTTCGGGCAAAAGGGCGGCGCTTACGGCCGTCACGGCTTCGGCCAAGGGCATGGCGGCGGCTTGCCGGCAGGCGTTCATCAGGGCGGCGAAACCCTGTTCACGGCCCCTGGCGGTGGGGCCGAAGCGTTCGATGAGGCCGTCGGTGTAGAGGTAGAGCCGGTCGCCGGGGGACACCGCGCACTCGATCTGGCCGCACTGGACGGTCTCGAACACGCCCAGCACGTCGCCTTCGCAGGCCAGGGTTTCGACCGCGCCGTCCGCGCCGACCCGGATGGCGGCGGGATGGCCGGCGCTGACCAGGGTCAGGCGGGAGCGGGCCCGGTTGAGAAAAATCAGGCAGGCGGTCAGGTGCATGCCGTCGCGCAAAAACGTCGTCAGCACGCTGTTCATGTTCTTGAGCGTCTCGACGGGCGTGTAGAGCGGGTTGGCGTTTTGGCGCACCAGGGCCTTGAGGGAGGAGGTGACAAACGACGCGCCCAGGTCGTGGCCCGAGATGTCGGCCACGAAATAGACCATGACCGACTCGCTCCAGGGGAAGACGTCGTAGAAGTCGCCGCCGGCCTCCAGGGCCGGCACGTAGCGCACGGCGAAGCGGGCCTCGGGCAGGTCGTCCGGGCTGACCAGGATGGATTGCTGGGCGTCGCGGATCTGGGCCAGCTTGGCCGCCTGTTCGGCCAGAAGGGCGCGCAGCCCCTGGCGCAGGCGGATATGGATCTTGACCCGGGCCAGGACCTCTTCCCGGGCGAAGGGCTTGGCGATGTAGTCCACGGCCCCGAGCTGGAGGCCCCGGACTTTGTTTTCCACGTCGTCCAGGCCCGAAATGAAGATGATGGGGATGTCGGTGGTGGCTGGGTCGGCGGTGAGCTTGGCGCAGGTCTCGAAGCCGGATTCGCCGGGCATCATGATGTCGAGAATGATGAGCTCGGGCTGCTCGGCGGCGGCGATGCGCCGCCCCGCCGGCCCGGACGAGGCGCGAAGCGGCGTGAACCCGGCTTCCTTGAGCATCCAGGCCAGGGTTTCGACGTTGATCGTCTCGTCGTCGACGATGAGGATGCGCGGCGGCCGGGCGTCGGCCCGCACGCCTTCGGGAGCGTTTTCCATGGTTGTCCGGCGCGGGGGAGGGCGGACCGGTTTGCGCAAAACGCATTGCCTCCCACGCTTCCAGCCAGTATGACGTTTTCCACGCCGCTTGACAACGCGGCCGGCGTGCTTTTTGTTTGTGCCCCCGCCCGATCCGGCGGGGCAGGCCGGCCCAAGCGGCCGTTTTACACGAGGCGGACCATGCGAGAGCGTTTGGATGCGATCTGGAAAAAGGCCCTGCGACACCATCAGGGGCTGGGCATCATCGGTCTGTGGCTGCTTGGCCTCATGCCCGGGATCATCGTTTCCCTGCGCAAGGGCGACCCCTGGCACGCCACCATGGTGGCCATGGCCATCCAGCTTCTGGCCTCCTTCGGGTCCATCACCCTGTTTGGCGTGGTGGCCCAGATCATCTGCTACAAGTACATCGAGTCCGTCGAGGTCCACGACCGGATGATGGACGGGCTGTTCTTCGGCTTCCACGCCGGTATGATCATCTGGATCAGTTACGGTTTTTTCCACATCCTTTTTGGCCGCAAGATCATCGGCGACGTCAATGATCTGGTGGCCATCTTCGGCATCAGCTGCATCGGCAGCTGCATCCTCGGCATCGCCATCGGCTTTTTGGTCGGCAAGCTGCGCGACGGCAAATCCACCATCGTCTAAGCGGTCGCCAGTCCAGCATTCCTGGAAAAGAAACCGGCCGGCTCCCGCTTTCGTGGGGCCGGCCTTGTCGTTTGTCCTGGGCTGCTCTTGCCCGGCGGCGTCACGTCTTCGGAAGGCCTCAGCTCCGGGCTGGCCGTCGGCGAGGGCAAGCCGCGTCCAGACAAGCGGCGAGGCCCCAAAAAGCACGCCAGGCGAGGCGAGCCTGGAAAAGGCGGCCGTCTGGCCCAGGGCGCGGGTTAGACGTCGTCGGCCAAAAAC
The DNA here is from genome assembly GCA_000307955.1 of Solidesulfovibrio magneticus str. Maddingley MBC34. Lineage (GTDB taxonomy): Bacteria > Desulfobacterota > Desulfovibrionia > Desulfovibrionales > Desulfovibrionaceae > Solidesulfovibrio > Solidesulfovibrio magneticus_A. The sequence continues at coordinate 24,061 of ALAO01000024.1, read as the reverse complement.
AGCGTGATGATCTCGGCCGCCTGGCCCTCGGCCACGGCCAGGGCCCGGGCCAGGGCCTCGGGCGTCAGCCCGACGGTGGTCCAGGCCGCCGGGGAAAGGGGCGGCGCGTAGACCTCGCCGCTGGAGCCCAGGCACAGGGCGCCGGCCGCCGCGTCGGCCAGGTGGATCATGGCCGGCAGCGCGCGGCCCATGGGAACCTGGCCGCCGTGATGGCCGCGCACGGCCTGTTCCAGGTTTTCCGGGAAACGCCAGCGCCGCAGCAACATGCCGCCGAGGGTGGCGTGGTCAAAGCCCAGCATGGCCCGCTCGGCCTGGCGCAAAAGGATGCCTTCGTCCCGGGCCATGGCCAGCACATGGACGGTATGGCCCGGCAGGTTCCGGTAGAGCACCAGCCGGCCCACGTCGTGGAGCAGGCCGGCCACGAACAGCCGTTCCACCTCCACCGTCCCCCCTGCGCCGTTGGCCCCAACCTGGGCCAGGTTGGAGGCGATGACGCCGCAGCTGATGCTGTGCTTCCAGAAGTCGCGCATGTTGACCAGCCCTTCGGGCAGGTCCTTGAAAAGGCCGATGACCGAGATGCCAAGGGCCAAAGTGGTGAGCTGGCGGCTGCCCACGATGGTGACGGCCCGGGACAGGGTGTCGACTTTTACCGGAAAACCGTAAAAGGCGCTGTTGACAAGTTGCAGCAGCTTGGCCGACAGGCTGGTGTCCTTGCCGATGGCCTCGGCCGCTTCCTGGGCCGTGCTGTTGGGATCGTTTAAGGCCTCGCTGATGCGCACGAAGACGTCGGGCAGCGAGGTGAGCTTGGGGTCGGCCTCGATGATGGCCATGGGACCCGGCGGCGGGGTCGTGGGGACCGGCGGCAGGGCCTCGGGGGCCACGGGGCCGGGCATATCCAGGCAATGCGGCCCCCTGGCCCGCAACAGCCGGGCCGCCCGGGGCAGGGATTGGGCAAAAAGGGCCGCCTGGCCGAGTTCTTCCAGGTCGCAATGGACGAAACGCGGCCCCAGGGCAGCGGCTGCCGCGGTCAGGTCCAGGGGATCGGATTCGGGCTGGCAGGGCGGCTGCGGGCCGGGGTCCTGGCCGTCGGCCAGGACGCAGGCCGCTTGTCCGCGCACCGGCCAGGCGTGGAGCAGACTGATGAGACGTTGGTTGAGGACCGTGCCGCGCGGCACGAGCAGGACCCCGTCTTCGCGCAGCACGTCGTCTTCCAGGACCATGCCCGGTTCGAGGGCGGCCAGGGAGAGCCGTCGGCCGGGAGAAGGGGCGTCGTCGGGCGAGGAAGTATTGAAGGCCATAGGTATAAAAATAGTCCTGGGCGAGGCATGTCAAGCAGCGTGTCGGCCTCGTAGCGACATTGGACGAAAGCAAATGCCGTGCCTGGGTATTGCCTGGCCGGCGCGCCACGGAGGGACGTCGTGGGAAAAAAACCGCTTGCCGTGGTGGTGAGCCTCGATGTTGAGGAAGAGGGCCTGTTTTCCGGGAGCTATCCCCGGGAAGGGGCCGGGCTGTCCAACATCCCGCAGCTTCGCCGGCTGGAGTTCCTGCCGGCCGAGTTCGGGTTGCCGCTGACGCTCTTGTGCGACTACCCGGTGCTGCGCCACGGCCCGAGCCTTGAGGTGCTGTCCGGCCTGCTGTCCCGGGTCGGCGGGGAGCTCGGGGCGCACCTGCATCCCTGGAACACGCCGCCCTTTCCGGACATGCCCTGGCCGGAGCCTGTCAGCACTTCGGTCATGCCGACGGCGGTCTTTAGGGAGAAACTCCAAAATCTTCAAGCGGCCGTGGCCGATTGCAGCGGTTCTGCCGCCCGATCCTTCCGCATGGGCCGCTGGAACCTCTTTCGCCGGGCCATGGCCGTGCTGCCCGAGGTCGGCTTCACGGTGGACTCCAGCGTGGCCCCCTTGCGCCATGTGCCGGGCGGGCCGGACCACTTCCTGGCCCCGTCCGATCCCTACTGGCTGCGTTTCGAGGGGCCGGACGGGACAGACGGCTCCCGTCTGCTTGAAGCGCCGACCACCCAGCTGCCGCTGATTCCCGGCACGCCGCGACTGGCCAAGGCCCTGGCCGAGGCCTTTCCGTCACGGCGCGACACCGTGCTTGGCGGGTTCATGAAAACCCTGACGCTGGGAGTCAATCCGGTCTGGATGCCCGAGGCCACCATGCGGCTGGCCGCCCTGGCCCACGCCTGGCGGGGCGGGCGGGCGCTGACGCTTTTCTGGCATTCCTCGGAGCTGTTGCCGGGAGCGAGTCCGCACTTCCCGGACAAGGCGGCGGTGGACGCGTTTATCGCCAAGGTCCGCCGCTTTGCCGGCTGGCTGCGGCGGACCTTTGACGTGCGGGGGACAACCCTGGAAGGGCTGGCCGGGCCGGAATTTAGCTGGCCGGCGTGCAGCCCGGGGTCTCGTCCGAGTAGTACTGCGGACTGGCGCTAGCCAGGCCGCGGCCCTTCTTGTCGAAGATCGAATACTGCTTGTAGCCGAGCTTTTGCAGCCGGAACTGGGCCGACGTCTGCAGCACGCCGATGCCGTAGGTGCAGCTGCGGCGGAAATTGATGGACGAGGCTTCGTCAAAGTACTTGGTGGGGCAGGACACTTCGCCGATGCGGAAGCCGAAGTACACGGACTGGGCCAGCATCTGGTTGTCGAAGACGAAGTCGTCGGAGTTTTCCCACAGCGGCAGGGCTTCCAGCACCTCGCGGGTGAAGGCCCGGTAGCCGGTGTGGTATTCCGACAGCTTGGCCGACATGAGCAGGTTCTGGGACAGGGTCAGGAAGCGGTTGGACACGTACTTGTACAGGGGCATGCCGCCGCGCAGGGCCGTGCCGCCGAGAATGCGCGAGGCGATGGCCACGTCGTATTCGCCGCAGGTGCACAGGTTGGCCATGGCCGGGATGATTTTCGGCGTGTACTGGTAGTCGGGGTGGACCATGATGACCACGTCCGCGCCGGTCTTGAGGGCTTCGGCGTAGCAGGTCTTCTGGTTGCGGCCGTAGCCCCAGTTGCGTTCATGTCGGAAGCAGCGCAGTCCCAGACGCTGGGCCTGCTTGATGGTGTCGTCCCGGCTGCAGTCGTCGACGAGGATGACCTCGTCCACGATGTCCTTGGGAACCTCGGCATAGGTGCGTTCCAGGGTGGAGGCCGCGTTGTAGGCGGGCATGACCACCACCACTTTCTTTCCGTTCATCATGGGCGTTCGCTCCAGGGGGGTCGCCGGATCGCGGGCGGGCCGGCGGAATGCGCCGCGCGTGGGAGAGTTCGCGGCCAAACGGGGAACTAATCCTGAAAACGGGGGTGCTGTCAACCGTTGCGGCCCGGCGGCCCCTGGGAATCGCCCTCCTTTCGCGCCTGCCGGCGGCCGGCAAGAAGGGCGCGACGCCGCAGACGCATGCGGCGGATCGAGTCGGCGGGGAGAAGAAATCATTGCATCTTTAGTAATATAACAAAAGCAATGTTTATTTCCTAGTGCAGCGCGGAAGCTGTCTTGTGAAAACCTCGGGCGTCGTGTAAGCGAAGCAAATTTTAACGACAAGAGCCACCTTGGGCGGCGTAGGGAGCGACGAGACGGTTTTCCATGCGGACAATTCCGGTTTACAAAACGATTTATTTTCGGTTCATGGTCGTCTTTCTCGTGGCCATTGGACCGCTCGTCGCCGTGCAGTATTGGCTGTCCCGGGCCATGTTCGACGATGCCCTGGCCCAGGGGAGCAGCCTGCTTGAGCGTGCCGCCTATCAGGCGGCCGCCGTGCAGGACGCCATGGCCGCCCAAGTGCGCCAAACCCTCAAAGCCGCCGCGTCCGAGCCGGCGCTGCGCGACGGTCCGCCCGAGGCAGCCGACGCCGTGCTGGCCCGGCTGGCCCAGACCCTTCCTTTCGCCAACAACATCCATGCCAGCGATTTAAGCGGCGCCATGCGCTTTTCGCTGGTCAAGCCCTTTGCCGGAACCCGGGTGGGCGCACGCCGCTATTTCATCGAGGCCCTGCGGCGGGGCGACTTCGCCGTGGGCGAATATGTCGTCGGCCAGGTCACGGCCAAGCCGTCCATCCATTTCGCCCACCCCCTGCTGGATGTTTCCGGCGCGCCGTCGGGCGTGCTGGGAGCGGCCGTGGGCCTGGACTGGTACCAGTCGCTGTTTGATCGCTGCGACATGCCCGCCGGGGCCTTCCTGGCGTTTTTCGACCGCCAGGGCGTGTTGCTGGCCCGCTATCCCTCCAGCGCGTCCCTACGTCCCGGCCAGCGCTTCGACGCGCTGTTTGCCGGCCAGTTCGCCTGGGGCCGGTCCTCGGGCGTGTTCATGGCCGCCAATCCGGACGGCGTGGACACGCTCTACGCCTACAAGACCCTGTCCCTGGAGCGTGACGGCCGCGACCCGTACGGCGTCATGTTCGTGGGCATGGCCGCGCGCGACGCCCAGGAAGCGGCCCGGTCGCGGGCGCTGCTGGCTGCCGGTGTTTCGGCCGGAGCCGTGGCCTTGGCCGTGGCGGCGGCGGCGGTGTTGTGCCGCCTGGTGTTCGTGAAGCGGCTGCGGGTGCTGGCCGATTTCGCCGACTCCCTGGGCATGCGGGAGGCCTGCCTGCTGCCGCCGCGTTTTGGCGACGACGAGATCGGCGTCCTTGGCCGGCGCATGGCCGACATCTCCGAGGCGCTGCAGGAAAAAAGCGAACACCTGGACGAGGTCATGGCCAAGCTGGCTCACGAGCGCGACGCCATGGCCGAAACCGTGGAACAGTTGCGCCTGGCAGAGGAGGAACTCGTCCGGCGGGCCGACCATGACGCCTTGACGGGCCTGGAAAACCGGGGCTGCTTCGTGAAGCGCTTTGGTGGGGAAATGGCCCGCCTGCGGCGTCATGGCGAACCGTTTGCGCTGGTCATCCTCGACATCGACGATTTCAAGCTCGTCAACGACCGCTTCGGCCACGGCATGGGCGACGAGGTGCTGCGGGCCGTGGCCGGGGCGCTTCGGGCCAGCCTGCGCGAAGTGGACGGCGTTTACCGGGTGGGCGGCGAGGAGTTCGCCGTGATCTTGCCGGGGGCCGACGGCCCTTCGGCCCTGGCCGCGGCCGAGCGGCTGCGCCGGGCCGTGGCCGCCCTGGACATCCCGTTGCCGGATGGGGCCGGGGCGGCGCGGGTGACGGTGAGCCTGGGCGCGGCCGAGGCGGAACCGGCCATGGACGCCGAAAAGGAGCTCTTCGCCGCCGCCGACCGCGCCCTGTACGCGGCCAAGGCCGCCGGCAAGAACCGTTGCGTCCTGGCCGGCCGGGAACAGGCCTGAGGCTTTACATCCGACTCCGGCTTCAGTACCGAGAGCGGGCCATGACGCATACCTCGACGTCCGCCGGGCCGGTCCCGGCCGCGCCGCCCGCCGCTCCCGCGACGGCCGGCTTTCGTTTCGATTGGGGCTTGGCCGCCGTGTTGGCCGCGGCCGCCTTTCTGCTTTTCTTTCACCTGGGCCAGCGCCCTTTCTGGCAGGACGAGGCCGAGACCGCCTGCTTGGCCAAAAACGTCCTGGTCCACGGCCTGCCCTATTCCTTTGACGGCTTAAACGTCGTCTCCCAGGAGGAAGAGCGGGAGTTCGACAAGGTCGGGGGCTATCTCTGGCGCTGGTCGCCCTGGATGCAGATCTATTTGCAGGCCGCCGGCTTCGCCGTGGGCGGCCTTGACGCCGCCGCCGGCCGCGTGCCCTTCGCTTTGGCCGCCCTGGTCGCCGTCTACTGGTTGTACCGCCTCGTGCGCCGCCACTTCGGCGACCGCGACCTGGCCCTTCTGGCCGCCATCCTCCTGACCACCTGCGTGCCCTTCCTGCTCATCGGCCGGCAAGCCCGCTACTACGCCCCAGGCACGCTGTTCGTCCTGTGGACGTTGGACGCCTTTTTGTCCGACTGGCAGCGCAAGACCCTGCCGCTTTTGGCCATGTTCGCCGGCATGGCCCTTTTGTTTCACGCCAACTACTTGCTTTTCTTAAGTTTCGCCCCGACAGCCCTGGCCGCCGCCTTCCTGGTCTATCCCGAGAAATTCCACTGGAAGCGCCTGGGCTGGCTTGTGGCCGCCACCGTCGCCCTGGTCATGGTTCCGGGCATTTTGCTCTACCGCATCGGCAGCCAGAGCGGCATGTTCGATGTGCTGCTCGTGCCCGAAAACCTCATGCTCTATTTCGCCGACCTGTGCATGTTCTGCCTGCCCATGCCGGTGTCGGCCTATCTGGTCTGGCGCTGGCGGCGCTTCGCCACGCGCGGCGAACGTCCGGCCGATTCGGCCGAGCGGTTCGCCCTGTTTTCCGCCGTGCTCATCGTGTTCAGTCTGCTTTTCCTGGGCCTGGTTCCCCAGCGCTTTTTCCGCTACATCGCCCATCTGCTGCCACTGTGCGCCTTTTTGCTGGCCTTTTGCGTGCGCCGGCTGTGGAATTTCTCCAAGATCTCGGCCGTGCTGCTCTTTTTCCTGCTGGCCGCCACCAACTGGCTGGCCGTCTATCCCATGGAGCGGCTCAAGATCGTCAACCGGCCCTGGCAAAACGATTTCCGGATGCTCACCTCCAACAATTTTCCGCTCAAGCTCTTCCTGACCGAGCTGGCCTGCGGCTATCCCGACGTCAACGCCGCCATCGTGGGTTTTTTTGCGGCCAACGCCAAACCCGGCCAGACCATCGTGGCCGAGTACGGCGACCTGCCCCTGCAATTCGCCCTGTCCGGGGTGCGGGTGCTCGGCGGCCTGCAAGGCCCCATCCCCGAGGGGGTCAAACCCGACTGGGTGCTGCGCCGGCGGGTGGTCCGGGTCAACCGCGACCGGTTCCTGTTTGGGACCCGGGAATTCACCGACGGCCTGAACTACGAACGCGACTACGAGCGCGTGCCCGTTCCCTTCCCGGATGAGACCTTCGGCAACCGCACCGACGATCCCAACCATCATTACTTCATCGCCGTGGAGCCGCCCCAAAAGGAACTCGAAATCTGGCGGCGGCGGGAGGGGGCGTCATGAAAACGCTGGTTTCCCGCGACAACCTCATCCGCGTCCTGCTGCTGGTCGCCCTGGGCGGAACCCTCTACAAGGGCTTTCTCAAGACCCCCGAGGGGGCCACGCTTTTTGCCCGCCAGTCGTTTTACAATGGCCTGGTCAACGACGGCGAGAACACGGCCATCATGAAGGAACGCCACCGCGACGTGCTGGAAGCCACGGACAAGGCGATCAAGGTCCGCCTGGCCGAGCTGCGCTCCGGGGTCTACAAGCCCGCGCCCGGTTCGCTGGTGTCCGAGGAGTCCCTGGAACGGGCCATCCGCAAGGACGTGGCCACCCGGGCCAGGGCCGTGGACGATGAACGGCGCGCCCAGGAAAAACTGGAACGGGCCAAGGGCCTGGAAGCCGCCGGCTGGCGCATGGGCTGGGGCTGTCCTCCGGCCGGGGAGGCCCGGCCATGAGCGTCCGCCGCGTCATGCGATTGGGGCTGTGGGGGCTATCTGGCGCGGTCCTGGCCGGGGTGGGGCTGCTTGTCTGGTTCGGGGCCTGGCACTATCCGGCCCTGGGCCTGTCCGGCATCCCCAAGGCCGGCTACCGCCAGGCCATGGAGATCGCCGCCCGGGGCATGACCGCCGCCGACGGCTTGCGTTTCGAGGACTTCGATTTCTGCAAATACCGGGAAGTGGAGCGCGGCGGCGAGGCCTACGCCTGGGGCGCGGCCCGTTGCCGCGCCGCCGACGGGTCCACGGCCTTCTACTGGGTCTATCTGGAGTGGAGCAAGAAGCGCGGCCAGTGGCTGCGCAACTACTCCCTCGAACTGGCCGCCCCGGACGACGAGATCTACTTCACCCGCCAAAATCCCGGCCAGATCGGCCGGGCCAGGCTGGCCGGCGGCAAGCTCCTCGGGCAGCTCGCCTCCCGGGTCCGCGAGGCCCTGGCCGCGCCCTAGGGAGGGGCGGCGCTCGGCGCGAGGCGTCTTCCCGCCGGGCGCGGCGCGGCGCGCCCAAGTGAACACGTGTTTATTTTCCGGGGCCGCCCAGAGGCTCCCAGGCTTGCAAAGGGGGCGTCTTTGGCGTATTGGCCGTTGTTCCCAATCGATATTCGGGAACCGGCAAGGCCCTTTGGCCGCCCCGGCGGCCGGCGATCCCAGCCATATTCGACGCCGCCGTTTCCTAACCACGCGAGGAATCAACGAACGCCATGAGACTGCGCCAACGCTGCGAGCACTTCAATGCCCTGCATTCCCAGATTTCTGCCCAGGGCATCAATCCGTATTTCCGCCCTATCGCCAAGACCTGGGGCACCGAGGTCGAGGTCGACGGCAAGCGCCTCATCATGATCGGCTCCAACGACTACCTGGGCCTCAGCCACGACCCCCGGGTCATGGACGCCTCGGCCCAGGCCGTCTACCACTGGGGCACCGGTCCAGGCGGCTCGCGCTTTCTCAGCGGCAACATGGTGCTCCACCACCACCTCGAAGAACGCCTGGCCGATTTCGTGGGCAAGCGCCACGTGGTGGTCCACGTCACCGGCTTTAGCGCCAACCTGGGCGCCTTGGGCGTGCTCATCACCCCGGCCGACACCGTGCTGTGCGACCGGGAAAACCACGCCAGCATCTTCGAGGGCGTCAAAAACACCAAGGCCCGCCTGGCCACCTTCGCCCACAACGACGCCGCCCACGCCCTAAAGCGCGTGGAGGACGCCAAAGCCGCCCGCCCCGACGGCGACGTGTTCCTCGTCACCGAAGGCGTGTTCAGCATGTCCGGCGAACTGGCTCCCCTGGACGAGATCGCGGCCATCAAGGACGCCCACCCCGACGTGGTCTTCTATCTCGACGACGCCCATGGCCTGGGCGTGTTCGGACGCGGCGGACGCGGCAGCGCCGACCATTTCCGCATCACGGACAAGGTCGACTTCATCATGGGCACCTTCAGCAAGTCCATGGCCTCCATCGGCGGGTTCATCGCCTCCGACGACGAGGACATGCTGCGCTACCTGCGCTACCAGTCGCGCACCCAGATCTTTTCCGCCGCCCTGCCGGCCGCCAACACCGTGGCCGTGCTCACCTGCCTGGATATCCTGGCCAAGGAGCCCGAACGCGTGGACCGGCTCCACGAGGTCACGGCGCGCATGCGCCAGGCCTACCGCGACATCGGCCTTCGCATCGGCAACTCGTCCTCGCCCATCATTCCCATCATCATCGGCTCGGACGAAAAGGCCTTTTTCTTCTCCCGCGCCCTGTTCGAGGCCGGGATCTTCGCCCTGCCGGCCGTGTATCCGGCCGTGCCGCGCGGACAGGCGCTGATTCGCACCGCCTACATGAGCACCCACCAAGACCGCCAGCTCGACGTCGTCTTGTCCGTGCTGGAAAAACTGGCCAAGGAATTTCGCATCCGGGAGTGCGACCTGGAAGAAGATCCGCAGTCGGCCGCCGGCGAGGAAGACGGCGACGCGCCCCGGGGCAAGCTGTCCTACCTGTAGGGCGGCCGTGCGTAACCCTTCGGGTCCGCCGCGGAACTATCCGATATGGCCATAGGCAAACGTAAAAAAATCACCGTCGCCGAGCTCGACCGCATTCGTCGGCGCGGCGCCGGTCCCATGCGCTATTACGACCTCGTGCGCGTCAGCGTGCGCGAGGTCATGCGCAAGCGTCGCCGCTACATCGGCGTCCTTGCCTCCATTGCCCTGGGCATGGCGGGCTTCATCGTCATCATCACCATGGGCAACGACCTCAAAAAGAACTTCAACAACGACCTCGATCTGCTCGGCGGCGCGACCATCATCAACGTCATGTTCGAGCCCCAAAACCTCGAACGCCAGGAATGGTTCCGCGACCGCACCCTGGAGGCCATCGCCCGCATCCCGGGAGTGCTTGACATCACCACGGTGGCGCTCAAGACCAGCGCCGTCACGACCTGGCACGACCGGCTTTTCGGCTTCAATCTGGTCGGCTGCGAAGCCAACTACTGGAAGGTTTTCTCGTTTAACGCCAAGGCCGGGCGCCTCTTTGACCAGCGTGACGTGGACGAGGGGGCCCGGGTGTGCGTGGTCGGGGCCGACCTGGCCCGTCAGATTTTCGGCAGCGAGGACGCGGGCATCGGGCAGACCCTGTCCATCGACGACAATCTCTACACCGTGGTCGGCATTCTCGGCGGCGTGCGGGCCGGCGACCGGGCGCTCTTCGTCTTTTTGCCCATCACCACGGCCAAGGCCCGGGTGGTCGGCATCTCCCAGCCCTACAGCGCCTACGTGCGCTGCGCCACCTGGGACGACGTCGGCTCGGTGTCCAAGGCCGTTCCCGGCGTGGTCAAGGCCAACCAGATCGACCGGGGGCTGCGGGTCAACGTGGCCTGGGAGCCGCTCAAACAGGTGCAGCGCATCTTCTGGTGGGTGGAGCTTTTCATCTACAGCTCCATCGTCGCCACCATGATCCTTGGCGGGTTCGGCATCTGGAACATCATGATGGCCACGGTCACCAGCCGGACCCGGGAAATCGGCCTCAAAAAGGCCATGGGCGCGCTGGATTCCGACATCCTCTACCAGTTCCTGTTCGAGGCCCTGTGCGTCACTCTGTCCTCGTCGGTCTTCGGCGTGATCCTGGGGCGCGTGGGCATCGAATACATGAGCCGGATGCTTGGTTCGCGCCCGCCCGAGGGGCTTTTCGTCTTCTGCCTGCTCATGGGCCTGGGATTCGCCGCGATTCTCGGCGTCGGCGCGGGCCTTTATCCCTCCATCCGGGCCAGCCGGATGCAGGTCGTGGACGCCATGCGTTATGAGTAACCGCTACGACATCAACGACGACAACGCCCTTGTCATCGACATCAACCACCTGACGAAGAATTACGTCACGGCGGCCGGGCAGATCACCGTCTTAAAAGACGTCAATCTCCACGTGCGCCGGGGCGAGATGGTGGCGGTCATGGGGCCTTCGGGCTCGGGCAAATCCACGCTGCTGTTCGTGCTGGGGCTGTTCCAGCCGCCCAGCACTGGCGACTATCAGGTGGCCGGCGTGGACGTGCTGTCGCTTAACCGCGACCAGCAGGCCATTTTTCGCCGGGAGATGCTCGGGTTTGTTTTTCAGACCTGTGACCTGCTCGAAAACTCTACGGTGTACGAAAACCTGGAGCTGCCGCTGATCTATGCCGGCGTGCCCCGCCGGGAGCGGCCCGACCGGATTCGCGAGGCGTTGCGCATGGTCAACCTCGACCACCGGGTCCACCAGCCGTCCAACCGGCTGTCCGGCGGCGAGCGCCAGCGCGTGTCCATCGCCCGGGCCTTGGTCAACGAGCCGGAATTTATTTTGGCCGACGAGCCCACCGGGCAGCTTGACCGGGAAAACAGCCTCCGTGTATTGGAGTACTTTACGAAGATCACGGAAGAAGCGAGAACGGCCATGGTCGTGGTCACCCACGACGGCATGACCGCGGAACATTGCACGAGAAAATGCGTCCTGACGGACGGCTATCTAAACGGGTAACGCTCGACGGGGAGGAGCGCATGGCCAGGGAACTGACCTGTTGGCTGGGGATGGCGGCGTCCGGGGGGAACGCGCCTGCTGGAGGGAAACGGCTTTTGACCGCGGCCCTTGCCTGCATTTTGGGGTTGTGCCTGGCCTTGCCGGCCATGGCCGCGCCCGGCGACCGCTATACCAAGGACAAGGCCAAGGGCGCCACGACCCAGCCCGCGCCGACGCCGGCTCCGGCCGCCAAGGCCGCGCCCGAGCCTGCCGCCGCGTCCGACGATCCCGCCCCGAGCTTTTCCAAGGCCGCCGGGGCCTTGGCCCTGGGGTCCACCACCTTGCGCTCGCCCGCTGACTTCGACGAGTGTGTGCGCGTGGCCTTGGCCCAGTCGCCGCTTTTGACCAAAAGCTCCATCGAGATCGAATCCAAGCGCCTGGACGTGGGGGACGCCTATTCCCAGTACATTCCCACCATCGTCATGAGCACCACGTTCTATCTGCGCCTGCCGGAGTATAAGAACACGGCGGCGTCCACGGCCTACGCCTCGGCCCTGGCCAACCCCTCGTCCGATCCGACCCAGAATCTCAACAACACCATCAATGCCTCCAATGCCGTCTATGCCGGCAACGCGGCCAACCGTAACCGTAAGAAGTATGACCTGAGCTTTTCCACCGGAGCCTGGAACCCACTGCTGACCGCCTTTGACGTCCAGGCCAAGAAGGAAATGGTCAACATCGCCGTGCTGTCCCACCTCAAGGTCATCGACGGCGGCCTCAAGCGCCTGGGCATCACCTATCTCCAACTCGGCATGGTCGAGACCATGATCGCTATGGCCAAGGAGAAGGAAGAGCTGGCTCAGAAAAACCTTGAGTACGTCAAGACCCGGGCCGGACTTGGCCAAGGGGCCCAGCTCGACGTGCGCATCGCCGAGACCCGGATCAACATGGCCCGCACCGAGGCCGAGAAGATGCGCACCACCAAGTCGGTGTTGCTTGACGAAATGAAGTTCATCATGGGCATTCCCTTTGTCCAGAAGATTGAACTGTCGGTCAAGGACGCCCCGCGCCAGGTGCTCGAAGACTTCAATCCGGCCGGCGTCACCGACGAGAAGCTCAAGAAGCACTCCTTCTCCCTGCGCATCCACGAATATGAGAAGGCGCTTCAGAAGAAGAACATCGCCCTGTCCTACATCCACTTCCTGCCGACGTTCTCGTTTGGATTCACTTCGGTGTCCACGCTGAACAACACGAACTACAAGGACGAGACCTCTACCTTGCCGTTCATGTATCCCAACCTGACGCTCAATTTTCCCTTCGATTGGTGGACCAAGGGTAGAGACGTCAGCCGTCAGTACAAGAAGATGGCGCAGTTGAGTGTGGAAGGCCGCAACCAGGAGTTCACCCTCATGAGCAACTTCCAGCAAGCCTTGGCCAAGCTGCGCGCCGCCACCTCGGATGTGAAGTTCGCCGAATCTTCCATGGAACTGCAAAAGCTCATGGTGCAACAGGCCCAATTCCGTTTCGATTCCGGGCAGGCTGAATACGACGCTATTGTCAAGGCCATGAGCGATTATCTCGATAGCAAACAATCTGTGCTCCTCAAGCAGTTCGATCGTGATAACGCCATGCTTGAGGTCCGTTCCATCTCTGGCGACTTCCAGGATCGTTACATCAACACGACGGTAATTGACAGCCTCTAAGCGTTGTCTTCAACGCTGCCGCAACGTGGATATTGCGTGGCGAGCCATGTGCTGGGATCGCCGAAACCTTATGGCAAGGAAAGAATGCGAATGATACGTCGCGCCGCGCTGCTGGCGGTTGGAATAACGGTTTTGGCCGCATCGGTCGCCCTGGCCCAGGCCCAAGCTCCGGCCGCTCCGGCTGAAAATGCCGAGCGAGCCGCGTTTCGCCCGGCCGACATCTCCTTTTCCGGCAAGCTCTACAGCCCGGTCAAACTCTCGGTGTTCTTGCCGTTCAACGCCAAGATCCTGAGCCTTTCCGGGCAGATCGGGCAACGCGTCAAGCGCGGCGACGTGCTCGCCACCTACGAGATCCCCTTGGAAACGCGCATGGACGAGAAAACCAAGCTCTCGCCGGCCAACATCAAGGAACTCGAACACAAGTTGGCCGTGGCCGACAAAGAGATCGACCGGCTTTCGGCCAAGGGCCGCGAGCTGGAGGCCATGAGCCAGCGCAACATGACCTCCCAGCAGGCTATCTCCATGAACGCCAAGGAAATCGAGGTGTTCCGCAAGGAGAAGTCGGCCGTTCTGGAACAGCTTTCCCTGGCCAGGGATCTGCTCACCGATCGCGTGGAACTGGCCGAGGATCACTTCGGCAAGGGCGTGGGCATCGGCAAGGTGCCCAAGGACGGCATCATCAAGGCCCCGGTCGACGGCTACGTCATGTGGATGAACCCCGAGCTGCGCGCCGGAGTCAAGCTGGCCAAGGAAGCGGAACTCTTCCAAGTCGGCCTGCTCAATCCCATGATCATCCGGGCCCAGGTCCACGAGATCGAAGCCCAGAAGCTCAAGGAAGGCGTGCCTGCCGTGGTCACCTTCGATTCCATTCCGGGCAAGAAGTTTAATGCCTCGGTGTCGCGCATTCCCTGGGCGCCCATGCCGGCGGCCTTGCAGCAACCTTCCTATTACGAGATCGAACTGACCATCCCCAACCCGGATGCCGAGCTCAAGGAAGGCCTCAAGGCCCAGATCACCATCCAGCCCGGCAAGTAGGCGATCATGACCAGCCCATCCCTTGTGGTCGAGCCCGTGGCCGGGCCGGCCGAGCTTGACGCGTTTATCCGTTATCCCTGGGAGATCTACCGCGACGATCCCATGTGGGTGCCGCCGCTCATTCCCATGCAGCGGGATTTCCTTAATCGCGACAAGGGACCCTTTTTCGAGTTCGGCCAGGCCGAGTACTTCCTGGCTCGCCGTGACGGCAAGATCGTTGGGCGGATTTCGGCCCATTTAAACGGGCTCTACGAACAGCACCACGACAAGGACACCGGCTTTTTCGGCTTTTTCGAATGCGAAAACCGCCAGGAAACCGCCGACGCCCTGTTCGAGGCCGCCGCCGCCTGGGTGCGCGAGCGCGGCAAGACCCGCATCCACGGCCCGCTGTCTTTCGGCATCTACGACGAGGTCGGGCTTTTGGTCGACGGCTTTGATTCGCCGCCGTCCATGATGCAGACCCACAATCCGCCGTACTACGAAGACCTGGTCAAGGGCTGGGGCTTTGCCAAGACCTACGACTGGTACGCCTACAAGATCGGCTGGAAGCCGGGCATGGACGTCGAAAAGCTGACCCGGCTGCGCGATTCCATCCTCACGCGCCAGAAGTGCGAGATAAAGCCCATCGAGCGCAAGGAATTCGCCAAGCGTGGCCCCCAGATCAAAGAGCTTTTCAACGACATCTGGAGCAAGAACTGGGGCCATGTGCCGCTGACCGACAAGCAGTACGAAGACATCTTCGTCACGCTGCAGCCCCTGGTGCGGCCGGACCTGGAAACCATGATCCTCGACGGCGACGACATCGCCGCCTTTGCCGTGGTGTCGCCGGACATGAACCGCTCCGTCAAGAAGTTCAACGGCAAGTTCGGCCTGTGGCAAAAGCTCCAGCTGCTCTGGGACTGCCGCGTCAAGCCGCTGACCCACTGCCGGGCCATCATCATGGGCGTGTCGCGCGCCCATCAGTGGAAGCGCCTGCACCATGCCATCATCCTCAACATCATCATCAACTTCCTCGTCAATCATCCCAAGATGGAATACTGCGACTGCTCGCTCATTCCCGAATCCCTGGAGCAATGGAACAAGACGCTTCAGGACTTCGGCGGCGAACGCTACAAGGTGTTCCGTCTCTATGACCGTGCCGTCTAGTATGGCCTTTCTTGAAAAATACCCTGGTGTTTTTTAAGAACCCTCGTGCGTTTCGTGTTTTGCTCGCAGCTCCATAAAGACGATTTCCAGGGCGGCGGCCCGCTCCGTCCGGTGCGCCCCTTGGACTGGCTGGCCGTCTGCCTGCTGTCGTCCCTGGTATTCGCCGTGGCCCACCGGCTGGGGCTAGCCTCGCCGTACGTCGCCAACGACGACGTGCGCCAGCAGCTGTTCTGGATGGCCCGCTGGCTTGATCCGGCCCTGTATCCGCCCGATTTCCTGTCCGACTACGCCGCCGCCTACGTGCCGGCCGGGGTCAAGGCCCTGTATTTCGCGGCCGCCAAGGGTTTCGGCCTCGATCCGATTTTTTTCTCCAAGCTGCTGTCCGGCGGGCTTTTCATCCTCTTGGCCGCAAGCCTTTTTGGCATTGGCGCGGCCCTGGAAGGGCCGGTCCTGGGCTGGTTTTGCGCCGCCATGGCCTGGGGCATGCCGTACTTCCTCAAAAACATCTCCGGCGGCCTGTCCCGGGCCTTTGCCGGGCCGCTGCTGGCTCTGTTTTTCTGGGCTTGGCTGCGCCGCTCGGGCCGGGGCATGGCCTGGGTTCTGCTCCTGCAGGCCGCGACCATCCCCTACATCGCCATGCTGTGCGCCGGATGTTCCTGCCTGGATGCGGTCATGGCCCGGCTCACGGACAAACCGGCCGCCCCGTTTCCGGCCCGGCCCGTCCATGGCGTGGTGCTGGTCGCCGCTGCGGCCGCCATTTTGGGCATGAATCAGGCCCTGGCCGCAAAGGGCTACGGACCGCTGGTCGGCCGGGCCGCCCTGGCTGCCGGTCCGGAATTCGGTCCGGCCGGCCGGTTGGACCTTTTTCCGCTGCCCAATCCCTTTTTCGATTTGATTTACTGGCCCTTCGAAAGCATCGGGCTGTTTCTGGAGTGGGGGCTTTTCCCGGGCATCGCCACCCTGGCCGTGCTGGCCCCCATGCTCTGGATCGGCGCGCGCCGCGCTCCCTGGCGCGACTATCTGCCGCTCTCTCGTCCGGCGGCCATGCTGCTGGCCGGCTCGCTGGGACTGTATGCCTTGGCCCGGGCCATCGCCCTGGTGCTGTTCGTGCCCGACCGCTACATCTCCTACTCCATCAACCTGCTCTACGCCCTTGGCCTGGCGCTTTGCCTGCGTTGGTTTTTCGCCGGCGTTGTCGCCCGACGCCTGGGCGGGCCGGTCCTTTGCGGCCTGGCCGTGTGCTTTGGCTGCTGGCGGCTTTCGGGCGTTGGCCTGTATGACTACCGGGCCGATGTGCCGCTGTTCGCCGCCGTGGCCTCCCTGCCCAAGGACGCGCTGCTGGCCGGCAATCCCAAGGACCTGGACAACGTCCTGACCTTTGGCCGGCGCGACGTCGTGGCCAGCTACGAGCTGTCCCACCCCTGGAGCGTGGGGGCCTGGAAGATCATGACCCCGCGCCTGGGCCATCAGCTGGAAGCCTACTACGCCAAGGACCCGGAAACCGTGCGCGAATTCGCCCGGGTCTACGGCGTGACGCATATGGTCGTGCGCGAAGGGGACTACGCGCCCAAGACCATGGAAAAAGGGCCGCTTTTCGCGCCCTTTGACGACCGCATCCGGGATATTGCCGCTTCCCCCGGCAAATTCGCCCTTCTCGACGGAGCGGAATTTCCCTATACCAGCCCCGAGCCCGGCGTGCGGCTGATCGATCTGCGTCGTCAGCCCGGCGCGTCCCAGGGCGAAACCTCGTCCGAATAAGCCTGTAACGACCAAACGGCGGACCCCATGCCGGACATGCTTTCCATCATCATTCCGCTCTACAATGAAGAGGACAACATCGAGCCGCTCTACGCCAAGCTCGACACGGTCCTGGGTTCCCTGGGCCATCCCTACGAAGTCATCCTCGTCAACGACGGCTCCACCGACGACACGCGCGGCCGCATCGACACCGTGGCCGGCCGGGACGAGCGCGTGCGCGTGGTGCACCTGCGCCGCAACTTCGGCCAGACGCCGGCCATGATGGCCGGCATCGACGCCGCCCGGGGCGACATCCTCATTCCCATGGACGGCGATCTGCAAAACGATCCGGCCGACATCCCCAAGCTTCTGGCCAAGCTCGACGAAGGCTATGACGTGGTCTCGGGCTGGCGCAAGGACCGCAAGGACAATCCCATCAAGCGCAACCTGCCAAGCCGCATGGCCAACGCGCTCATTTCCTTTATTTCCGGCGTGCATCTCCACGACTACGGCTGTTCGCTCAAGGCCTATCGCCGCGACATCATCAAGGGCGTCAAACTCTACGGCGAGATGCACCGCTTCATTCCCATCCACGCCGCCTGGCAGGGCGCGCGGGTGACCGAAGTGAGCGTCACCCACCACCCCCGCATCCACGGCGCGTCCAAGTACGGCATCGAACGCACGCTCAAGGTTATTCTCGATCTCATGACCGTGAAGTTCTTGGACAAGTACGCCCAAAAGCCCATGTATCTCTTCGGCGGCTTCGGGCTGGGCAGCATTGCCCTGTCCATGCTCTTTTTCGTGTTCATGCTTTACTGCAAGATTTTTCTGAACAAGAGCTTCATTGAAACGCCGCTGCCCCTGGCCGTGGTCATGTTCATGCTCATCGGCATCGTCGCCGTCTTCATGGGCCTTATCGCCGAGATCCTCATGCGCACCTACCACGAGTCCCAGGACAAGCCGACCTACATCGTGGACTGCACCCGAAACTGCAAGGACTAGGCGCGAGCGTGTGCGGCATCTGCGGATTTGCCGGCCCGGGCGGCGCGCCGGCCCTGGCCGCCATGAACGCCGCCCTGGCCCGGCGCGGCCCGGACGGCGAAGGGCGCTTTATTGACGAGCCCCGGGCCGTCCATCTGGCCCATCGCCGCCTGGCCATCATTGACCTCGAAGGCGGGGCCCAGCCCATGGCCACCGCCGACGGGCGGCTGGTGGTCACCTACAACGGCGAGATCTACAATCACCTGGAGCTGCGCCGGGAGCTGGCCGGCCGGGGCCACCGCTTCGTTTCCGACCACAGCGACACCGAGATCCTGCTCCACGGTTGGCGGGAGTGGGGAGAAGGGCTGCCCCAGCGCCTAAACGGCATGTGGGCCTTTGTCCTTTACGACCTGGACCGGGGAACGCTTTTCTGCTCCCGGGACCGGTTCGGCAAAAAGCCCTTTTTCTATGCCGTAAGGCCCGGCTTTTTCGCCTTTTCCTCGGAGCTGGGGAGCCTTATGGCCCACCCGGCCCTGGCCGACCGGGCCATTTCCCGGCGAAGCCTGCAAAAATATTTCGCCTACGGCTTCATCCCCGGGCCAAACGCCCTCTACGCCGGCACGCACAAGCTCCCCGGCGGCTGCAACCTGCTTCTGGACGCCGCCGACCCGCGCCCGGAGCCCCGGCGCTGGTGGACCTTCCGGGTCGAGCCCGACCCGGCCCTGGCCGCCGCCCCCGAGGCAACGGTGGCCGGGCGCGTTCTCGAACTCCTGGACGCCGCCGTGGCCCGCCGGCTCATGGCCGACGTGCCGCTCGGCATCTTTCTCTCCGGCGGCGTGGATTCCTCGGCCATCACCGCCCTGGCCGCCCGCCATGCTCCAGACGTGCGCGCCTTTTCCATCGGCTTTGACGATCCGGCTTTCGACGAATCGGCCAAGAGCCGGCAGGCGGCCGAGGCCATCGGCGTGGCCCGCCACGAGGCCCGGCTGACCCTGGACGCCGCGCTTTCGCTCATGCCCGAGATCGTCGGCCGCCTGGACGAGCCCATGGGCGACGTGTCGCTGATTCCCACGGCCCTGTTGTGCCGCGAGACGCGTCAGCATGTCACCGTGGCCCTGGGCGGCGACGGGGCCGACGAACTGTTCGCCGGCTACGACCCTTTCCGCGCCCTGGCCGCCGCCAAGGCCTTCAGCGCCGTGGTCCCGCGTCCGGTCCATGCCGCCCTGGCGCTTTTGGCCGCGCGTCTGCCCGTGGCCCACGGCTACATGGCCCTGACGTTCAAGCTCAACCGGTTCCTCGGCGGCCTGGTCCAGCCGCCCAAACTCTGGAATCCGGTCTGGCTCGGCCCCCTTGGCCCGGACGGTCTGGCCGAGCTTTTCGGCGGCCCCATCGACGTCGAGGACGTCTATAGCGAGGCCATCGAGGTCTATGACGCCTGCTCCTCGACCAACCTCGTGGATAGGACGTTGGAATTTTACACGCGCCTGTATCTTCAGGACGACATCCTGGTCAAAACCGACCGGGCCGGCATGATGTTCTCCCTGGAGGCCCGAGCGCCGTTTCTGGACATCGAACTGGTGGATTACGTCCGCGCCCTGCCGGCCGGCCTCAAGTTCCGCCGGGGGACCACCAAATACATCCTCAAAAAGGCCCTGGAGACGGTCCTGCCCCGGGAGATCATCTACCGCAAGAAGCAGGGCTTCGGCGTGCCCATCGGCCGCTGGTTGGCCGACGGGCGGCTGCCCATGGGCGTGAGCGCGCCCGTGGAAGCGTCACTGTCCGCCGCCGCCATCGAGCAGCGTCTTGCCGCCCACCGGGCCGGCCGGGCCGATCACCGGCTCTTTCTCTGGAATCTTTGGGTGTTGCGCCACATGGACCTGGGAGGAGGCCGCCTTGCGTTATGACAGCTTCGAATACGTGACCCTGCGCGTCATGCGCCGGTTTTTCTTCACGGAAAAGCGTCTGGCCACTTGGGGGCCGCGTCTGCCCTATTACCGCGTGAATCAGGGCGTCACCGACCCGCAGGCCGTGGCCCTGGCTTACGTCGAGGACTTGGCTCGGCTGGGCCTGGCCGTGCCGGGCAAGCGTGTGGTCGAGATCGGCTGCGGCGCGACCAACGGCGTGGGCTACGCCCTGGCCGGCCTGGGCGCGGCCTCGGTGGTCTGCCAGGAACCCTACGCCCGCCACGACGTGGGCCTGGATGCCAAGCACCTGCAACAGCAAGTCCTGGCCCATCCCAAGGTGAAATTCCATACCGTGCTCCGTACCGACACCCTGGCCGGCATCCCCGACGCCTCCGTGGACGTGGTGCTTTCCAATTCGGTCCTGGAGCATGTCCAGGATCTGCCGGCCCTTTGCGCCGAACTCGCCCGCATCCTGGCCCCGGGCGGCGTCATGCTCCACCGGGTCGATTACCGGGACCACTTTTTCAAATATCCCTTCCATTTTCTCCTTTTCTCCCAAAAGGTCTGGAACTGGTTCCTCAATCCCGGCGATCTGCCGCGCTGGCGCTACGACGACCACGCCGCCGCCCTGGCCCGGGCCGGCTTCGACGTCTCGGTGCTCGACTACGCCCGCGACGAGGACGCCTTCGCCGCCGTGGCCGACCGGCTGCACCCCGATTTCGCCGACCGCGACCCGGCCGTGCTCAGTATTGTGACGGCAACGCTGTGCTGCCTCCGGCGGCCAGGGGAGGCGCTGCCTCCCCTGGCCCCCTCCGCCGGGGGGCCGCAGGCCCCCCGGACCCCCCCATACGGGGTAGCCCGATGAAACCGCCTGTGAACGGTCTCCACCCCGTTGAAAGTTTTGGGGAAGGGAGAGCGCGAGAGGGAAACCCTTTTTTCCAAAAAGGGTTTCCCTCTCGCAGGTTTTCTTTCTTACTCCTCAACTACGAATATCCGCCCATAGGCGGCGGGGCGGGCAACGCCACGGCCAACATGGCCCGGGAGCTGGCCGGTTTGGGGCATCGGGTACGGGTGGTCACGGCGGCGTTTGGCGGGTTGCCTCGGCGGCAGGTGGTGGACGGCTACGAGCTGGTGCGGCTGCCGGCCGTGCGGCGGCACGCCGATCATTGTTCGCCGTTGGAGATGCTGACTTTTCTGGCGAGCGCCGGGGTGGCCTTGCCGGCCATGCAACGGGATTTTCGGGCTAACGCCTGCATCGCCTTTTTCGGCATCCCTTGCGGCCCGGCCGCCTGGCTTTTGCAGCAGCTTTGCGGCGTGCCGTACATCGTGTCGCTGCGCGGCGGCGACGTGCCGGGTTTTCAGCCCTACGATCTGGCCGGCTACCACAAGGTCACCGGGCCTGTTATCCGCTTTCTGTGGCGCGCAGCCGCCCATGTGGTGGCCAACAGCCAGGGCTTGGCCGCCCTGGCCCGGCAAAGCGCCGGCCAAACGCCCATCCGCATGATCCCCAACGGCGTGGACACGGCGCGCTTCACGCCGGCCGAGAGCCGGGAGGAGAGTGGCCCGGTCCGGCTGGTGTTCGTCGGCAGGGTGGTCCATCAAAAGGGCCTGGACGTGCTGCTTGCGGCTCTGGCCAAGCTGCCGGCCGAGGCCGAGTACGAGCTGACCATTGTCGGCGACGGCCCGCTTCGCGGTGCGCTTACCGAGCAGGCGGCGGCCCTGGGCGTGTCGGCGCGCCTGCGTTTCGCCGGCTGGGCAGGGCGCGAGGCCATGCCGGAGCTGCTGCGCCGGGCCGATCTGTTCGTTTTTCCCTCGCGCGACGAGGGCATGCCCAACGCCGTGCTGGAGGCCATGGCCTCGGGGCTGCCCGTGGTCGCCACGCGCATTTCCGGCAACGAGGAAGTGGTGATCGACGGCGAAACGGGCCTGCTCGTGCCGCCCGACGACCCCGACGCCCTGGCCGGGGCCTTGGCGCGCTGTCTGTCCGACGTGGCCCTGCGCCGGCGAATGGGCGCGGCCGGCCGGGAGCGCGTGTGCCGGGAATATTCCTGGCGGTCGGTGGCCGAGCGCTATGCCGCGCTGTGCGCGCCGGATGCCGCCGGAACATGACGTCGGTCATGGGGGCGGGCGACAAAGCGCGGCAGAGACCGTTCCAGTCCGGTTTCGCTTGCGGCAAGGCGTTGGAATGAGGCCAAGGAGGGGGCGCAACCATGTGCGGCATTAGCGGTTTTCTCACCAATCAGGGCGGCCCCGAGACCCTTGGCCAGGTGCTTGCGGCCATGAACGGGACCCTGGCCCATCGCGGGCCGGACGGGGAGGGCATCCATCTCGACGCCTTTGCCCAGGGCGGCGGCGCGGGTCTGGCCCATCGCCGGCTGGCCATCATCGACCTCGTCACCGGCGACCAGCCGCTTTTCAACGAAGACCGAACGCTCGCCATCGTCTTTAACGGCGAGATCTACAATTTCCAGGAACTGCGCCGGGAACTCGAAGCCAATGGCCACGTGTTTCATAGCCGCAGCGACACCGAAGTCATCGTCCACCTGTACGAAGAGCTCGGCCCGGCCTGCGCCGCCAAGCTTCGCGGCATGTTCGCCCTGGCCATCTGGGACGCCCCGCGCCGGGAACTGTTCCTGGCCCGCGATCCTTTCGGCAAAAAGCCGCTCTATTACGCCGCCGTGCCCGGCGGCCTGGCTTTCGGCTCGGAACCCAAGGCCGTGCTGGCCCATCCCGCTGTGGCCCGCCGCCTCGACCCCGAGGCCGTGGCCCACTACCTGACCCTGCAGCACGTGCCCGAACCCTCCAGCGGCTTTGTCGGCCTGGCCAGCCTGCCGGCTGGCCATACCCTGCTGTGGCGGGGCGCTCGGCCGCACATCGAGCGGTTTTTCCGCCTGGACTACCAGCCCAAGCTCGCCGGTTCCGTGGACGACCTGGCCGCCGAGCTGCGCAGCCGCGTCACCGAGGCAGTACGGCTGCGGCTGGTCGCCGACGTGCCGCTCGGGGCGCATCTGTCCGGCGGCGTGGACTCGGCCATCGTCACCGCCGTCATGGCCGGCCTGACCGACCAGCCCGTGCGCACCTTTTCCATCGGTTTCGCCGAGGAAGCCTTCAGCGAGACGCCCAAGGCCCGGGCCGTGGCCGAGCGTTTCGCCACGCGCCACACCGAATTCGTAGTCGGCTTCGACGAGGCGCGTCAGGCCATGGAAGCCGTGGTCGCGGCCACGGACATGCCCTTTGCCGATCCCTCGGCCCTGGCCTCCTGGCATCTCTGTCGCCTCACGCGGGAGCATGTCACCGTGGCCCTAAACGGCGACGGCGGCGACGAAATGTTCGCCGGCTACCAGCGCTACTGGCTCGACCCCCTGGCCGACGCCTACGCCAAGCTGCCCCACATCGTCACCCGCCGGCTGGTCCCCTGGCTGGCCGGGCTGCTGCCGGCCAAGGGCGACGTGCCCGTGGAAGCCGACTGGCGCGCCGGCATCCAGCGCCTGGCCCAGGCCACGGCCATCCCCCGCGCCGCCAGCCTCGTGCGCTGGGGCTCCTATTTCTCCCCGGCCGACCGGCTGGCCCTGTTGCGCCCGGAATTCGCCAGGGCCGCCGGCCCGGCCGATTCCGTGGCCCTCTACATTTACACCGCCGCCGCGTCCAAGGCTGATGCGCCGCTGGACGCCTCGCTTTTCGCCGACGCCAATATCTACCTGCCCGGCGATCTGCTGGTCAAAGCCGACCGTATGGCCATGGCGAGCGGCCTGGAAGGCCGCTCGCCGCTGCTCGACAGCGAACTGGCCCTGTTCGCCGCCCATCTGCCGACCAAGCTCAAGCTCAAGGGCCTGACCGGCAAATACCTGCTGCGCCGGGCCTTCGCCGACCTGTTGCCGCCGGGCATCGCCAACCAGTCCAAGCGCGGCTTCGGCCTGCCCGTGGCCGGCTGGTTCCGGGGGCCGCTAAAGGCCTTTGCCCACGATCTGCTCATCGGCGGCAAGGTCTGCCGGGAAATCGCCCGCCCCGAAGCTGTGGAAGCGCTGCTCACGGCCCACGCCGCCGGCCAGGCCGACCACGGCAAACGCCTGTTCGCCCTGGTCATGCTGGAACTGTGGCTGCAACGTTTTTTTTAGGGAGAGACAGAAGAGGAAGAGGAAGATGCCTCCGGCGGCC
>ALAO01000023.1 GCA_000307955.1 Solidesulfovibrio magneticus str. Maddingley MBC34 | reverse complement strand
TTCAGGACCATCCAGCCCGGCGCGTCGGGAGACGGCGATGGGGCATCATGCAACCGACAAGAAATGGCGCGTGTTGCTGGCCGAGGATTCCGAATCCAACCGGGAACTCATTGAGCTCTTTTTGGAGAACGAGCCGGTGGAGCTTGTGTGGGCGCGAAACGGTTATGACGCCGTGGCTGCGATCACCGAGGCGCGGGAACCCTTCGATGCGGTGCTCATGGACGTGGAGATGCCGGTCATGGACGGGCTGGAGGCCACGAGCAGCATCCGCCGGCTGGAAGCCGGTCGGGGCGGCAGCCGCACGCCGGTGGCGCTTTTGACCGCCCATGCCCTGTACGAATTCGAGAGCAAGGGCCGAGCGGCCGGTTGCGACGCCTTTTTGACCAAACCCATCCGCAAGGCCAAACTGCTGGAGTATCTGGGCGGACTGTTCGGCTGGAGCCCGGCGGAGTAACACCCGAACTCCAACCCGATGTCCGTCATGTTGGAGCAGCCTGTCCCTGACGCGCGGCGCGGCGTCTTGCCTTGATGCCACGCGGGCGGCGGAATCGGCGTCAGCCAGATGTTGGGCCAAACAAAGCGGCCGGGGCACTGCCATGCCCCGGCCGCTTCGTTTGAGGACATCCCGACGCTATTCGGGAACCACTTCGAGGACCGGATCGCCGTAGGGATCGACCACGGTCTTCTTGATGCTCAGGAGCTCCATCCAGCGCCGCATGGTGCCCACAATGACGATGGCCATGAGCACGACCACGATGACGGCCAGGGTCGCCAGCAGATACAGCCCCTTGGGGATGTAGTTGTTCATGATCTGGAGATAACCGGCCCACATGGTGATGACCACCATGGACAGGCCCGGCACGGCCGTCATCCAGGCATAGCGCGCCTTGCCCATGCGGATGATCATGGTGGTGCCGATGAGCAGGCCCACGGCGGCCAGCAGCTGGTTGGACATGCCGAAAAGCGGCCAGATGGTGGAGATGTCGCCGGTGTAGACGAGATAGCCCCACATGAAGGTGAAGATGGCCGAGGTGGACAGGATGCCCGGCATCCAGTGCTTTTCCTGGAACTTGGGGATCACCTGGCCGATCATTTCCTGGAGGAAGAACCGGCCCACGCGGGTGCCCGTGTCCACGGCCGTGAGGATGAACACGGCCTCGAACATGATGGCGAAGTGGTACCAGTAGTCCATCAGGTGGTTCATGACGGGAATCGACGAGAAGATGTGGGCCATGCCCACGGCCAGGGACACCGCGCCGCCGGGGCGGCCGGTGATGTTTTCGCCCACGGCCTGGGAGAGCTGGGCCAGATCGACGGTGGCCATGCCCAGCGTGGCGAACACCTCGGGCTTGGTGTTTATCGCGAAGTAGTCGGCCGGCACCAGCACGCAGGCGGCGATCAGGGCCATGATGGCCACGAAGCCTTCCATGAGCATGGCCCCGAAGCCGACGAAGAGCAGGTTGTTTTCGTTATCGAGCATCTTGGGCGTGGTGCCGGTGCCGATGATGGCGTGGAAACCGGACAGCGCGCCGCAGGCGATGGTGATGAACAGGAACGGGAAGACCGCGCCCGGGATGATGGGGCCGCCGCCATGGGTGAACTTGGTCAGGGCTGGCATCTGCAGATCGGGCCGGACGTAGAAGATGCCAATGGCCAGCATGGCGATGGTGCCGATCTTCAAATAGGTCGAAAGATAGTCGCGCGGGCACAGGAGCAGCCAGACCGGCAGCACCGAGGCCACGAAGCCGTAGATGGGGATGGTTATCGCGATGGCCGGCCGGGGCATGTTGAACAGCGGGCCCCAGGTGGGGCTCGCGGCCACGTAGGGGCCGATCAGGATGGCCACGAACAGTAGGCCCACGCCGATGATGGAGGCACCCAGCACGTCGCCGTCGCGCCACTTATGGAGGTAGACGCCCATGATGAGCGCGATGGGGATGGTGGCGAAGACGGTGAAGGTGCCCCAGGCGCTGTCGTGCATGGCGTTGACCACGGCAATCGACAGGCCGGCCAGGGTCAGGACGAGGATGAACAGCACGGCGAAACCGGCCACGGAGCCGGTGCCCTTGCCGATTTCCTGGGTGGCGATGTAGGCCAGGGAGCGGCCCTTGTGGCGCACCGAGGCGAAAAGCACCACGGTGTCGTGGACGCAGCCGGCCAGGACGCAGCCGATGAGAATCCACAGCGTGCCCGGCAGGTAGCCGAACTGGGCCGAGAGCACCGGCCCAAGCAGGGGGCCGGCTGCGGCGATGGCCGCGAAGTGGTGGCCGAAAAGGACGTACTTGTTGGTCTTTACGTAGTCATGTCCGTCCGCCATTTTGATCGCCGGGGTGATCCGGTCGATCTTGGCTCCGAGCACCTTGCGGGTGAAAAACAGCCCGTAGAAGCGGTAGCCGATGGCGAAGACGCACAGGGCGGCGAAGACCAGGGTCATGGCGTTCATGCCAGCCTCCCGTGTTGGGGCCGCCCGGGGATCGGGCGGGCCGTTGCCGATGTTCGGCTTTGGGATGGCATCCCGGGCCGGCGACAACAAGACGCCGCGCGCCAAAGGGCGATTGTCGGGGGCGAAAGGGCGGTTTTACGGGGCGACGGACAGGTCGGCCGGGGGCGCTGGCCGGGGCGGCGTCGGCCCGGCCAGCCCGGCGACATCCCGGGCGTCCTGGACGAGCCTGGGCGGCGCGGCCGGCGGAGCCCGAAAGACGATGCGCGTGCCCTCACCCGGAGCGCTTTCGATGCGCAGGGCGTAATCGTGGCCGAAGAGCTGCACCAGCCGCTGGTTGGTGTTGCGCGCGCCAACGCCTTCGGTGAGCGACCCGGCGGCGTCGGGCGAGAGGATGCGCGCACGGGTCTCGGGCGACATTCCCAGGCCCTCGTCGGCCACTTCCACCCACAGATGCCCGTCCCGGCGGCGAGCCGAAACGGTCACCCGGCCGCCTTCGGGCCGGCCCTGCAAGCCGTGGCGCACGCTGTTTTCCACCAGGGGCTGGATCAAAAGCGGCGGCAACAGCCAGTCCTCGCAGCCGGGTTCGAGGTCGATGGCCGAAACGATGCGGTCGCCGAAGCGGGCCTGCTCGATGGCGAGATAGGAGCGCACCTGCTCCATCTCCTCGGACAGGCGGATCAGCCCCCGGGAGCTGTCGAGGTTGCGGCGCATGTAGCGGGCGAGGTCGAGCAGCAGTTCCCGGGCCTGGCCCGGGGCGGTGCGACAAAACGAGGCAATGGTGTTGAGGGAATTAAACAGGAAATGCGGGTTGATCTGGGCCTGGAGGCGACTGATCTCGGCATGGGCCAGGAGCTGGTTCTTGATGCCGATGTCTTCCAGTTCGAGCTGGGTGGAAAAGAGAGCGGCCAGGCCCTTGGCCAGCTCGAACAGAGGCTGGTCCAGGGGGCGCTCTTTGGTGCCGTAGATTTTCAGGCAACCGCGTATGGCCGCGCCCTTGCGCAGGGGCACGATGATGGCTTCGCGCAGCGGACAATCGGGCAGGGCGCAGCCGATGCTTTCCTGGTCGCGCAAAAAAAGGGCCGCGCCGGATTCGTAGGACAGGCGGGTGGCCCGGGTGCGCCAGGGTTCGCCGGCCAGGTGGTGGTCCTGGCCGGCCCCGACATGGGCCAGGATGGTGCTGTCGCCGGTGATGGCCACGGCGGCGACGCCGGTTTCCTGGCGGATTATGGCGGCCGTGGCCTGGGCCGATTCCGGAGTCAGGCCGTCGCGCAGGTGGGGCACGGTCTGGCTGGCGATGGACAGGATGCGCCGGGCCTCGGTGGAGTCCTGGTGTTCGCGCAGGCTGCGCTGGAGCTTCAGCGCCCGGGTGAAGATGGCCGCGCCCATGGCGTTTATGACGATCATCGGCGCGCCGATGACCTTCACCAGTTCCACGGCCTCGTCAAAGGGCCGCGACAGGGCCAGGACCAACCCCATGTGGACGGTCTCGCCCACCAGTCCCAGGGCCATGGCCCAGCCCCAGTCCAGGGACTGGCCCGGAAAGCGCCGGGCGATGAGCCCGGCCGCCGCGCCTTCAAGAAAGGTGGCCAGGGCGCAGGGCAGGGCGCTGAACCCTCCCACGTCGATGAGGTAGCGGTGGCCGCCGGCGATGAGCCCGGCTCCGATGCCGACCACCGGGCCGCCGAAAAGCCCGGCCGTGATGACGCCCATGGCCCGCAGGTTGGCGTAGGAGTGGAACACGGCGTTGCCGGTGTAGGTGCCCAGGATGCCGAAGACGCCAAAAAGCACGGTGACGGCCGCGGTGGCCCAGGCCGGGCGCTTTTGCCCCAGGCCCATGCGTTCGAAGGGAGCCATGGTCATGATGGCGAAGCCGCCGGCCAAAAGCAGGCCGAAGCGCTGGGAGAGGTGGACGAAAAGCCCCGGGACTTCGGGGGTGAGGATGTCGAGGTTCATGGGGCCTCCGTCAGAGTCCCAGACGTTCCTTGAAGTCGCGCACCCGGTTGCGGCTGACCGTCACTTCGGTGCGGGCCGGGTCGTTCATGACCAGCAGGTATTTGCCGCCGACCCAGGGCGAGAGTTCGGCGATGCGCTCGAGGTTGACCAGCACGGCCCGGTTGGCCCGGAAAAAGGGCTGGCCGACCAGACGCTCCTCGGCCCGGGTCAGGGTGGGGAAGCCATGGCAGGGGAAGCGGCCCTGGTCGGTGAGCACGCCCACGTCGCGGTCGTCGGCCTCGATGAGCACCACCTCGGCGGCGGGCAGCAGCGCAATGCGGCCGTGGCGCAGCACGGCCACCCGGGCCAGTCCGCCGCCGGCCCGGCCAAGACCGGCCAGAAGCGAGCCCAGGGCGTCGGTGAGGTCGGGGCGGCCCTCGGCCAGCCGGCGGCGCACCCTGTCCAGGCTCACGGCCAGGCGATCGGCGGCCACGGGCTTTAAGAGATAGTCCAAGGCGTTTTGCTCGAAGGCGGCCACGGCGTATTGGTCGAAGGCGGTGACGAAGACGAACAGCGGCACATGGGGCAGGCTGGCCGCTTCGGCCAGGACGTCGAAGCCGTCGCGGCCGGGCATGCGGATGTCGAGGAAAACGAGATCGGGACGAGAGACGGCCATGGCGGCCAGGGCGGCGTCGGCCCCGTCGGCCTGGGCGGCCTCGACGTCGGGGTGTTCGCCGAGCAGATAGGCCAGCTCGTCGCGAGCCGGTTTTTCGTCGTCAACGATAAGCGCGCGGATGCCCATGGCCCGTATCTAGCCTCGCCTCTATCGCCTGTCCAGCCAGCGCCGCTGCAGCCTCTGACTTCCCCCGCCGACCCCCATTTAACCCTTTTCCCCATATGGGGGGTCC
>ALAO01000022.1 GCA_000307955.1 Solidesulfovibrio magneticus str. Maddingley MBC34 | reverse complement strand
TGTTCGCCAGCGTGTCCTCGGGCATCTGCGCCCTGTGGGGCCGCCAGCACGGCGGAGCCAGCTCGGCGGCGCTGACCATGTTCGAGGACGTGGTGGCCGGCCGCACCACCGTGGAGCGCATCTTCGAGGCCTCCAAGACCAGCGCCGGACGCCTCATGGGCTTTGGCCAGCGGCTGTTCCACGTGGAAGACCCGCGCGCCCGCATCATCAAGCGCACCTACCAAAATCTCGTGAAAAACGGCTACGCCAAGCGCGACGCCTTCCACGACATCGCCCTGGAGATCGAGGAACGGGCCCTGGCCGACGAGTATTTCGCCTCGCGCCAGCTCTTCCCCAACACCAACTTCTACGCCAGCCTCCTGCTGCGGGCCATCAACATCCCGCCCCGCATGTTCCCGGTCATCACCGCCATCGGCAACATGCCCGGCTGGATCGCCCACTGGAACGAGGAGACCCACTCCCCGGACCAGCGCATTCACCGGCCGCGCCAAGTCTACATGGGCCGCAAGCGCCACGCCTACACGCCCATGGAGAAGCGCAAGTCCTGATTCCCATGTCCGTAAGCCGCCCGGCGGCCGTCACGCGATACCATGACGCGGCGGCCGCCTTCCCAAACCCGCCCGACGCTTCGGTGCGCCCCCGCAGGTTTGTTCCGTTCCAGGCCTCCGGCTCCGTCCCGGCCGGTCCACTCGACACCCCGGCTTCGCCAACCCCCCGTCCGTTTTGCCGGACGCCCCGGAGAGCCCTCATGCGTTCTTTCCGTGCGCTTGCCTTGCTCAGCCTGTCCCTGATGCTCCTGGCCGCCCTGCCGGGAGCCCTGCCCGCCCAGGACGCGGCCCCGGCCGCCGCCAAGGCCGAACCAGCCAAAACGCCGGCTGCTCCCGCCGCCCCCGAGCCCAAGGCCGACGCGCCCAAGGCGCCGCAGCCACCCACCGCCGACGCCGGCAAGGAAACGGCCAAAACGACCGACAAAACCGCCGATAAACCGGCTGAAAAAGCCCCGGACAAGCCCGCGCCCAAGGAGGCCGACAAGCCTGCTTCCAAGCCCGCCGACAAGCAACCGGCCGCCAAGGCCTCGGACAAGGGGGGCGACAAAGCCGAATCCGAAGCCGACGCGCCCAAGGACTGGCAGGTGCTCTTGTCCATCCATCAGGAATCGGTGGTGCAGCAGGCGGCCCGGTTCAAGTCCATGGAGGAGCTGCTCCCCAAAAACGTGCGCAAGTTCCGCTCCGAGCTCTCGGCCCTGGAAGGCAAGCTCGACGAGCTGGGGCTCATCATCAGCCTGTCCGGCGGCAACCCTTGGGAGCTGCGGGCCGTGCTGGGGGATTTCGCCCGCCTGCGCCGGGCCGTGGAGACGCTCATCGCGCCGTCCCAGGAAAGCCGCGACGAACTCGACAAGATCGCCGCCCGGCTGGATTCCCTCAAGGAAGAGTTCGCCAAGCGCCTGGAGGACGATCCCGAACCGCCCATTGCCGAGGCCATCGGCTACTACCTGCGCTACGTCAAAGGCGTGCGCGCTTCGCTCACCGGCGTGCGCTCCACTCTGGAAAAGGAGCTCGCCCCGGCCCGCGAGCTGCTGGCCGCCCTGGACAAGGCCGAGGAAGCCCTGCGCCAAAAAATCCCCAAGGCCTGGAAAACCTACTATTTCACGGCCTCGAACGAACTGTTCTCCCATAAGGCCTGGAACGATCTGGAAACCCGTTTCCAGCACTGGGCCAAATCCAACGGCTCCATGCTGCGCTCCCTGACGCGCGGGGGCGACGCGGCCCGGGCCCAGGCCGTGGGCATCCGGGCCGGCGTGGCCCTGGCGGTGCTGGCGGTGGTGTCCTTCATCGTCGTATCCCGGTTGCGCCGCCGCTTTGCCGGGTTGTACGCGCCGGCCAAACTGCGTCTGGTCTGCCTGCTGGCCGGCTCCGGCCTCATCCTGCACTGGGCGGCGGCCGGCGCGCCGCTGCTGCTTCAGGAGGTCGGCAACATCCTGGCCGAGATCCTGCTCGCTGCCGGATTAGCCGTGTTCTCGCGCTACCTGGCCGAGGCCTCGGGCGCGGCCACGCCCGGAGCTGGCAATCCCCTGCGCGGCCTGTGGGCCATGTTCTCCCTGGGGCTGCTGCTCCAGATCGCCGACATCCCCGAGCCGGCTCTGACCACCCTGTGGATCGGGCTGCTGCTGGTTTTCCTGCTGGCCACGAGCCGGTTCCTGCGCCGCTACGCCGGGCCGCTCAAACTCTTTTGCCGGGCCACGCCGCCCTTGACCATGGGCTTGGCCGTCATGGCCGCCCTGGGCTGGCAGCACTTGTCGGTGCTGGTCATAGCCGGCTGGTTTTTGCTCCTGGCCGCCGTGCAGATCGGGGCCGGGCTGTCGCGCATCGTCACCGCCTGGCAGGCCCGGGCCGGCCAGGAAGGCGCTTCGGCGCTGACCCGGGCCATGGTTTCGGGCCTGGGGTTTCCGCTGATTTTCCTGTCGCTGTTCCTGCTCGTCCTCTACTGGTTCTCCACCGAACTGGGCGGCCAGGAACTGTTCATGGAAGCCGTGGGGTTCACCGTGACCATCGGCACGGTCTCGGTCACCCTTGGCCGGCTGGCGCTCATTCTCACCGGCTTTTTCGTCACCCGCTCGACGCTGTTCGCCGTGCGCTCCTTCATCATGGATCTGCCGCGCCTGCGCCCGGGCATTGATCCGGGCGTGCGTGACGTGCTGGAGACCACTTCGCTCTATGTGCTGTGGGGCGTGTACATCCTCATTTCGCTGTTCCTGCTCGGCTTTTCCTTCACCAGCCTGGCGGTGGTCGCCGGCGGCTTGTCCGTCGGCATCGGCTTTGGCCTGCAAAACATCGTCAACAACTTCGTGGCCGGGCTGATCCTGCTCTTTGGCCGCTCCATCCAGGCCGGCGACACCATCCAGATCGACGCCATCTGGGGCCAGGTGCGCAAGGTCAACATCCGCAACACCGTGGTCCAGACCTTCGACAACGCCACGCTGTTTGTGCCCAACTCCGACCTCATCAGCGGCAAGCTCGTCAACTGGACCCACCGCGACCCCACGGTGCGCCGGGAGATCACCATCGGCGTGGCCTACGGCTCCAACACCGAGAAGGTGCGCCAAATCCTTCTCGATGCCGTGACCGGCCATGAGCATGTTCTAAAGACTCCCGCCCCGTCGGTGCAGTTCACCAACTTCGGCGAGAGCTCCCTGGACTTCAAGCTGTTGTTCTGGGTGGACAACGTCAATGCCGCCGTGGGTACGACCTCCGACATCCGCTTCGCCATCGACCGGCGTTTCCGCGAAGTCGGCATCGACATCCCCTTCCCCCAGCGGGAGGTGCGCATCGTGGCCGGGTCCGGCGATCCGGTCCAGGCCGCCGCCAGCGCGGGCGCGGACTAGGCCGTTCCATGCCCCAGAAGGCGGTTCGGGGCGGGTCTCGCCTCGGGCCGCCCCGACCGTCCCCGGACGGCCCGCCGCCTTGGCCACGGGCATTTACACGGGACAGGCGGACGGTTTTCTGATAGGATTTATAAAAAAGGACGCCACATGAACCGACGAGTCCTGACCCTGGCCTGCCTGGTCCTGGCTCTGGCCGTCGCGCCCGGCTGCAAGAAGACCAAGAGCACGCCCCCGGCCATGCCGCAGTACGACGCGCTTGAACCCGGTCCAGGGGCCAATCCCCTGGAAATCGAGCGTTACCGACTGGAACAGGAAAAGCGGACCCTGTCCGAGAACTTGAGCGACAACCTCGACCGCATCCAGCGCATCAACGCCCGCCTCATCCAGATCAACATCGAACTGCAGCGCCAGACCAATCCGCACTACTAACGCCGCCCGCGCCAGCCAAGGACCCAGACCCATGTTCGGATTTTCGTCGAAGAAAAAGCCCCGCCTGGACGCCATCACCGCCTTTCTCGGGGCCGGAACCCAGTATCATGGCCAATTCAACTTCCAGGGCGTCGTGCGCATCGACGGCGGCGTCATCGGCGACATCATTTCCGACGGCGTGCTGGTGCTCGGCGAGGAAGGGCTGGTCGAAGGCCGCATCAGCGTGGGCGAACTCATCGCCAGCGGCAGCGTGCGCGGCGACGTCACGGCCAGCCGACGCGTCATCCTCAACAAGACGGCCAAGCTGACCGGCAACATCCAGACCCCGTCGGTGGTCATCGAGGACGGGGCCGTGCTCAACGGCCAACTGTGCATGACCGAGGCCGAGGCCGTTGTCCTGTCCGAAGGCGTCGCCCCCTGCGCCCTGCCCGGGCAGCCGGCCGAGGACGTCACGGAAACGACGTCATGAAGGGGTTGCCAAAAGAGCCTCGTCCGTTTAATGGCAAAACGCCGTCACCCGCCCCCGTTTAAGGAGTCCCGTCCCCATGGGCCAATTTTTCCCCGATGCCGACCAGTTTCCCCTTGAAGACCAGATCAAGCACCTTGGCGACGACGAGTTGCTCGATTTCTGGGAAGAGACCCAGTACATTGAGCGTATGCTCGTGGAAGAGGAAAATCCCGAAGCCGATCATTCGCAAGAGTACGAACGGGTGATCCTCCAAGAGCTGATGCTGCGCACCTGCCGCCGCCGCGCCCTGGCCGGCGAGCGCTAGTGTCGCGTCCGCGAAAAGCGCTCATGGCGTTTTGCAGCCAACATACTAAAACCATTAATTTTTATTAAAAAATACTATCGTATTTTTTAAGGGACGCGACGCTAGCCCGGGGCGTCGCCGCCGCCGGGGCATCGCCGCGCCGACGGTTTGCCCGTCTTCCTGTCCCGCTCCAATCCCTACGTATCTTCTCTTTTGTCACGCGCGTGTTGACGGCAATGGGTTGGCCCGAAAGGGTTCGCTCGCATTCGTCACGCCCTGGCGACCGCCCCGCGCCAGTCAGCCGGCCCTTGGCGCGTGTCCAGGACGTTGCGGCAAACGGCTCGACACGTTTCTTGAGCCCAGATTGCACGTTTCTGCTCCCTCGGGTTTGGTCACAACGGGTGGACGTGGCGAACAGCGGCGTGGTAGAAACAGCCCTAAATCCCTTGAACTCCTCAAGGCTGGCGGCGCAGTCGTCGTACACCCACAGGGGACGAAGTGGCTGGCCGTCTGGGACGGCACGGACGCGCCGCTACAGTGTTTCGAGTACGCCAACGGCGCGTCTGGCCTGATTGTGGGCAGTGCGCCACAGGGGTCGTGTCATGTCCACGGCCCGCTGCGGAACGGAACTAGCCTTGGAATACATCGGGAGAATTGGCAGAGTTCCGGTCACGTTGCCTTTGAGCGCAGCGCAGTCCGAGCGGATCGTCCGGTTCGGCCAGGGGACACGCAAGCGTCCTCTGCCATCCGCGAGGTGCGGCGATTGATGTTGGAACACGCAAAGAAACTCAGCGAGGCGACCCCATGACCCGTTTCGCCGGTCTGTTCATGAAGATGCTTGCGGCCATGGCGGTTGTTTTCATGACCGCCTGGGCGTCTCTGGCCGCCTACTGGTCAGACATCCACAATCCGACGCTCCGTACGATTTTTGCGGCCGCGATTGTTCTGGCGACGGTATTGACCTTCGCCTGCATCCGACGCAAAGGCGTGGCGCTTGTCGCCTATCTGGCCGCATGGAGCCTCTTCACGCTCTGGTGGAGCTCCATCGCCCCCTCCGGCGATCGGAACTGGCAACAGGACGTGGCAGTGCTCCCCTATGCGGAAATCAGCGGCGACACGGTCACGGTGCGAAACATCCGCGATTTTGTTTACCGTTCCGAAACCGAGTATCAGCCCCGCTACTATGACAAGACCTTCGACCTCAACAAGCTGGACTCCGTGGATTTGATCGCCGTCTATTGGATGGGGGACGCCATCGCCCACGTGATGATGAGCTTCGGCTTTGCTGGCCAAGACTACCTGTGTCTCTCCATCGAAACACGAAAGGAGCAAGGGGAAGAATATTCTTCTCTAAAAGGATTTTTTAAGCAGTACGAACAGATATACGTGGCCGCCGACGAAAGGGATGTCATCCGCCTACGCACCGACTATCGGAATCCCCGCGAGGATGTATATCTCTATCGCACCCGTATGCCGCCCGAAAACGCACGAAAACTCTTTCTTGAATACATGAAAACAATCAATTCCCTGCGTGACAAACCTGAATTTTACAACACACTCACGACGAACTGCACCACGAATGTCGTGCGACACTTTCGAGCTTTTGGCGGGAGGCTGCGTTATAACTGGAAAATTCTGCTCTCAGGATACATGCCGCTCTACGCCTATGAAATCGGAGGCTTGGACGACTCCCTTCCGTTTGAGGAGCTCAAGGCCCGAAGCTACATAAACCCCAAGGCGCAGGCCGTCGGTGATGCGCCGGACTTCTCAGCGAGAATCCGGGACTAAATGTGCTGAGATGGTTATCACCTGACAGGCAGCCCACGAACAATAAAAAAGAGGGCGGTCGCCCGCCCTCTTGGAATTGTCGAGAATCGATCGCCAGCTACATCTTGGGAGCCGGGCGGCCGATGCAGAAGTAGGCCAGGCCGAGGTCGGCCAACAGCTGCGGGGAGTAGAGGTTGCGGCCGTCGAAGATGATCGGGGCCTTGAGCGTCTTCTTGATGCGGCTGAAATCCGGGTTGCGGAACTGGTTCCACTCGGTGACCACGGCCAGGCAGTCGGCCTTGTCCAGCACCGCGTACTGCTCGTCGACCACGGTCAGCAGGTCGTTGCCCTTGAAGTGCTCGCGGGTGTTGGGGCCGGCGACGGGGTCGAAGGCCACCACGCGCATGCCGGCGTCGGTCAGGTCGCGGATCAGCTCAAAGGAAGACGCGTCGCGCACGTCGTCGGTGTTGGCCTTAAACGCCAGACCCCACAGGGCCAACGTCTTGCCCTTCACGCCGCCCTGGGGGGCGAAGTATTCCATGATCCGCTTGCTGAGCACATGCTTCTGGCGCTTGTTGACCTCGTCAACGGCGGCCAGCAGTTCCGGCTCGAAGCCGATCTTGCGGGCGGTGTCGATGAGCGCCTTGACGTCCTTGGGGAAGCAGGAGCCGCCGTAGCCCAGGCCCGGGTAGATGAACTGGTAGCCGATGCGATGGTCGGAACCGATGCCCATGCGCACGTCGCGCACGTCGGCGCCCACTTTCTCGCAGATGTTGGCCACTTCGTTAATAAACGAGATCTTGGTGGCCAGCATGCAGTTGGCGGCGTACTTGGTCATTTCGGCCGAGCGCACGCCCATGACGATGACCTTCTCGCGGCTACGGGCATAGGGAGCGTACAGGGCCTTTAAGAGTTCGCCGGTGCGGACGTTGTCCGTGCCGACGACCACGCGGTCGGGCTTGAAGAAATCGTTGATGGCGTCGCCTTCCTTGAGGAACTCCGGATTGGACACCACGTCGAATTCGATGATCTCGCCGCGCTTTTTAAGCTCCTCGCCGATGAGCTTGCGCACCTCGTCGGCGGTGCCGACCGGGACAGTGGATTTGTCGACGACGATCTTGTAGTCCTTCATGTTGGCGCCGATGTCCCGGGCCACCTGATAGACGAACGAAAGGTCGCAGGAGCCATCTTCGCGGGGCGGGGTGCCGACGGTGATGAACACGAACAGCGCGTTCTCCATGCCTTCGGCGACCTTGGTGGTGAAGCGCAGGCGGCCTTCGGCCACGTTGCGCTTGACCAGCTCGTCAAGTCCCGGTTCGTAGATGTGGACCTTGCCCTGGCGGAGGTTCTCGACGATGGTGGGATTGACGTCCACGCAGCAGACGTCGTTGCCCATCTCGGCAAAACAGGCGGCGCTCACCAGACCAACGTACCCGGTGCCTACGATACAAAGATTCATAAACTATATCTCGTTGTTAGGGTTTCCCCCGCCGGCGCGAAGGGCGGGCGGGGAACGGGGCTGAAGAATACCTGCGCGTGGCGGCAGGGCCCCGTCATCGAAGAAAGTTGATCGCACTTACGGATTCGTCGGACCTTTGTCAACAATTCGCGGCCCGCTTCCCCTGTTTCCGCTCGGTTGCCACCTATTTGTAAAACGCTTACCATTCCTTGATACTGTCTTTAAGGAGCGCGTCATGCCCTTGCTTGCGGTCAACGTCGATCATGTGGCCACCATCCGCCAGGCCCGGCTGGCCAAGAGCCCGGACCCCGTGGCCGCCGCCGCCCTGGCCGAACTCGGCGGCGCGCGCGCCATCATCGTGCACCTGCGCGAGGACCGCCGCCACATCGGCGACCGCGACGTCCATGTGCTGCGCGAGACCATAAAAACCCGACTGCACCTGGAAATGGCCGCCACCGAGGAAATGCTCGGCATTGCGCTTAAGCGCAAACCCGACATGGTCTGCCTGGTGCCCGAAAAGCGCCAGGAACTGACCACCGAAGGCGGCCTTGGCGTGGCCGGCCGCGAAGCCGACCTGGCCGTCTACGTGGCCCGGCTGGCCGAGGCCGGCATTCCCACAAGCCTGTTCATTGATCCCGACCCGCGCCAGATCGAGGCCTCCAGGGCCGTTGGCGCGGCCTTCGTGGAGCTGCACACCGGGGCCTTTGCCGACGCGGCCACGCCGGGCGTGCGACAAAACGAACTCGACCGGCTGCTGGCCGCCATCCCCCTGGCCAAGAGCCAGGGCCTTGGCGTCAACCTCGGCCACGGCCTGGACTACGACAATATTTATGCTTTCAAGGACACGCCGGGCGTCAGCGAGTACTCCATCGGCCACAGCATCGTGGCCCGGGCCGTGCTGACCGGCATGGTGGAGGCCGTTTCCACCATGTGCGCCATCATCAACGGGTTCCCCGACTAACCGCCCATGATCCGGGGGCTTGGCATCGACGTGGTGGAACTCGATCGCATCGAGGCCGCCCTGGCCCGTTTCAGTGAGCGGTTCTTGGCCCGCATCCTGACGCCGGCCGAACGGGCCGCCCTGCCCCCGATGCCGCTCACCCGCGCGGCCGGGCTGTTCGCCGCCAAGGAAGCCGCCGCCAAGGCCCTGGGCACGGGTTTTGCCCAGGGCGTGGCCTTCCATACCCTGGAGATCCTCTCCGACGCCGCCGGCCGCCCGACCCTGACGCTCCACGGCCCAGCCCTGGCCAGGGCCGAGACCCTGGGCGCGACCTCCTGGCACGTGAGCATCAGCCACAGCCGCGACACCGCCGCCGCCGTGGTGGTGCTCGAAGGCTGACCAGCCCCCGCGCTACGCCCTGCTCCCCGAAGACAACGCACGCAACGACGTGGCCGATCAGGCCGCCAAACGGCGATCGCGGCGACGTACTGCCGTGGAATCAACAGCTGCCGACGAATGCCGCCCGGCCGGGAACTTGCGGTCAGACCCGCTAGTGTCGCGTCCGCGAAACGCGCATATGGCGTTTTGTGGCCAAAGGACTAAAACCATTGGTTTTTTTTAAAATACTATCGTATTTTTTAAGGAACTCGACACTAGGGCGTCGGCGATCCGGCCGCCTTGGCCCGGGCCGCCGCAAAGGCCTGTTTGACGGCCTCGACTTCCTGGGGATGGGTGAACATCTCGTAGGCGGTCAGGGCCACGGCCGTGCCGGCCATCACCGCCGCCTTCCAGCCTTCGGGCGAGCCGGCCGCCTCCCGCATGGCGTCGGAGTGCAGGGCCGTGCCCTCGGGCGCAATCTTGAACCACACATTGACCGTGGGATAGGCGTCCCCGACCCGGCCCAGGTCGGAGGAGACGAACTCCGTCCAATCCTTGAGCTGCCCGGCCTCGACGCCGGCCGCCAACAGCCCGCGCCGCGTCGCCTCGATAAGCGGCGGCACGACCACCGGCGAGGTCAGGGCCACGCGCGGGACGACGAATTCCAGCGAAGCCCCGGTGCCCAGCGCCCCGGCCCGGGCGCAGTCGCCAAGGCGGGCGTAGGCGGCGTCCATGGTGGCGGTGTCCAGGGCGCGCACGGCGAATTCTGCCTGGGCCAACTCCGGCACCACGTTCACCTTGTCGCCGCCCGTGGTCACGATACCGTGCAACCGCACGTCCTGGCGCAAGTGCTGGCGCAGCATGTCGGCGCAGTGGAAGGTCAGCTCCACGGCATTGAGGGCGTTGACGCCCTTTTCCGGCGCGGCGGCGGCATGGGAGGCCTTGCCGTGGAAGGTGAACGTGGCCCGTTTCATGGACAGCAGGCGCTGGTCCAGGCTCCAGCGATCGGCCGGGTGGGTGATGAGGACCGCGTCCGCGCCGTCGAAATGGCCGCCTTCCAGAAGCGCCACCTTGCCGCCGCCGGCTGATCCGCGCTCCTCGTCGGGCGTGCCCATGACCACCAGCCGCCCCGGCAATCCGGGCATGAGCTTAGCCAGGGCGGCGGCGGCCACAAGCCCGCTGCCGGAGATGAGGTTGTGGCCGCAAGAGTGGCCGTTGGCCAAGGCGTCGTATTCAAGCATGATGACGACGGTGGGGCCGGGGCCGTTGCCCGCCATCTCGGCTTTAAACGCCGTTTTGGAAACGCCTCCCGACACGAGGTCGGCCGGAACCGGCAAATCGCCGGTCACCGTAAAACCCATCCCGGCCAGGGTCTCGCGCAGCAGGGCGCTGCTTTGGCGTTCCGCTCCGCCCTGCTCTTTTAAGGTATATATCCGGTCCGCCACGGCCCGACACGTCGGCTCCACGGCGGCCACGCTGTCGGTGACCGTATCGGCCCGGCCGGCCACGGGATAGGCCAACGTCAGCCAAACCAGGGCCACGAACAACAGCCAACAAGGCTGCGATGCATCCAAGGACGCGCGCATGAAACGCCCCTAGGCCAAAAGCGTCGCCGCGTCCCGCACGACCTCGGCGATGGCCACGCCGCGCGGACAAGCCGCCTCGGCCGGGGAGAAATTCATGGACCCCAACCCGGCGCGCACGCTCTCGGGCAGGCTGGCGAACAGCTCCCGGGCGATCTCCCGCTCGCCGTAGTCGCGGTAGTACATCATGGCCCGCATGACGTCGGCCACGGGCACGGCTCCGCCCATGGCCGCGCCGCAGATGGACGAACACCCGGCGCAGTAGTCGCCGCAGGTGGCCTCGGCGTAGCGGCGCAGGGACTGCATATCCTCGCGCGCCAGGGCCGTGCGGTCCCGGGCGGCGGCCACGTTGGCCCCGAGGATGGTGAGGTTGGGCATTTGCGAGCAGATGGAGGCGATGTCGGGATTGTTCCAGACCGCCCTCAGCTTGGCCTGCTTGTCGGTGAAGCCCTTCTCCAGGAACCGGCCGGCCATGTCGAGTTCGGCCGGGCTGTCGGACTTGACCGGCCCGCCGCCCTGGGTCTTCATGGCCACCACGCCGATGCCGGCCTTTTTGCAGGCGGCCAGCGCCTCGCGCATCTTGGCCTCGTGCATGAGGCGGAAGTTGTAGGAAATCATGCAGGCGTCGATCCAGTCGAGGCCGGCCGCGCCCTGCAGGCAATCTTCCATGTTGTTGTGGGTGCTAAAGCCGAAGTTCTTGATCTTGCCGGCCCTCTTGACCTTGGCGGCCCAGTCCTTGAGCTGGCCGTCGAGCTCGGCCGGGGACGAGATGGCGTGGATGTAAAAAAGCTCCACATGGTCGGTCTTGAGCCGGGCCAGGGCGGCGTCCAGGCGCTCGTCGAAGTTGCCGCCCTTGGGCGTCAGCTTGGTGGTCAGGACGATCTGGCCCCGCGCCTCGGGATTGCGGGCGAAAAACCGGCCAAAGCCTTCCTCGGACAAGCCGTTGCCGTAGGCCTCGGCCGTGTCCCAGAAGTTGATGCCCCAGGCCAGGGCCTGCTTGAGGAGCAGCTGGTTGTTAACCGTGTCGAACATGCCGCCGAGGTTCAAGATCGAGACCTCAAGCCCGGTCTTGCCCAGGGTCCGCCGGGGCATGGCCGCGCCCCCGGCCTCGGGCTTTTCCTCGGCCGCCGCTGCCGCCGCCGGCAGCGCGCCAAGACCGGCCACGGCCAGTCCGCTCACGCCCAGGGTCTTCATGATCTCGCGCCGGGTCAGCCCGGCTTGATGGTCTTTTGCCATGGGAAACCTCCTTTTCAGGCCAACATGCGGCCAGGACCGGACCGCGACTCGTTTTCGCTGGTGACGCGTATGGCCCGAAGGCCGGAAACCGGACACTCGTGTTCGCACATGCCGCAGCCCACGCACCGGGCCGGGTCCACCTGGGGCTGCATCAGATGCACAAGCAGCTCGACCTCGCGGCCGGGGGCGGCGGCGGGCAGGGCGGCGGCCAGAGTCAGCTCGGTTGCGCCGCCGCCGACCAGCCGCACCGGGTTGGCCTCGGGCGCGCCGAGCAGCCGGACGTAATAGTCACCACTGGCCGGATTGCCGGACACGGCCAAGGGCCGGGCCAGGGCCAGGGTCGAACCGCGCGCGCCGGCCAGGAGCAGCCGGCCGCCGCGCACCGGCTCGAACACCTCGCGCACGGCGATGGCCTTGGGGCTGACCGGGCAGACCTCCTGGCAGACGATGCACGGCCGGCCCATGGCCCAGGGCAGGCAGCGGGTACGATCGACAAAGGCCGTGCCCAGGCGGATGGGGCCGGCGGCGGTATAGTCGCCTTGGCCGAGCTTTTCGCTAAGGCTCAGCGGCCGGATGGCCGCCGTGGGGCAGACCTGGCCGCAGGCGATGCAGTTTGGCTGGCAGCCCGAGCGGCCCAGGCGGTAGTTGAGCGCCGGCGTCCACAGCCCGATGAGTCCGGCCGTCGTGACGGAGGGCTGGATGATGTTGGACGGACAGGCCCGCATGCACTGGCCGCAGCGGATGCAGCGGGCCAGGAAGCGCTCCTCGTCCAGGGAGCCGGGCGGGCGAATGAGCGACGGCGAGCGCCCAAGGCCGGCGGCGTCCTCCACCCGCCACAGCGGCGCAGCAAGCGCCCCGGCCGCGCCGGCGGCCAAGAGCGCCACCGCGCCACGCCGGGAGAAATCGGGCACGGCGGTTTCCCCGGCAGCCGAAGCCCGGCCGGAAAAGCCGATGCGCCCGGAGGGGCAGCGATCCAGGCAGTTGCAGCACAGCAGGCATTCGCTGACGACAAGGGTCCCGGACGGACGGCAGCCGCC
The DNA here is from genome assembly GCA_000307955.1 of Solidesulfovibrio magneticus str. Maddingley MBC34. GTDB lineage: Bacteria > Desulfobacterota > Desulfovibrionia > Desulfovibrionales > Desulfovibrionaceae > Solidesulfovibrio > Solidesulfovibrio magneticus_A. Next base: position 38,169 of record ALAO01000022.1, on the reverse strand, counting down.
CTCGCAGTGGGATTCGCACAAGCGGCAATCGCCGCATGATTTGTCCGTGGCCTTGCCGATGCGCCAGGGAGCAATCCGGGCGGCCAAGCCGAAAAGCGCCCCCAGAGGGCAGATCATCCGGCAGAAAAACCGGGGCCGCACGGCATTGAGCGCCAGGATGGCCAGAAACACCAGCCCGATCCACCACACGCCTTCGTAGTGCCGGGACGCGTCATGGATGACGCCCACGCCCGGGTCGGCCAGGGGGAGCAAGGCCAGATTGACGCTGCGAAAGACCAGCGGCAGCGGGTCGAGCAGTCCGGTTTGCAGGCCGCCCAAGGCGGCGCAGCCCAGGAAAAAGGCCAACAAGGCATATTTGACCATCTGGCCCCGGCCGGGACGATTGTCCTCGGCCCGGTCCTTGGGCGCGCGCCCCAGCCGGGCCAGCCAGCCTGTCATCTGGTTGAGGGTTCCCAGCGGACAGACGAAACCGCAGAAAAACCGGCCGACAAACAACGTCAGGGCCAGCGCGCCAAGGCCCCAAAGCAAGGGCGCGTACAGGGTGTGCGTGGCCAGCATGGTCCCCAGGGCGGTCAGCGGGTCCAGGGACAACAGCCAGTTGATGGGCCAGCCGCGCAGCTGCATCCAGCCTGCCCCCACCGTGGCCACGAGACAAAACCAGAGAAACAGCAGCAGGAAAAAGCCTTGGCTAACACGACGGGCGACGACGATGCGCATGGCCCTACCCCGCCGCCTTGTCGAGAGTCAGCGTCACCGGGGCCAGGGAGGCCACGTCCATGGTGCCCACCCCGGCCGCCTGGGCCAGGGCCAGATAGGGCAGATCGGCCGGCGCGCGCCCGAGCAGCGCCACGCCGAGCGTGTCGGCGGCCACGGGGTCGACGGAAAAGATCATCGTGTTGGTAGCCTTGAGATCGGCCAGGGAGCCGCCGGTTGGGCCGTTGGCCATCATGGCGCTCACGCCGTCGAGGACGACCAGGGTCGGGCGCATAAGCTGCCCCAGCTCGGCGATGACGCCGTTGATGTCCTGGTGGAAGATGTTTCGCCGCCCGCCCAGGAGGCCGTAGAAGTTTTTGAGGCTCATGGAGGCCCCGGCCCGCTGGTGGTCCTTGACCGGCGCAAGCGCGATGACCTTGGTGACGCCGGCAAAGGCCCCGGCCAGGACCGGCCAGTCCGTGATGAGTCGGCCGCCGGGCAGGGTCAGGGGCGAGAAAAGAGCCGGGCGCGGCAGAAGGGTGGTCGCGCCCGAGCTTCGCGCCGCGCCGGACAGGCCCGAGACCTCGAAACAGCTCTCCGGGCTGTTGATGGGATTATCGGTGACCAGCACACGGCTCGCTCCGGCCGCCCGGCAGGCCTCAATGGCGGCGGCGAGCAGGTCCGGGTGGGTGGTGGCCCCGAGGATGGCCGGCGAGGCAAAGGCGGCGTTGACCTTGAGCAGCACGACGTCGCCCCGGGAGACGAAGGCCTCCATGCCGCCCAAGGCCTTGACGCCAAGGTCGAACATGGCCCGGCGGTCCGCGCCGTGGACCGTGGCCAGCCGGGGCTTGCCGGCCGGCGGCGGCGCGGCGCGAAAATCGCCCAGACTGGCCAGCACCTTGCCCCCGGCGGCTCCGGCCGGCCCCTTGGGGTCGTACAGGGCCGCGCCAAGCCCCCCGGCGGCCACGGCCAGGACCGAAGCCCCGGCCAGACGGCGCAGGAATTGTCGGCGATCAAGGCCCTGGCGTAGGTCGGGCGAACCTGTGGCGGCCCCCTCACCGGGCGGTTTGGGCAGAGTCATGGCGTCACGTCCTTGAGGCTGGCCGCCAGTCTGGCAGTCAATTCCACGGCGGCCTCCAGGTTGACGGCATCGTGAACGCCGGCCAGGAGTCGGCCGGTCGTCCAGAGAATTTCATAGGACCCGACGGTCCCCAGCACCACGGCTCCGGCCGGAAGCGCGGCCCCGGCCGGCGGCGGCGTGGGGGCGTAGCCGTTTTGCTTGAGGAAGCCGGCAAAGGCCCGGGCGTCGGCAGCGGCCGTTTCGGCCGTGTCGCGCTCGGCCAAAAGAGCCGTGGCCGGGCCGGCCGGCAAGGCGTACTCGGCCGTATAGACGTTGGAAAAACCTTCCATGCCCATGGCGTCCGAGGCGGCCAGGCGCACGCTGCCCGGGTCCAGACCCTCGGCCGGAAACAGCGCCTTGACGTCTCGGGCGGCCCCCTGCCCGGCTGCGGCGGCATCGCCCGCCGGCAGGGCCTCGGCCAGTTTCAGGGCCAGGGCGGCCAGGGCCGGGCCGGTCGATGCCTCGGCCCGGTCGGCCGTCATCTCCACGTAGCGGTTGCCCTTGGTGAAATAGAGGGCGTTTTCCGTGGCGTAGGCATCCGGGGAGACCGGGCTGGGCTTGGCCCCGGGCCGGCGCTGGGAACTGAGGACGGCAAAAGCGTCGGTGGGCGTAGCCTGGGTGTAGATGGCGACCTCCAGGCGCGTCCCGTCGGGCAGCCTGAAGGGTCGTATCGACATTTCCTGAAAATTGGCGGCCAGATACAACTCGGCCTTGCCGTCGATGCGATCGGAGAGGGTTTCGGCGTCGTAGCTTTCCGTGGGTCCGGCCGGCTCGGCCGTGGGCAGGCTCTCCAGCCAAGCGGCGTCGGCAAAGGTCCGGCCCGAGGCCTGGGACGCGGCCGCGCCGGGCGGAGGCGGTGGACTCAGCGCCACCAGCACGGCGGGGTTCAGGCGCGATTGGGCTAGCCCCAGCCAGACGACAATGGCGGCCAGGACTGTCAACACGCCCCAGGCCGTCCACCGCTGCTGCCGCGAAATCCGTTTGCGTCTTGCCGCCATGGCTGCTCCGTCCGAGGTCCGCTGGCGGCCCGCGCAAGGGACGCCCTGGTACTACCGTTGTAACGGCCAAGCGCGTGTTGCGCCGTTGCCGTCGTTACGAGGCCGGGGCTAACGGGCCACCGGCTCTCCCTTGGTGCAGTCGTAACGCGGGGGGCAAGCCGTTGCCGTCGCCAACAGTTCCTGGGGCGGCGTGGCGTCGAGGTCGCCGTTTCGCAGCACGAACCGCATCTCGCCAGCCACGGGGAAACCGTCGGCTATGGCCTTTTCCAGACGTTTGACCGCGTCGGCATATTCCGGTTCGGCCTTGTTCTTGTGGAATTGGCGTCGCCATTCGATCCACTGCTTGGGATTCATGGCGCTTTGGTCGAGGAAGACGAAATCGGTCAGGCCGTCCGGGCAATCCTGCTCCAAGTAGAGCGTGTACTCGAAGACCGGGTTGGCCGGATCGCGCTTGTCGAGCCGTTCCTTTTCGCTGTCCTCGATGAGCCAGGAAGCCTTGCAGGCGCGGCTGGCCGCGAACTCTCCGACCGGCCCGAAAAGATAGGCCGGCCGGCCTTCGTCGGCGATGAAAAAGCCTTCAAGAAAGGCCTTGGGCGGCGCATAGGGAATCAGCCCCAGGGATTGGTGCAGCTTTGCGGCTTGGGGGCTCTGGGCCTTGGCCGGGCAAGGGCCAAGGAGCAGTCCGAATGCCAGCATCAAAGCCGCAAGAGCCGGAAAGAACCGCTGCATGGCGCACCCCCACTGTCGTGGTCGGGACGATGAAGATGCCTGCCAACTACCAACCCTGCCCGACGAAGGCAAGCCTCGCCGCTGCGGGACACGGCGAAGCGTGTCGTCCGTGCCGTGGCCGGATCAGTTGATCCTGAAACGGATGGTGAGCGTCGCCCGGCTGGCCACGGCCTGGCCGCCGCGTTTGGCCGGGGAAAAGGACGAGGCCCGAACGGCCTTGACCGCCTCTTCCGCGAATTCCAGGCCGCTGTGCTCCAGCACCTCGACGTTTCGCAGCCCGCCGGAGGCGTCGATAAAAAGGCGCAACGACACCTTGCCCTCCTGATTGGCCCGCTTGGCCTCGCTGGGATAGGCGGGCAAGGACCGGCGGCGGAAGCACGGCCCATCGCCCTGGCCGAACTGGCCGATGTAGTCGCCGCCGCCGCCCCCGCCCGGCCCTTCGCCGCCGAAACCGCCATGGCCCGGGCCATGTCCCGGCCCATGGCCGTCGCCGTGGCCGGCTGGACCCGTGCCGAGCGGTCCCGGCGCGGCCTCGGCCGGCGTATGGAGCGCTTCGGGCGCGGCCGCGACGGCCTTGGCCGCTGTCGGCTTCTCCTGGGGACGCAAGGCCTTGGCCGGAGGTTTGGCCGGCGGCTTGGCTTGGGGTTGGGGTTTGAGCGGCTGGGGCTCCGGCTCGGACCGAGGCTCGGGCGGCTTGGGCGCTTCGGGGTCCGGCAGCAGCACGGTTTCGGGCGGCGCGGCAGGCTTCTCCGCAAGGGTTGGCGCGGCCTCCGGCAGCGGCGCGACATCCGCGGCCGCAACGGCTGGCGCAAGGGACGCGTCCGGGCCGGCAGCGGCAACAGGCAGCCCGTCACCGCCACCGGGCAGACGGCCATCGCCGCCCGCGCCGGCCGGGCCGGACAGGCCGGCCAGATCGATCTCCACCACCGGTTCGACCACGGGCAGGTCATGGGACAGGTCGAGCAGCCCGGCCCAGACCACGCCGATGACGGCCAGGCCGTGCAGCGCGCAGGAAACCGCCGCGCACAGCCATGGCCGCGCCTGGCCGGACCGAGCCGGGACAGCCGTGTTCAGGCAGCAGGCCAGAGCGGCCAAGCTGGCGTCATCAAAAGCCTTGTCATCGGCCATGGTCGTCATATCAGGCCATGCTCCCCTTGGTGGATTGGCTTACGGCTGAGCCTTTGCCCGGACGGCCGGGACGCGACCGCAACGGCAGCGCCCCGAGACGGGCCACGTCGCGGCCATCACCCTGTTTCTTGAACTATTTCAGACGATATCCGCAGTCCGTTTTCTTTGCCCTCGTGTCCAACCAATCCCAAAATGTTTCCAAACAAAATTTTATGGCCGTTTTCACATGCACTTTCAGACAATATAAGGACAACTACATACACAATCAACGTCATGCCAGACAAAATAACAGAGAAATGACAAAATAACCCAAAACGATCACGCTTCATTAATTAATCGTGAACCGTTGCTTTTATTAAATTTTTCCCATACATCCGGCCAAAGTCAAGCTCATTTGGCGAAGCTGTGCATCATACCTAACACCATACAGAGCTGCCTCTTTCGATTAAAAAATACACTGTCATTTGAATTCTATTATTCGTGACAGTTAAAGTTACTTAGCGGATGTCGAGTATGAGAGGGGCCGCCTCGGCGGCAGATTCTGGCGTCGTCGATCGCCCGGCAAAAGCCGGGAGCGCAAGCCAGCGCGCGGACGGGGACAGCCGCCGGCCGGACAAAGGGTACTCGCCACATGTGGCGGCGAACCCCCTGGGCCGGAGGGCGGCGGAACAGACGCGCGGCTTGCGCAAAAGGGTGCGCCCGAAACCGGGCACGCCACGGCGACCATCACGGCAAGGAGTGGGAACGGCATCCGACACCGATGGGTCTTGCGGAGGAGTTGTATGAAGCGTCTGGTTATTGCGTCGTTGGCGCTGTGTTGCGCCCTTGCGCCGTCCTTGGCCCCGGCTCAGACCGATCCCGGGGAAATGGCCGCCAACATGGATGAAATGGTGGTCACGGCGACCCGCACCGAGCAGCCGATGAAGGACGTGCCCGGTCGGGTGGCCGTCATCACCCGCCAGGAGCTCAAGGACCTGCCCGTCCAGACCGTGGACGAGGCCCTGTCCTACATCTCCGGCGTCCACGTGGAGCGGCCAAGCGGCATCTACAGCTTCAAGTCGGTGGTTTCCCTGCGCGGCCTGGGCAATGAGCAGGGCCGCACCCTGGTCCTCATCGACGGCGTGCCGCAAAACACCTCGGACATGGGCGACGTCAACTGGAACCGCATCAATCTTGAAGACGTCAAGCGCATCGAGGTGTTAAAAGGCCCGGCCGCCTCCATCTACGGCAACAACGCCATGGGCGGCGTCATCAACATCATCACCGAAAAGCCGACCAAGGTCGTCTCCGGCATGGCCTCGACCAGCTACGGCACCTATGACGACTGGAAGCTGCGGGGCGTGCTGGCCGGGCGCACCTCCGAGGAGCCCACGGCGCTCTACGCCCGCGCCTCGGGGCTTTACCACACCTCGCCCGGCTACATGGCCACCCCCAGCGACGAGCAGACGCCCTGGTCCGTCAAGGAGTTCATCCGGGAAGGCACCGTCAACGCCAAGCTCGGCTGGGACATCAACGCCAACAACAACCTGGAATTCCAGTACACGAACGACAGCCAGCGGGCCGGCGAAGGCACGAAATACTTCGCCTCCGACGGCGTGCACCGCGAATACGACACCGACGCCTGGCAGGGGAAATTCACCGGCTCCTGGGAAGGCTGGTCGGCCGTGGTCAACGCCTACTTCACCAACATCAACTACACCCGCGTCAACGAATCCTGGTCCGACGTCACCGACATCTCCAAGTATAGCCGTTACGACGCCAAGGTGAACCGCAAGCAGTACGGCCTGCTCTCCAACGTCTCCAAGGAGTGGGGGTTTAACACCTTCACCGCCGGCTTCGACTACAGCCTGGGCATCATGGACGGCACGGACTACTACCGCACCAACACCAACTTCGCCACCGACTACGGCAAGATCCGCAGCTACGGCGTTTTCTTCCAGGATCAGCTCAAGTTCCTCGACGACAAGCTCATCTTCCTGGCCGGCCTGCGCTACGACAACGCCACCACCTTCGACGGCCACTACGACACCAACATCACGAACCTGAGCAAGTACACCGAGTACTACCCGGACCATAACTGGGACGACTGGAGCCCCCGGGCCTCGGCCAAGTACTTCTTCATGGATAATTTGAGCGCCTACCTGTCCTACGGCCACGCCTTCCGCGCCCCGCTTCTGGACGACATGTACCGCACCGGCAAGATGAAGGGCGGCTCCAAAATCTCCAACCCGTCGCTTGGGCCGGAAAAGCTCGACTCCTTCGAAGTCGGCTCGGATTACGCGCCGCTGGAGAACCTGCGCTTCTCGGGTTCGGGCTACTTCTCCGTGGGCCGCGACTTCCAGTCCTACGTCACCGTGACGCCCGGCATCATGCAAAAGCAGAATATCGGCCAGGTGCAGATCTGGGGCGCGGAACTCAACGGCGAATATGATCCGTTCAAGTTCTCGGGCTTCGACATCATGAAGAAGTTCACGCTTTTCGCCAACTACACCTTCAACGACTCACGGGTGGCCGACTTCCCGGGCCGGCCCGATCTCGTGGGCAAGCTCTTGCCCTACGTGCCGCAGAATTCGTTTAACGTCGGCTTCACGTGGCTGAACAAGTACCTCAACAGCAAGCTTGGCGTGCAGTACGTGGGCCTCATGTACGGCGACGACCTCAACACCGACGCCAACATCATTCCGCCCCACGCCCTGGTCAACGCCAAGCTCTGGCGCAACCTGGACTTCCTGGGAACCTACGGCGACAGGATCAGCGTTTCGCTCACCGGCGAAAACCTGCTCAACCACCAGTACTACACCGCCCACAACCCCAATTCCGTCAACACCGGGCGCGCGCTGTACCTGGAAATGTCATGCAAGTTCTAGCCGACCGCCGGCCGGGCCTGTCCACCGCCCAGGTGGTGTTCTTCGCCTCCATGGTGGCCCTGGACTTCGGCTGGGGCATGGTCTTCAAGACCGCGCTGCAGCTCACGGCCATCCACGAGGTGGCCCGGCTGGAAATGCTCGTCTCGGTCATGCTCATGACGCTCACCCGGCTCATGATCGACCGCTTCGGCACGCTCATCGCCTTCGAACTGGCCTGGGGGTTGCTGGCCGCCGCGTTCATGCCGGCGGCCGGCGGCCAGCCGGGCGTCATGAAGCTCGTGCCGGCCCTGGTCCAGGGCGTGGTGTTTGACGTGCTTTTTACCGTGCTGCGCGCCTCCCTGCCCCGGGCCCGGGCCTACCTCGCCATGATTTGCGGCGGTCTGCTCGGCCCCACGGCGGCCATGGGCGTGCGCGTGGCCTTGGGCATGCCTTGGGCCACGGCCACCAAGGCCCTGTTCGGCATCTCGCTTGTCACCTCTGTGCTCATCAACGGCTTTGGCGTCTATCTGGCCCTTACCGTCTGGCGACGCATCAAGGACCTCCACGTCGTGGCCATGCTGCGCCAGCCATGATCGAACTGGAAAACGTCTCCTTCGTGCCGGCCGGCGCGAGTTGCCCCACCCTGGCCGAGGCGACCCTTCGCATCGGCCAGGGGGAGCGGGTGGGCATCGTCGGGCCGTCGGGCTCGGGCAAATCGACGCTGGGCTACCACCTGTGCGGCGCGCACAAACTGGCCCTGGCCGGCCGCACCGACGGCCGGCTGGCCTATGCCGGACGCGACGGGACGGACGGCGCGCCGATAGGCTTTGCCGGGCTGGTGGGTCAGAATCCCGAGGCCCAACTCTTTTGCCGCACCGTCTACGACGAGCTGGCCCTGGCCCTGCTCGCCCGGGGTGAGGACGAAACGCGCTGCCGGCAAACCGCCGAGACGCTCCTTGGCCGCTACGGCTTTGCCGACCGTAGCCAAGCCTCACTGGGAAGCCTGTCCCTGGGGCAGAAACAATTGACGGCCGTTCTGTCCATGCTGGCCATGGAACCGCGAGTGCTGCTCCTGGACGAACCCACCAGCTACCTCGACGCCGCCGCCGCCGACCGGCTCTTTGCCCATCTGACGGAACTGAGCCGGGAAAACGGCTGGATCATCCTGGTCATCGAACACGACCGGAAACGTCTGGCCGGGTTCGCCGACCGCCTGATTGCCCTGGACGGCGGACGCATCGTCCACGACGGCCCGGCAAGCGCCGGGGAAACCCGGGACGCAGGTGTCTCCGAGGCTGAGGATTGGGCCGAAGCCCTGGCCGCCCTGCCGCCGTTTTCACCGCCCTCGCTGGACGCCGCACCCCTGGTCGAACTCCATGGCCTGCGGTTCGGCTACACCCCGGATGCGCCGATCCTGGACGGCCTGGACCTGGCCGTGCGCCCGGGCGAGGTCGTGGCCCTGCTCGGGGCCAACGGGGCCGGCAAGTCCACGCTCCTGCGGCTCATCAAGGGCCTGGGCAAGCCGGCCCCCGGCCGCGTCGCCCTGAGGGCGGGACTGACGGCCGCCCACGACGTGGGGCTGATGTTTCAGAATCCCGAAGAACAGATTTTCGCCCACACCGTGGCTGCCGAATGCGGCTACTGGCTGGAAAATCGCGGCGTTGAGCCCGAAGAACGGCTGGCTCGCTGCCGCGCCGCCCTGGCCGGCTTCGGGCTTGGCGATCTGCTTGATCGCGCGCCCTTTTCCTTGAGCTTTGGCGAAAAACGCCGGCTGTGCCTGGCCGCCATCCTGGTGGCCGAGCCGGCCGTGTTGTGCCTGGACGAGCCGACCACGGGCCTGGACGCGGCCAACATGGCGGCCATGGCCGCCGAGGTCCGTCGCCAGGCGGTAAACGGCCGGGCCGTGCTCCTGGCCACCCATGAGGAGGCCTTTGCCGCCATGGCCGCCACGCGCTGGGTCACCCTGGCCAACGGCCGGGTCGCCTCGGACCGGCCAAACCCCTGGCTGGCTCCATGACGACCGTCCTTCGCCAGGCCAGCGCCCTGTCCAAGTGCGCCTTTGCCGTGTCGCTTTCCGTCTACGCCTTTGCCTGCCCGGACTGGCGCATCCTGGTCGGCGTCAACCTGCTCCTGGCCGGACTCCTGGCCGCCTCGCGGCAGTTCGACCGCATCGTCTGGCTGGCCCTTGGCGTGTGCGTCGCCTCCCTGCCGACCCTGGCCGCGCTTTTCCTGCTTGGTGGGGTGGAAAAGGCCGACACCTGGCGCGAAGGCCTTGTGCTGGGGCTTTCCTGGCTGGCCGTGTTCGAGCTGCGCCTTTTAGTCATGCTCCTGGCCGACATCCTCGTCGTCAAGTGGACGACCTTTTCCGATCTGCTCCTATCCTTGCGGGCGCTGCGGTTGCCGGGAAAGCTGGTGCTTTTCTGCTCGGCCCTGGTCACGCTGTTGCCAAGCGTGTTTTCCCTGGCCGCCCATGTGGTCGAAGTCCAGCGCTGCCGGGGATTTGACCCCAAGCGGCTGCGCAACCCCAAAAATTTCCTGCCGCTTTTCATCCCGGTTTTCCTGGCCCAGCTGCGCCGTTCCACGGACTTGGCTCTGTCCCTGGAGCTGCGCGGCATATCCGGCGCGCCGCCGGCCAGGGCCTCGCGCTTAACCCTTGGGGTCGGCGACACCGCGCTGCTGGCGGCGGCCGTCGCCGTGTGGCTGCTGCCTCTCAGCGCTTGACGCCAACGAAACCGAAGCGGAAACACCAATGATCGTCTCGCCAAGGAGCTCTCATGATCCGTTGCGATGTCTGTGAGCGGCGCTGTCCGCTGGGACCGGACACCTACGGCTATTGCCGCATGTATCATGCCCCGCGCGGCCAGGTGGAGGAACGCTTTCCCGACCGCTGGTGCGCCTACGCCACGGCCCGCATGGAGACCATTCCCTTTTACCATGCCTGGCCCGGAGCGCGCTGCCTGGTGGTCGGCACGGCCGGCTGCAACTTCGACTGCCGCTATTGCGCCAACGCCGAGGTGGTCAAGGTCGATCCGGCCGGGCAGCAGGACGTCATGCTCGACGTTTCGCCGGAAGATCTCGTGGCCGTGGCCCGAAAGCGCGGCTGCCGGGCCATCGTCTTTTCCGTCAACGAGCCCACCGTCTCCCTGCCGACCCTGGAGCGCGTGGCCGCCGTCGCCAAAACGGCCGGCCTGGTCATGGGCTGCCTGACCAACGGCTACGCCACGCCCGAGGGGACAGCGCGCCTGGGCGCGATACTTGACTGCGTCAACGTGAGCTTAAAGGGTCTTTCACCCGAGTTTTGCCGGGACTATCTCGGCGTTCCCGACGTGGGGCCGATCCTTCGCAACATCAAGGATCTGGCCCGGACCACCCACGTGGAGGTGACCACTCCGGTCATCGAGGGCATAAACAGCCACGAACTTGGCGAAATGGTCGACTTCCTGGCCGGGGTCGGGCCGGACGTTCCCTGGCACGCCTTTCGGCTGCTGCCGGAGTACAAGATGCGCCAGGAGGACTACCCGAGCGTGGCGGCCGTGGGCGCTCAGGTCGAGGCGGCCGCCCGGGGCAAGTTGAACTACGTCTATTTTCACAATTTCATCGGCTCGCGCTGGGTCAACACCCTGTGCCCGGGCTGCGGCGAAGCCGTCATCGAACGCCACAGCCTGGGCTGCGGCGGCGACCGGCTCCAAGCCGTGCACCTGGACGGAGGAGCCTGTCCGCGCTGCGGCGAAGCTGTCGCCCTGCGCGGCGACATCGACCCGGCAACCGCCAAGGAGGCGTGCTCATGAGCCTGGCCATCCTCGACGCCCGCGAATGGCAGCAGACCGTGGACCTGCGCACCGGCCAACCCCGGGAAGCAAGCGGCCCCCTGGTCGACATGGTCGCCGGCCTCGTCGGCCGCCGGCCCTATCCCGGCGACCGCGACGCGACCTGCAACGACTGGGTGGCCGACGTCGCCCTGGAGCTGGTCGAACGCTATGCTCCCCGGTTCGCGTTTTTAAGCTTTTCGGAACAATTCTATTCCCTGCGCCATTCGCCTCTGACCAAGGCCGAAGAGCAGGCCCGCATCGACGGTGCCTTCGCCGCCGTGGAGCGTTTCGCCCGGGAGTCGGGCTTCACCGTGGTCGTGGTCGGCACAGGCGAACTCGTGCCGGCCGCCGTGCCCGTGGACCTGGAAGGCCTGGACGGACTGGCCGTTTCCAGCAACTGGTGCGCCCACTACGCCGGCCTCTACGACGCCTCGGCGGCGGACCTCGAAAAGCTGGCCAACCATCCGGCCATCGCCCATGTGGCGGCCAAGGCCGACATCCTGTCCCTTTTCGGCGGCTCGCAAGCCGACGGAGAACGTCTGCCGGAGCACATGGTCGCGGTCAAGGAAGGCCACTATTTGAAGGGCACGTCCCTGCGCCGGCTGTACAAGATTCCCCAGCCAAGCCCGGTCATCCCGGTAAGCACCAAACTCGGGCCGGTGGCCAGCCTGACGGACATCCGGCCGGCGCTGCTCAAGCTGCTGCGTACCGACAAGGTGGCCCTGGCCCTGGTCGAGGGCGTGGGATGCCGCCAGTTTCCCCTGCCCTACCAGACCTGCGCCAACGGCCGGGGCTGGTTCGCCTACGAACCCGGCGACGGCCAGTTCCTGGCCATAAGCAAGGGCCAGCACAGCATCTTCGAGCACAACGGCGGCTACCGCTACTACCAGGACGACACCGACGACAAAGCCTATCCCTATTCCGGCTTTTTCAGCGAGATGCCGACCGGGACCATCGGCGAGGCCATCGCCGAGCGCAGCATTGCCGTGGGCAACCGCAGCATGTTCATGCACATGCTCACCGGCTGCGACATCGCCTGCGAATGCTTTGCCCGAAACCTCTACAACCAGGGCGTCATGGCCGTGATCCACCGCCAGGACAAGTACGCCGGGAAATAATGATCAAGCTACAACAGAACGACAATCAGGCTTTCGAAAAATAGCCGCAGACCGTACAGGCATTATTGCTGCGATGCTGCCTTGAAAATGAACTTGCAGCAACGCGGGAGGGCGGCATGGGCAGAAACGGCGACGCCGAGCGGTTTTTGGCCATCAGCCGGGAGGTCTTCGCCCCGCTCTACCCATATTACGCCGCGCGCTTCCTGGCCGCTTCGGGCATAACCCGGGGCCTTTGCCTGGACGCCGGGGCCGGGCCGGGCCTGCTCGGCCTAGCCGTGGTCGAGGCGAGCCGCTGCCGGGTGGTCCTGGCCGACCGCTCCCCGGCCATGCTCCGGGCGGCGCGGGAGGAAATCGCCACGCGTGGTCTGTCCGGCCGGGCAATGGTCCTTGGGACCGACGTCTCGGCCCTGCCCCTGGCCGAGGGCTGCGTCGATCTGGTGGTCAGCCGGGGTTCGGTCATGTTCTGGGACGACCTGCCTCGATCCTTTGGCGAAATCCGGCGGGTGCTGGCCCCGGGCGGCCGGGCCTATATCGGCGGGGGGCTTGGGCCGCCGGCCATGCGGCTGGCCATCTGCCGCGAGATGGCCGGGCGCGATCCCCGCTGGCGCGAGAACGCCCCGCCGCCGCCCCGGCCGGGCACGGACCCCGACACCCAGGCGGCCGCCTTGCGGGCCGCCGGCATCCACGATTTCACCATCGATCCCGACGACGCCGGCCACTGGATCGTCTTCGGCAAGTGATGCGGGCCTAGTGTCGCGTCCCCTAAAAAATACGATAGTTTTTTGATAAAAATAAATGATTTTTCGCTTGTTGACGACAAAACACCATATGCGCTTTTCACGGACGCGACATTAGCTCCGTCGCCCCCCCCCACGCCCGCGTTTCGGCGCGCAAGGCGCTTTTGCCGCCACCCGCCCTATCCCGGCGCAGGTCCCTGCCTCGTCCTTGAAATAAACGCCCGACGCCGTTTCGGGCGCGACGCGCGCCCGGCTTCGTCCGAGCCCCCTTCCTGCTTTGTTTGGTCGCCGCCGGGCGATGTCCGGGCGGATCGATCCTGTGTCCAACGCCCCGCCACGTGTTTTGCCGTCTAGACTTTTTTTCCGAACAGATGCCGTAAAATCGAACAAATGATCCGTCTGTTCCCAAATTTGTCAAATCCGGCCACGACAGCGACAATCCCCCGCCAGCAGCAACAATTCAATCTCTCAGGAAAAATCGTAGCCATGCAAACCAGGAGCCGACCAAGGTCATTGTCCACGCTTTTGTGTGGACCTTCTGTCGTTTTTTCGAAGCCCTATTGACGCACCCACATAACAATTGTACTCATTGGTCACCAAAAGTTCACACGTCAAACCCGGCCCAGGACCCTCGGAGTTTGCCATGACCACCCCAGACGACAGCGAACACCAGCTCATCTCCCGGGTCGCCTGGCTGTACTTCAAGGAAGAGCTCACCCAGGCCGAAATCGGCGACCGCCTCGGCATCACCCGCATCAAGGTCAACCGCCTGCTCCAGGCCGGACGCGAAGCCGGTCTCATCCGCGTCGTCATCAACACCGCCTTCAAGGACTGCGTCGCCCTCGAAGCCGGACTGGCCAAGGAATACGGGCTGGCCCGGGCGGTTGTCCTGCCCACCCCCGAGCGCGGCGGACGCTACTACTACGACGCCATCGGCCGCCCGGCCGGCGAATACGCCTCGCTCCAGCTCCAGGACGGCCAGTCCATCGGCGTGGGCTGGGGGCACACCATCCGCTCGGCGATAAACGGCATGGCCGTGCGCAACTTCCGCGACATCTCCGTCACCTCCCTCTACGGCGGCGTGCCCCGAAGCCCGGTCAATCCCTTCGACTCCACGGCCATGTTCGCCCGAAAGCTTTCGGCCGCCGTGTGCAACCACCTGCCGGCTCCCATGTTCGTCTCCACCCCGGAAGTGCGCGACACCATCGCTGCCCAGCCGTTTTTCCGTACCTTTTATAAGGAAGCCCTGGCCGTGGACATGATCCTGACCGCCGTCGGCGACATGACCGCCCAGGCCACCAACATCGCCCTGGGGGCCATCAGCCTCGACCAGCGCCGCGATCTGGCCCGGGCCGGGGCCGTGGGCGAATTTTTCGGCCGCTTCCTCGATGCCGAGGGCAACGTCCTCGACCACGAAGTCAACCATTGCAGCATGTCGCCGGATTTCGGCGGCCTGCTGCAAGTCCCGCACATCGTCCTCGTGTCCGGAGGCATGGCCAAGGTCCCGATCATCCAAACCATCCTGCGCCGGGGCTACGTCCACGTCTGCGTCACCGACGCCCAGACGGCCCAAAGCCTCCTCGACGCGTAACAAGGCGGTATCATGAACAGACAAGAGCACATCACGCGGCTGCGCCAGGACGGTCCCTTCGATCTGGTCGTCATCGGCGGCGGGGCCACCGGCTGCGGCATCGCCCTGGACGCCGCCACGCGCGGCCTCAGCGTAGCCCTGCTGGAGCGCGACGACTTCGCCCAGGGCACCAGCAGCAAGAGCACCAAGCTCGTCCACGGCGGCGTGCGCTACCTCGAAAAAGCCATCATGAAGGCCGACAAGGCCCAGTTCGATCTGGTGCGCGAAGGCCTTCGCGAACGCGGCCGGCTGCTGCGAAACGCGCCCCACCTGGCCCACTCCATCCGGCTCATGACCCCGGTCAAGACCTGGCGCGAGGCCGCCTACATCTACGCGGGCCTGGTGCTCTACGACATGCTCTCCGGCTGCCTGTCCCTTGGCCGTAGCGCCATCGTCAGCAAGAACAAAGCCGCCAAGCTCTTCCCCCAGCTCAACCTCGACGGCTACGTGGCCGCCGTCATCTACAGCGACGGCCAGTTCAACGACGCCCGCATGGCCGTGACGCTCGCCCGCACCGCCGCCTCCCACGGCGCGGTCTGCGCCAACCATGTCGAGGTCACGGGCCTGGTCAAACAGGGCGGCCGCGTCTCGGGCGTTACCGTGCGCGACCGCCTGGACGGCCAGGAATTCACCATCGCCGCCAAGGGCGTGGTCAACGCCGCCGGCCCCTTCGCCGACGCCATCCGCCGCATGGACGACCCGGACGTCGCGCCCATGCTCAAGACCAGCTCCGGCATCCACATCCTGCTGCCGGCCGACGTCGCCCCCCGCGACCTGTCGCTCATGATCCCCAAGACCGAGGACGGCCGCGTGCTTTTCATGATCCCCTGGCAGGGGTTCGTGCTGTTCGGCACCACCGACGAACCCGCGCCCATCGAAACCGACCCGGCTCCCGAGCGCCGCGACATCGACTATCTCTTGCGCTACGCCAGCGCCTACCTGCGCCGTCCCGTCACCCGCGACGACGTGCTGGCCGTGTGGAGCGGCCTGCGGCCCCTGGTCTTTAATCCCAACAAGAAAAACACCCAGGAACTGGCTCGCTCCCACGTCATCGACATCAGCGCCTCGGGTCTGGTCACCATGACCGGCGGCAAATGGACGAGCTACCGCAGCATGGCCGAGGAAGCCGTGGACGCCGCCTGCCGGACCTTCTGCCTGGGCCAGTCCCGGGCCTGCGCCACCCAGGAGCTGCGCCTGCTCGGCTCCCGGGCCTATCTGCCCGAGGGCTGGCGTGATCTGGCCCGCCGCGAGGGCGTGGCCGACGATCTGGCCCGCTCCCTGTGGACCCTGTACGGCGACGAAGCCGCCGCCATCGTACGGCTTGGCCGCGACGAGGGTCTGCTCACCCCGCTGCATCCCGAACACCCCTACGTCGGCGCGGAAGTGGCCTTTGCCGTGCGCCGCGAAATGGCCCAGCATGTGGGCGACGTGCTCCTGCGCCGCCTGCCGTTGGGGCTGCTCAACATGCGCCATGCCCAGGAGGCCGCTCCGGCCGTGGCTGACATCATGGCCCGCGAACTCGGTTGGGACGAGGCGCGGCGCGACAACGAAGTGGAAAACGCCTGCCGGCTGCTTGCCGCCTGGTTCGCCGGGCGGGAGGACCAGGCCGCCACGCAGGTCCAAAACGGCTAGGGAAGGTCTGGGTTCAACTACCGCTTCCCGTCCCGCCAGGAGGGCAGCGGCCAACGGTGCAAATGGAGGAGGGGTTACATGAGCAACGAGTCGTCACTGGGCAGGGAAATGCTGTCCGAATTCATTGGGACCATGGTGCTCATCCTGTTCGGCGCGGGCTGCGTGGCCATGAAAGTGTTTTTTGGGGACGCGCTCAACATCAGTTGGGACACCATCACCTTCGGCTGGGGTCTGGGCGTGCTGTTCGGCGTCCTGGCCAGCCTGCGCTCGGGCGCCCACATCAACCCGGCCGTAAGCCTGGCCCTGGCCGTCACCGGCCGCTTCCCCTGGAAGAAAGTGCTGCCCTACACCCTGGCCCAGACGGCCGGCGGTTTTGCCGGCGCGGCTCTGGTCTTCACCGATTTCCACGCCAAATGGGTCCTGTTTGATCCGCAGCTGGTCAAGACCGCCGGCATCTTCTGCACCTTCCCGGCCGTGCCGGGCTTCATGCCGGGCTTTATCGACCAGATTATCGGCACCGCCATCCTCATGTTCGGCATCCTGGCCATCGGCGACTTCGCCGCCAAAAACAAAAACGGCTGGCTCGGCCCCTTCGCCGTGGCCATGCTCGTCATGGCCATCGGCATGAGCCTTGGCGCCATGAACGGATACGCCATCAACCCGGCCCGTGACTTCGGCCCCCGCTTCTTCGCCCTGGTGGCCGGCTTCACCCAGCCCAACCTCATGGACGTGAGCATCGTGCTCGTGCCCATCCTTGGCCCGTTCATCGGCGGCCCGCTTGGCGCGCTGATCTACGACAAGACCACCGGTTCGCTCAACAAGGATCTCGAAGCCTAGGAGGCGTACACCCATGGCCAATTACATTCTCTCCCTCGACCAGGGCACCACCAGCTCCCGTGCCATCCTTTTTACCCGCGAAGGCGACATCAAACAGATCGCCCAGAAAGAGTTCACCCAGATCTACCCCCAGCCGGGCTGGGTCGAGCACAACGCCAACGAGATCTTCGACACCCAGTCCTACGTCATGCGCGAATGCCTGCAGTTCGCCGGCGTGGACGCCTCGGACGTGGCCGCCATCGGCATCACCAACCAGCGTGAAACCACGGTGGTCTGGGACAAGAAATCCGGCGCGCCCATCCACAACGCCATCGTCTGGCAGGACCGCCGCACCGCCGGGTTTTGCGACGAGCTCAAGGCCAAGGGCCTGGCCGACGTCATCCGTCAAAAAACGGGCCTGGTCATCGACGCCTACTTCTCCGGCACCAAGGTCCGCTGGATCCTCGACAACGTGGCCGGAGCCCGGGAAAAGGCCGAAAAAGGCGAGTTGCTCTTCGGCACCATCGACTCCTGGCTCATCTGGAACCTGACCAAGGGCGCGGTCCACGTCACCGACGAGTCCAACGCCAGCCGCACCCTGCTTTTCAACATCAACACCGGAGCCTGGGACGACGAGCTGCTGGCCATCCTCGGCGTGCCCGCCGCCATGCTGCCCCGGGTGTCCAAGTCCTCGGAAGTCGTGGGCGAAATCCACCCCGAATTCCTGGGCAAGGCCCTGCCCATCGCCGGCAACGCCGGCGACCAGCAGGCCGCCACCTACGGCAACGCCTGTCTCAAGGAAGGCATGGCCAAGAACACCTACGGCACCGGCTGCTTCATGCTCATGAACACCGGCAAGGCCCCCCGCCCCAGCAACAACAACCTGCTGACCACCATGGCCTGGGCCACCCCGTCCGGCCGCTACTTCGCCCTGGAAGGCAGCGTGTTCATCGCCGGCGCCGTGGTCCAGTGGCTGCGCGACGGCCTGGGCATCATCCAAAGCGCCCCGGAAGTCGAACAGCTGGCCCTGTCCGTGCCCGACAACGGCGGCGTCTTCCTCGTGCCGGCCTTCGCGGGCCTGGGCGCGCCCCACTGGGACCAGTACGCCCGCGGCACCATGGTCGGCATCACCCGAGGCGCGACCAAGGCCCACATCGCCCGCGCCGCTCTGGAATCCATCGCCCTGCAGACCCTCGACATCATGGACTGCATGCAAAAAGACGCCGGCATCAAGCTCGACACCCTTCGGGCCGACGGCGGAGCCACCCGCAACAACCTGCTCATGCAGTTCCAGGCCGACGTGCTGGGCGTGCCCGTCGAACGCCCCATGGTCACCGAGACCACGGCCCTGGGCGCGGCCTATCTGGCCGGCTTGGCCGTCGGGTTCTGGAAGAGCGAGGATGAGATCGCCGCCATGTGGCAGCTCGACCGCCGCTTCGAGCCCAACATGGCCCAGTCCGACCGCGACAAGCTCCTTCACGACTGGCAGCGCGCCGTGGCCCGCAGCAAGGCCTGGATCGAAGCCTAGTCCCGGACATTCCCCATCCGACGCCAAGGGGCGCGACCCACGTGGTCGCGCCCCTTTTTTAGGGCTTGCGAAACGCCTTGGATTTTGCTCCCCTGGGGCTCGACGCGCCCCCATTTTCCGCCCCGCCACAGCCTGAGGCAACCCATCATGACCAGCCACGACGATACCCAAGACTTGTCCCGGCTCGACCACCCCTCGCGGCTTTTCGTCGAGACGACCTCGCGCTGCAACCTGCGCTGCGCCATGTGCGTCAAGCATTCCGGCCACGGCGTCCAGGCCGAGGGCGACATGTCGCCGGAAACCTTTCGCGCCATGGAACCGGCTTTCCCGCATCTCGACGCCCTGGTCTTAAACGGCATCGGCGAACCGCTGCTCCACCCTCGCCTGGAGGCGTTCATCCAGACCGCCAAACGGGCCATGCCGTCCACCGGCTGGGTCGGGTTTCAGACCAACGGCCATCTCCTGACCCGGGCCAGGGCCATGTCGCTCTTCGACGCCGGCCTGGACAGGATCTTTCTTTCCGTGGACGCCGCCTCCCAGGAGCTTTTCCAAACCGTCCGGGCCGGCGGCAGTCTGGGCCATGTGGAACGCGCCCTGGCCGCCTTGGCCGAAGCCAGGCAAGCCCATCCCGGCCGCAGGCTGGAAGTCGGCGCGGAGTTCGTGGTCATGCGGGACAATCTGGCCGAACTGCCGGGCATGGTCTCCTGGCTGGCCGCCCGGGGCGCAACCACCCTGGTCGTGTCCCATGTGCTGCCGTTTAACGCCGCCATGGCCCATCAACCGGTCTTTGGCGTCAATACGCGACGGGCCGAGGCGTACTTCCAGCAGTGCTCGGAGAAGGCGAAAGCCCAAGGCCTTGACCTCGACCAGTACTTCCGCATCGTCTGGAAGTACCACAAAACCCCGCAGGAACAGGCCCTCGTCGATTTCGTCCAACACATGCTCTTTGAAGCCGTCAAACACGAAATCCCCTTCCAGGTGACCAACATCCTCACCGGAGAGGATCTCGGCCTGGCGGAGGACGTCTTCCGGCAAGCCCAAGCCGTCGCCCAAAGCCGCGGCCTCAGGCTTGTCCTGCCGCCGATCCAGCCGGTCAGCGGCCACGCTTGCCTGGGCGTCAAAAACGGCGGGATGTTCGTTGCCTGGGACGGCAGGGTCTCGCCCTGCCATTTTCTGTGGCGGAGCTTTTCCTGCCATTTCTACGGCCGGGAAAAGCAGGTCGGCCACAAGGTCTTCGGGGATCTGACCAGACAGTCCTTGGCCGCCGTCTGGAACGACCCGGCCTACAGGGCCTTCCGCGCCGACGTGCTGCGCCGGCGCTACCCCCATTGCCCAAGCTGCAACGTCTATCCCTGCGAGGACATCAACAGCCTCGACTTCGAAAACGATTGCTACGGCGAGACCGTCCCCTGCGGCGACTGCCTGTGGAGCATGGGGCTTTTGCAGTGCATGGGGCAGGAAGACCTTGACGGCGAGTTCCAGGAAGACGCCTCGGCCCCAGGCGAAGCCCTGCCCTGCGGCCGGTTCCGGTTCGAGGCGCGAAGCGGCGATCTGCCGCCATCCTGAACTGACGCCACAAGCCAAGCGCCTGGCCTGAAGCCGTGCTTCCCCGACGCCCGACAGGCCTCGGCTCGAAAACCGCCTGTCAAAGCACGGCGAGGCAAGCGACAACCATTTCCCCCGCTAAACCGGGGGCGTTCAAGACGGCGGCCGCTCGCCTCTCTTTCGGGTCAGCCCAGGGAACGCTCCAGGATGGCCGTCAGCTCGGCCGTGGTCAGCACAAGAGGATTGCCCTGCATGCTGCTGGCCCGGGCCGCCTTTTCCACTACCATGGGGATGTCGGCGTGGGTCAAGCCCAGGTCGGTCAGGGTCGGCGCGCCCAGGCGACGGCACAACGCTTCCAGCCAGACCGCCCCGTCCTCGGGCGAAGCCTGCGCCTGGCCGGTCAGGATGGCCGCCGCTTCGGCGTAGGCGGCCAGCCGCCCCGAACCCGGATCGCGCTGCCGCAGCGCGGCGATGTTGACCGCGACCACGGCCGGCAGCAGGCTGGCGCAGACCTGCCCATGGGGCGCGGCAAAAAGTCCGCCGATGGGCGCGGCAAAGCCGTGCACCGCCCCGAGCTTGGCGTTGGCCAGGGCCAGACCGCCGTACAGGCTGGCCAAGGCCATGCCCTCCCGGGCGGCCATGTCTGCCCCGTCGTCGTAGGCGGCGGCCAGACAGCGCGCGGCCAGACGCAAGCCGTCGCGGCACAGGGCGTCGGTCATGGGATTGGCCTTGATGGAAACAAAAGACTCCAGCAGCTGGGTCAACGCGTCGAGGCCCGTGGCGGCGGTCACGGCCGGCGGCATGGTCACGGTCAGCTCGGGATCGACCAAGGCCACCGTGGGCAGCATCATGACCGAACGCAGGCTCACCTTCACCCGCTCGGCCGGGGCCGTCAGCACGGCGTTGGCCGTAGCCTCGGCTCCGGTGCCGGCCGTTGTCGGCACGGCCACATGGGGCAAGGGCCGCTGGGTGATGGGCCGCCCGGCCCCCACCACTTCCAAATAATCGTAAGGATCGCCGGGATTGGTCGCCAGGGCGGCCACGGCCTTGGCGGCGTCGATGGCCCCGCCGCCGCCGACGCTGACGACGACCTCGCAGCCGGCCTGCCGACACAAGGCGACGCCGGCCTTGGCCACGTCCACCGACGGCTCGCCGGCCACGGAAAAGACCGTCACCCCGAGGCCGGCGGCCTCAAACGCCTGGACCAACCCGGCATGGCGGCCGGGACTGGCCCCGACGACGAGCAGGACGCGTTTGCCCAAGGGCGCGACAAGGGACGGCAGGCGCGCGGCCTGGCCGGGACCAAACACCATCTTGGCCGGTGCGGCGAATTCGAAGTTCATGGCCCCACTATGGCCCCGGCCCTCCGTCCAGGCAACCCCCTGCCCGCAAAAAAAGGAACCCCCCGGCCGGGTTAAGCGGGGGGTCCCAAGGGAGCCCGGGAGGGTAACCGGGCAAAACTTCGGCGCGGCTCGCGGCAGGGTGCTCCCCGCGCCGAAGAAGGCAGCGAACAAAGACGTAAGAGGCCTCCGGCGGCCGGGGGGAATCATTCCCCCCGGACCCCCTGAATGGTTATAACGGGTGCGATGTTACCGCTAAGCAGCAGGGAACGTTCGGTTGCCTGTCCGAACATTCGCCTCTGGCCCAGCGACGCGTATTGCTACGCCTCTTCGGCCTGGCGCTTGAGCCGAGCCATGAGGTCGATGCGAAACTCCTTGCGATCCAATGCCACCATGTACGGGTTGTCGGAAAACCGCAGCGAATCCACCGGGCAGGTCTTGGCGCATTGGCCGCACAAGCTGCACAAGGCAAAGTCGACAAAGACCGCGCCGGGCGTCTTGCTGCCCTTTTGCGGGGCCGGTCCCATGGCCACCGGCGCGTCCTCCTGGCCTTCCTTGACCGGAACCGGGCACAGGATGGACAGGCAATCCGACGGGCAAGCCTTGACGCAAGCCCCGCAGGCCACGCAGCGCGGCACGCTGGGGTCGTCTTCCTTGCCCACGAGTTCGACATGGCCCCGGAAGGTCGACAGGTTGTCGACCTCTTGCTTGGGATAGATCACCGTCACCTGGGGCTGGCAAAAGGCCTTGCCCGTGATGCCAAGGCCGACAAACAGGCTTTTGAGGCCGGTATAGGCTTCCTCGAACAGTTCACTCACCGACATGTCAGCCTCCGATGCCCTTGATGATGACCACCAGCGCCAGATCGATGATCGCCAGCGGCGTGAGCCACTTCCAGCTGAGATTGAGCAGCTGGTCGAAACGCACGCGGGGATAAGTCCAGCGCATCCAGATCATCAGGAGCAGGATAGCGTAGACCTTGACCAGGAACCACAGGATGCCGGACAAAAACGGCCCCTGCCAGCCGCCGAGAAACAGCGCGGCGGCAACGCCGGAAACCACGATCATGTTGGCGTATTCCGCCAGGAAGAACAGGCCAAAGCCCATGCCGGAATATTCCGTGTGGAAACCGGCCGTCAGCTCGGATTCGGCCTCGGGCAAATCGAAGGGCGCGCGGTTGGTCTCGGCCACGGCGCAGACCAGGAAGATGAAAAAGGCCAGCGGGTTCTGCACGCCGTACCACTGCCAGGGCCAGCCGCCCTGCTGGCTCGTGATCTCATAGAGATCCAGCGACCCGGCGGTAATGGCGACGGACATGACAGCCAACAGCAACGGCACTTCGTAGGCCACGGACTGGGCCACGGCCCGGGCCGCGCCAAGCAGGCCCCATTTGTTGTTGGAGCCCCAGCCGGCCAGGATCAGCGACAGCACACCCAGGCCCGAGAAGGCCAGGATCAGCACCAGGCCGATGTTCAGGCGCATGGGCGCGAGGTTGGGGTCAAAGGGCAGCGGCAGGAAACACACCGTCACCGGGGCGAAGGCCAGTAGCGGCGCGGCCCAGTAAAGGTACTTGTCCGCGCCGGCCGGCATGGCCAGCTGCTTGCCCACGAGTTTGACCGCGTCCACGATGGGCTGGAGCAGGCCGTAGGGGCCGACATGCAGGGGGCCGGGCCGCAACTGCACATGGCCGGCCACCTTGCGCTCCACCCAAACGAGGACGAGGCCGTTTAAGCCCACGAAGGCGAACACGCACAACAGCCCGACGACGAGACGCGTCAGGGGATGGTCGAAGCTCAAAAGGTCGGGGCTCATCGGTCAATCTCCGGGATGACGAGGTCCAGGCTGCCCAGGATGGACACGGCATCGGCCAGAAGGGTTCCCCTGGCCAGCTCGCAGAAGACGCTCAGGTTGGAGAAGCCCGGGGCGCGCAGCTTCACGCGGTACGGCTTGGGGCCGCCGTCGGAACGCACGTGGACGAGGATCTTGCCGCGCGCGCCTTCCACGGCGTAGCAGGCCTCGCCCTTGGGGGGCTTTAAGGTCTTGGGGGCCTTGGCCGAACAGGGGCCGTCGGGCAAGTTGGAAACGGCCTGGTCGATGATGTCGCAGCTCGTTTCCAGTTCGTCCATGCGCACCATGTACCGGGCCATGGCGTCGCCCTGGCTGTAGGCCGGGATGCGGAAGTCGAACTTGCCGTAGACGCTGTAGGGTTCGGCCCGGCGGGTGTCCACGGGCGCGCCCGAACCCCGGATGACCGGTCCCGTGGCCCCGTAGCGCCGGGCCAGGTCCACGTCCATCTCGCCGATGCCTTCGCAGCGTCCGCGCAGGATCACGTTGTCCGTGACCAGATCGCGGTACATGGGCAGCCGCGAGCGCAGATGCTTGGTGAAGGCCAGGCAGCGCGGCGCGAAGTCTTCCGGCACGTCGTTGTAGACGCCGCCGAAGGTGAAGTAGGAGTACGTCAGGCGCGAGCCGGTGACGGCCTGCAGGATGTCCAGGAGGATTTCCCGGTCGTCGAAGGCGTACATGATGGGGGTAAAGGCCCCCAGGTCGAGGAGATAGGCCCCCCACCACAGGAGGTGGGAACTAATGCGGTTGAGTTCGGTGACGGCCACGCGGATATGCTCGCCGCGCTCGGGCACCTCGATGCCGGCCAGGCGTTCCACGGCCCCGGCGTAGGCCCAGTTCCAGGCCATGGCGTGGAGGTAGTCCACCCGGCCCATGTTGGGCATGAACTGGAAGTAGGTCTTTTGTTCGGCCATCCACTCGTGCATCCGGTGGATGTAGCCGAGCACGGGTTCGGCCCGCACGATGTACTCGCCGTCGAGTTCGAGCAGGATGCGCAGCACGCCGTGGGTGGACGGGTGCTGGGGGCCCATGCTCAGGATCAGCTTGTCCTCAGTGGGACCCGGCTCGAAGCGCACCGACGAGGGGTCGCGCGGCAATTGGGCGGTGTCAAAGGCTTGCATGCGTCCTCCGCGCCTTAGGCGTCTTCGGTCTTGGCCGTTTTGACGGCCTTGACGGCGGCGGGTTTGGGCTTTTCCGCCTCGGGTTCGGCCAGGCCGCAGTCCACGAGGTAGCCAAGGGGCATGAGGTCGGCCAGGGACTTGCGGGCCTTGTCGGCCTTGATCAGCGGATGTCCCTCGAAGTCCTCGGGCAACAGCAGATAGTGCAGGTTCGGGTGGCCCTCGAAGCGGATGCCGTAGAAATCGAAGCATTCGCGCTCGTGCCAGTCCGCGCCCGGGTAGATGCCGCTTATGGTCGGCAGGCTCGGGGCGTCGTGGGGGATCATGGCCCGCACCACGAGGCGGTTGGCCCCGTCCAGCAGGCTCAAGTGGTAGGTGATCTCGAAGCCGTCCTGCAGGTCGGAAGCCATGACGTCTTCCAGGAGATACCCTTCGGCGTCGAGGACTTCCATGGCCTGGACAACCTTGGCGGCCTCCACGGTGACGGACAAGGTCATGCCGGTCTTGGCATGGTCCATGGGCGCGGAACACACCGGCCCCATCTTGGCGACAAAGGCCGGGATCATGACTGGCCTCCCTGGGGAACCTGCCACCAGCGCCGTCCGGTCATCTTCTGCTGGATGGCGAAAAGGCCTTCCAGCAGCGCCTCGGGACGGGGCGGGCAGCCGGGCACGTACACGTCGACCGGGATGAGCGTGTCCACGCCCTGGATGACGTTGTACTGGTTTTCGATGTTAAACGGGCCGCCCGAGATGGCGCAGTTGCCCAGGGCCATGACGTAGCGCGGGGCCGGCATCTGCTCGTAGAGCCGCACCACGGCCGGGGCCATCTTCTTGTTGACCGTGCCGGCCACGATCATGAGATCGGACTGGCGCGGCGAGGGCCGGAAGACTTCCGCGCCGTAGCGGGCGATGTCGAAGCGCGCCATGCCCACGGCCATCATTTCAATGGCGCAGCAGGCCAGGCCGAAGGTCATGGGCCAGATGGACATGGCCCGGCACACGTCCACCAGCTTCTGGACCGCCGGCTGGGCGATCAGGGCCGGGTCGACCGTATTTACGGCCGGGGCGAGACTTGGATTTTGCGGGGCCATGTGAACACTCCCTTGCGCATGAAGTAGACGACGGCGGCGGCCAGTACCGCCAGAAACACCAACAGCTTAAACGTCGTGGCCAGTCCCTGGGGCGAGGCGTAGGCGGCCGCCACCGGGAAGAGGTAGAGGATGTCCACCTCGAAGGCCAAGAAGATCAGGGCGTAGAAGTAGTAGTTGATGCCGAATTTGATCCAGGAGTTGCCGTGGGTGGGCACGCCGCACTCGTAGGATTCGCCCATGGCCCCGCCGTGCGCCTTGGGGGCGATGAGCAGCGAGCCGACCAGCGGGCCTGCGGCAAAAAGGATGCCGCCCAGGAAAAAGAGCAGTATCGCCGCTTGCAGCCAAGTGAAAACCATGCGTCCTCTCCTCCTTTCGAAGTTGCGGTAACCGTGTCTCTAGGCGTTTGGACGCACGGTTACGGATGCAGCTGCCCGGCCGCCTGGGCGGCCAGATCGTACATGGGCGCGGGCAGGATGCCGAGCAGCAGCACCAGCACGGCCAAGGCCCCGCCAAAGATCAGGTAGCCGCGCGGCCAGACGATGGCCGGCGCGTCGGATTCGCCGGTGTAGGCATGGCGCACCAGGCCCAGGTAGTAGTAGATGGAGATGGCCGTATTGAGCACGGCCACGATGACCAGCCAGTGGTAGCCCTGGTCCCAGGCGGCCGAGAGCAGGAACAGCTTGCCGGCGAAACCGGCGGTGGGCGGCAGCCCGACCAGGGAGAACGCGGCCACGGCCAGGATCATGGCCAGGGCCGGGGCGCGCTTGTACAGGCCATCGAGGTCGTCCAGGCTCGGGTTCTCGTCGTTTTTGGCGATGGCGCACACGACGTAGAAGGCGGCCAGGTTCATAAGGATATAGGCCAGGCTGTAGAAGGCGGCGGCCGACATGCCGGCGGCCGAGCCGGCGGCAAGGCCCAGCATGACATAGCCGGCGTGGGCCACCGAGGAGAACCCGAGCAGCCGCTTGAGGTCGCGCTGGACCAGGGCGGCCAGGTTGCCGGCGGTCATGGACACCGCGCCGAGGATGGCCAGGATGGTGGTGACTTCAAGATGCGGGGCCACGAAGGCGGCCAGCCGCACCAGCACCACCACGGCCCCGAGCTTGGGGATGGTGGCCACGTAGGCGGCGGTTTCGTTTTTCGCGCCCTGGTAGACGTCCGGGCACCAGAAGTGGAACGGGAACAGCGCCAGCTTGTAGAAGAAGCCAGCCAGGAACAGGGTCAGGCCGATGACGGCCATGGGCGCGTCGGCAAAGCTCCAGGACGTGGCGGCCAGACCCGACAGGTAGGTCGTGTGCTTGGCCGCGATGATGTAGGACAGGCCGAACAGCGCCAGGGCAGTCACGGCCGCGCCGAAGAGAATGTACTTGATGCCGGCCTCGGCCGCCCGGCGGTCCTTGCCGCGCAGCGGAATCAGGGCATAGAGGCTGTAGGAAGACAGCTCCAGGGCCAGATAGAGGGTGATGAGCTCCACGCACGAGGCGAGCAGCATCAGCCCCCAGGCCGACAGGGCCAGGAGCATGAAGTAGTCCGGGGTTAAGTCCTTACCTTCCTTGTTGCCGGCGGCGATGCCCGTCACCACGGCGAACCCGAAGGCGATCACCAATTTAAAGAACTGCGACAGGCCGTCGAGCTTGTAGGCGGCGTAGAGAAACTCCCCGCGCTCGCCCAGGGCGAAAAGCGCGGCCAGGACGCCAAGGCCGGCAGCCATGGGCAGCCAGGAGGCCACCGACTGCTTCTTGTCGCTAATGCTGGCGACAAAAAGGGCGCACACCAGACCCAACAGCCACAGTTCGGGCAGAAGCGAGAAGATGCTCATGGATGCTCCTTGGAGACGGCGTCGGCGGCCTCGGCCACGGCCAGGGGCGCGGCCAGGTTAAACCGCTCGGCCATGGACATGTCCTTGTGCAGTCCCATGGCCGTGTTCTTGGCCTCCATGGCGGACAGCACCCGCGTGATGGAGGGCTCGATGGTTTTGATGCAAAGGGCCGGGGCCAAGCCGATGTAGAAGACCAGGATGCCCAGGGGAGCAAGCGTCACCCACTCGCGCAGCCCCAGGTCGCCCCAGGACGGCTTGTAGGCGGCCGGTTCGCCCCAGGTCACCCGCTGGAGCAGGCGCAGCATGTAGGCGGCGGCCAGCATGGCGCCGGGCACGGCGGCAAAGCCCACCCAGGGGTTGCCCTGGAAGGCCCCGATAAGGACCAGCACCTCGCCGATGAAGCTGTTGGTGCCGGGGAAGGCCAGGGAGGACAGGGAGAAGACGCCAAACAGGAACATGAAGGCCGGCATGAATTTGCCAAGCCCCTGGTTGTCGGCGATCTCGCGGCTGTGGCTGCGCTCGTAGAGCAGGCCGATCATCATGAACAGGCCGCCGGTGGTGATGCCGTGGTTGAGCATCTGCAGGATCGCGCCGGACACGCCCTTGACGCTGAACAGGAAGATGCCAAGCGTCACGAAGCCCATGTGGCCCACCGAGGAGTAGGCGATGAGCTTTTTGATGTCCGTCTGCCCCAGGGCGATGCAGCCGCCGTAGATGATGCCGGCTATGGACACCGCGATGAGCAGCGGCGCGAAGGTCTCGGCCGCGGCCGGGGTGAGCGGCAGGCAGAAGCGCAGGAAGCCGTAGGTGCCCATCTTTAAGAGGATGGCGGCCAGGAGCACGCTGCCGGCGGCCGGGGCCTCGACGTGGGCGGCGGGCAGCCAGGTGTGGAACGGGAACATGGGCACCTTGATGGCAAAGGCCAGGGCCATGGCCAGGAAGGCCCAGAACTGGAACTTGAAGGCATAGCTCTTTTCCATCAGCTCCGGGATGGAGAAGGTGCCGCCCACCTGCCTAAAGGCCACAATGGCGGCCAGGAGCAAGGTGGAGCCGGCCAGGGTGTAGAGGAAGAACTTGATGGAGGCGTAGCGCCGCCGGGGTCCGCCCCAGACGGCGATGAGCAGGTACATGGGGACCAGCATGGCCTCCCAGAAGACGTAGAACAGGACAAAGTCGAGGGCCGCGAACACCCCGATGCACGAGGCGGTCATGAGCAGCAGGCAGACGTGGAACTCAGTTACGCGCTTGGAGATGTAGGTCCAGGACCCGAGCACGCACAAGGGCAGCATGAGCGCGGTTAAAAGGATCATGTAGAGGCTCAGGCCGTCCACGCCCATATGGTAGGTCATGCCCAAGGCCGGCAGCCAGTCGGCCTTTTCCACGAACTGAAAGGCCGCTCCGTCAGGGACATAGCCGAGAAGCGGCAAGGAAAGCAGACATTCGAGGATGCCGACCGCCAGGGTCGTCACCCGCACCGTCCACTCGCGGCGCATAAAAAGCAGCGCCACCGCGGCGGCCAGGGGCACGACAATCAGCGCCGTCACCACCGGGAATCCGTTTTGGGTCATCATGTGCATCACTCCCTTCCCTGCCCGTTACCGCAGCCACACGGCCACGAACACGACCAGGCCGATGGCCACGGCGGCGGCCAGATAATCCTGCAACCGTCCGGTCTGGCTGCGGGCGACCGTCGCCCCGCCGACCTCGCGCACGCCCTTGGCCGAACCGTCGAGGACGCCGTCAATGACCTTGACGTCGAACACGCTGGTGAGAAAACCGGCCTCGATAAGGGCCTTGAGCCCGATCTTCTCGTAGACGTCGGTCCAGATGTTGTCGATGGCGGCGGCCGGCACGCTGACCAGCTTCACGAACCACCGGCCGATGAGGCGGTAGAGGATGTCGAAGTCGAGGTTGCGGCTGGCATGGGGCGGAATGATGGCCCGCATGAGGTAGAAGCCCAAGCCGGTGAAGCCCAGGATCAAGCAGGCCTGCAGCACATGCCAGGCGGTGTAGGGCTGGTAGTCGGTGGGGTACGGCAAGATCCCGTAAAGCAGATCCGGAAACAGGCCCGTGCCCAGGCACAACAGCGACGAGACGGCCATGCCGACGTACATGTTCCAGGGGATGGGCTTTAATTCCACGGTGCTCTTGGGCTTGGACCAGAAGGCGAAGTACGGGAGCTTTATGCCGACGGAAAGGAACGTGCCCACGGCGGCCAGTTCCATGCCCAGGGCCAGCCAGGTGCGATGGGCCTCGGCCGCGCCGGTGATAGTCATGGTCTTGGAGACGAAGCCGTTGAAAAGCGGCATGCCCGAGATGGAAACCGCGCCGACCATGTAGCAGATCATGACCAGCGGCAGCCGGGAGGCCAAGCCGCCAAGCTCGGTGAGCTTGGCCGTGCCGGCCGAGTACAGCAGGCAGCCCGCGCCCATGAAGAGCAAGCCCTTATAGAGGATGTGGGCATAGGCGTGGGCGCAGGCCCCGTCGATGGTCATGGCCGTGCCGATGCCGATGCCGCACACCATGTACCCGACCTGGGAGACGATGTGGTAGGACAGGATGCGCCGGGCGTTGTTCTCGATGGTCGCGTAGAAGACGCCGTAGAGGCACATGACCACGCCGGCCACGGCCAGGATGTCGAAGCCGGCGTAGGCCCGGGCCAGGACGTAGACGGCGGTCTTGGTGGTAAAGGCGCTCATGAAGACCGCGCCGGTGACCGTGGCTTCGGGGTAGGCGTCGGGCAGCCAGGCGTGCAGCGGCACGCAGGCGGCGTTGACCAAAAAGCCGATGAGGATGATGTAGTCGTAGTAGCGCGCGGCCTCGGGGGAGACGGCGGTAAAGGCGAAGGTGCCCAGATCCGAGTAGCGCAGCAGCAGGCCGGCCAGGAGGAACAGGCCGCCGAAGATGTGGAACAGGAAGTAGCGGAAGCCGGCGGCCGTGGCGGCCTCGGTCTTACGCAGCCAGATGAGGAAGACCGAGCCGATGCTCATGACTTCCCAGAAGATAAACAGCGTAATGTAGTCGCCGGCAAACACGCAGCCAAACCCGCCGGCGATGTAGAGGCAGGCGGCCATGTGCTGGCCCCGGTCGGCCACGTGCAGGGCGTAGATGAAGCCGATAAGCGACTGGATGGCGAAGACGTTGGCGAAAACCAGGGCCAACGTGTCCACCCGGCCCAGGGACAAGGTCTGGCCGAGGTAGTGCAGGGTGGCCAGTTCGCGCGCGCCGTCGCCGCCAAAGGTCAGGGCCATGACCGAGAAGATGGCCAGCACCGGCGGAGCCAGGAGCAGCCAGCGCCAGGTCATGTAGCGTTCGTTGGACAAAAAGGCCATGACCAGGGCCAGGGCCAGAAACCCGATGGAAGGATGGAGGAAATGGATCCCCGCGATCTGATCAAGGCCGGCCATTGTCATCCTCCGGACGCGCCAACACGGGGTAGACGATCTTTTTGAGCACGTAGACCATGGCTATGGCCGCGCCCAGGGAAAACACGGCCCAGAAGCCGGGCAGGCCTTCGCCGGTAAAATGCGGATGATGGGGCGTTATAAAGAGGTTTAGGGCCACAAGCGCCCCGAGCACGATGAACAAGGCCTTTTTCCAGGCGTCCGCCCTGGCCCTGGCCGCTTCGAGCCAGCTCCCCAGCAGTTGCGGTTCCCGCATGACGTCCTCCCTTGCTTTCCAAACGGCGCGTTCCCAGCGCCGGCAACTTTCGTTTCACGCGACCTCGGGTTTTGCCCCCGAGGTCTCCAACCGCCCGGCTTCTCCCAGGCGGCCGGTCATGGCCACGACTCCCCTGCCCTCGCGCCGCGCACGCCCTGACGGGCTGTCTGCGTCGGCGCGCCTAACCGGTGAAATACGGGCGTATTTCGCGGCGGGGCTTGCCTAGAATCCTCCGAACACGTCGGTAAACGAGCCGAAGGTTCCCGGGAAAAGCCCGAGCAGCACGGAGATCAGCGCCGTCAGGCAAAGGGGCACCACCATGACCATGGGGGCCTCCTTGAAGTGGGAATGATCCACGCCCTCGGCTGGGGGCCGGAAAAAGGCCCGGTAGACCACCGGCACGAAGTAGCCGGCGTTTAAGAGCGTGGAGGCGAGCAAGGCCAGCAGCAGGATGTACTGGTGGATGCTCACGGCCCCATTGGCCAGGTACCATTTGGTGACGAAGCCGGAGACCGGCGGCACGCCGATCATGGACAGGGCGGCCACGGCAAAGGCCCCGAAAGTAAACGGCATCTTGCGTCCGATGCCGTCCATGAGCGGGATCTTTTTCAGGTGGGTGGCCACGTAGATCGCGCCGGCGGCAAAAAAGAGCGTGATCTTGGCAAAGGCATGGTGGGCGATGTGGAGCAGCCCACCCTTGACGGCCAGGGGCGAGAGCATGGCCACGCCAATGATGATGTAGGACAGTTGGCTGACGGTGGAATAGGCCAGCCGGGCTTTGAGGTCCTCTTTGGTCAGCGCGATGATGGAGGCCACGACGATGGTGAAGGCGGCCAGGTAGGCGGTGATGAGTCCCAGGCCCAGGCTGGACAGCAGATCCACGCCGAAGCAGGACAGCATGATGCGCGACACCGAGAACACGCCGGCCTTGACCACGGCCACGGCGTGCAGCAGGGCCGAAACCGGGGTTGGCGCGACCATGGCCGAGGGCAGCCAGTTGTGGATGGGCATGAGCGCCGCCTTGCCCAGGCCGTAGAGGAACAGGAAGTAGGTGATGGTCACGAGCTTGGGATCGGCGCCCGGCGGGAACATGCCGCGCGAGATGTCGCCGAGGTTGAAGTCCAGCGTGCCGCACAAGACGTAGGTGAGGATCATGGCCGGCAGCAGGAACAGCTTGGAGGTGCCCATGAGGTACACCAAATACTTGCGCGCGCCCTTGTACCCCTCTTCGTCCTGATGGTGGGCGACCAGGGGATAAGTGAAGACGGTGATGACCTCGTAGAAGAGGTAGAGGGTGACCACGGTGCCGGAAAAGGCCACGCCCACGGCCCCGAAGATGGCCACGGCGAAGCAGAAGTAATAGCGCGTCTGGGCGTGCTCATTGAGCGAGCGCATGTAGCCGATGTTGTAGCTGGTGGCGAAAAACCACAAGAACGTGGCTACGATAGCGAAGATGAGCGACAGGCCGTCCACGGCGAAGGTGATGGAGACGCCGGGGAAGAAGGTGACGAGATGATAGGTCCAGATGACGCCGTCCAGGACGCCCGGGACCATGGACAGGACCGAGAAAAAGGCCAGGGCGGCGGCGGCAAAGGAGACGCCTTCCCGGACGTTGATGTTTTTACGCAGTCGCCACAAGACGATGGGGGCCAGGAACGTGACGACCAGGGGCAGGAGCACCCGGGCGCTTTCGACGGTTTGGACGTTGGCGGCCATGGACTACCCCTTGAGTTCGCTGGGGGCGTCCGCCGAGGCGTCCCCGAACCGTTTGGAAACAACCAAGACAATGGCCAGGACCAACGTGGCTTCGGCGGCGGCCAGTCCCATGACCAAAAGCGCCCCGAGCTGTCCGAGCACGGCGTCGGCCGAGGTCAGCTGGGCGGCGGCCACGATGGACAGGCCCGCGCCGTTGAGCATCAGCTCCACGCCGATGAGCATGCCGACCAGCGTTCGCCGGGCGACCAGGGCGTAGAGGCCAAGGCCGAGCAGGAGCAGGGCCACGGTCTGGTAGAAGACAAGCGGATTCATTTGGCGGCTCCTCGCTTTTCAAAGGCCAGCAACACCGCGCCGGCCATGGCGGCCAGGAGCACCACCGAAATGAGCTCGAAGGCCATGGTGTAGGGACCGAGCAGTCCGGCGCCGAGTTCGGCCGGGCTGACGTTTTTGGGAGTGGGGAATCCGGCGACGCCGTAGACGGCCAGGCAGGGCACGAGGATGCCGGCCGGGAGCAGCGCCCCGAACACGCCGCGCAGGTTGCCGCGAAGCCCCGGCCCCTGGGCTTCGCCGCCGTCGGCCGAGGCCCGGGTGAGCATGATGGCGAAGAAGATGAGCACGGTGACGGCGCCGACGTAGATCAGGATCTGCATGAGGGCGACGAAGTCGGCCAGGAGCAGCAGATAGAGTCCGGCGACGCCGAAAAGGGATACGACCAAGCCGAGCATGGCCCGAACGAGGCTTGCCGCGGACACGGCGAGGACGCCGCCGGCAAGGGCGATCAGGCTGTAGAAGGCAAAGGCTGCCTGCCCAAGGTACATTTCATTCATAAGCGCCCCGCTGTTCTCCTCGTAAGGCTTCTGGACTTCTTCAAACTGACCATACCGAACACCCCCCAGTCGACGTTGCGAATCTGAACTCATGTGGCGGCATAGAATTTACACATAAATTAGGATTTTAAAAATCAAACACGTTTTTCAAGACATTTATACAATGCTATTTTATTTTCATCTAATCGTTCATTTCGTTTCATTGACGCAAAACACTCAATTAATCTACCATAAAAATCAATATCATTAGCAAAAAACGCGTTAAAACGCCGTATAATCCATGGTGGCATGTGATTTTTTTCCCACACTGCATCGCTCTTCATAAATTTCACAAGCTCTTTGCAACACTTTTTGAATCTATACCCAGTTGTCACGTGCATTTAATAACAAGCTTGCCAGAGTATTGCTGTCTGATCCTGTATAACACGCGATTTATAGAACACGTTTCCGTGCATGACGTGTGATTATTTCAAAGAACGGTAACACGCGAGGCGGGTTGCTTATATCTTCGAACTTCGGCCGCCGTCAAGAGACAATAATTTGTCAAAATCGTAGCAGATACTTCCGGCGCACGCCAGCAGGAGCCTGGGAAAAAGTTTTCCGCTCGCCTCTAGCGCCCCCCTAAGCAAACACACAATATTATGAATTTATTGATTTAATTAAAAAGTTTCGCCGCGACGGCCAGGACGCTCCCCGGGGCGGATTCAGGAATTGCTTCACGATTCGATGCAACATGGCGACGCCAAAAAGTTCGCCGTATGATAATTCCTTCACAATCAACCGTAGCGGCATGGCCGAAAATCCCAAACGCCTTGCCCGCCTCCGAGACATCGCCGGTCGCCCTCCCCCCGGCCACCGCGCCGCACCCCGCAAACCGCGTAATGCCGTCGCCGCCCCCTGCGCGGGGAAACGCCGCCAAGGCTAAAATACGCGGCCTCACAAAAAAACGTCTGACGACAAGCGCGAAAGGCCCCAACACCTCATTGCCAGAAGGGCGGTCCTAACGGTATAGGGGCGCTTCGGCGGACTCTCCGGCCCGGCCGGTCGCCCGGACCAACCACCGGGACCATCGCCCCGATCCGGGGCATGGCCCGGCGTTTCGGCGCACCCGCCAGGCGCTTGACGTTTACGCCGCTGCCCTTCCCCTGGGCGGGAAGTCGGCGGCAGCGCGTCCGTCGACGCGGATTGCAACAAGCAGCGTCTCGAGACGGCGTTGGCAAACGCCTGGGACCGAGACGCCATGGACTTAAGCCCCTTCCCAAGGAAGGACAGGCACTATCGCCTCCACCCGCAACCTTCGGAGCCCCTTTGTCGTTTCCTTCCTTAACCATCGGTGACCTTACCATCCCCAGGGCCATCATCCAGGGCGGGATGGGCGTAGGCATCTCCCTTTCCGGTTTGGCTTCGGCCGTGGCCGCAGCCGGGGGCTTCGGCGTCATCTCGGCGGCCGGCATCGGCATGAACGAGCCGGATTTCGGCTCCAACTACATCGAAGCCAACAACCGGGTGCTGGCCAGGGAAATCCGTGCCGCCAAGGAAGCCGCGCCAGGCGGCGCCATCGGCGTCAACATCATGATGGCCATGGCCAACTTCGCGGAGTTGGTCAAAACCGCCATTCGCGAAAACGTGGACGCCATCTTTTCCGGGGCCGGCCTGCCGCTGGACCTGCCGGGACACCTGCCCGAAGGCGCGCGCACCAAGCTCGTGCCCATCGTGTCATCGGCCCGGGCCGCCGTGATCCTGTGCAAGAAATGGCTGTCGCGCTTCGGCCGCACCCCTGACGCCTTCGTGGTCGAAGGCCCCATGGCCGGCGGCCATCTGGGATTCAAGGCCGAGCAGATCGACGACCCTGACTTTGTTTTGGAAAAGCTCGTCAGCGAGGTGGTGGCCGGGGTCGCCCCCTACACCGCCCCCAACGGCGCGCCCATTCCGGTCATCGCCGCCGGCGGCGTCTACACCGGGGCCGACATCCGCCGCTTCATCGAGCTTGGCGCGGCCGGCGTCCAAATGGGCACCCGGTTCGTCGCCACCTACGAATGCGACGCCGACGACCGCTTCAAGCAAAGCTACGTCGAGGCCACGGAAAAAGACGTGGTCATCATCAAAAGCCCCGTGGGCATGCCTGGCCGAGCCCTCCACAACGAATTCCTCGACCTCGCCGCCGAGGGTTCCAAGACGCCGGCCCGCTGCCCCTACCGCTGCATCCACACCTGCGACTACACCAAGGCCCCCTACTGCATCACCCTGGCCCTGGCCAACGCCAAAAAGGGCCGGCTGCGCCACGGCTTCGCCTTCGCCGGGCAAAACGCCTGGCGGGTGGACCGCATCATGTCGGTGGCGGAACTGTTCAAGGAGTTGGTCGAAGGCTACGAAGCGGCCGAGGCCGCCTCGCCGGTGTAATGTCGACGGTATTGCTCAAGGGAAGCCGAGCAAAACAGCATAGTAGATTCGAAAACACAACTGTCGTTGTGTTTTACGGCAAAAGGCGCGACGGACCGGATAACCGGCCGACGCGCCTTTTATTTTTGCCCGAGGAACAGGAAATAGCGCCACAGCCCGGCGTAGGCCGGCCGCAGCTCTTGACGGCAGGGAGTAAAGCGGGACTGGAGTTCGGGCATGAGGTGGCCGGCCAGCCGCACATGGTTGACGCCCATCCAAGCCCGAAACCAGCCGGCCGGCGTATCGTGGAAGTCGACCACGGCAATGCGGCCCCCCGGGGCCAGATGCTCCCGGGCCGTGTCCAGGGCCGCCTCCCAGCCGGGATTGAACATGGTCAGGGCATAGGAAAAGACGACGAGGTCCAGGGAACCCGACGCGAACGTGTCGGGGCCGTAAGCAGCGCATTGCAGCTGCGCCGGACAGGCCGTGCGAGCCACGGCCCGGCGGGCGCGCTCCAGCATGGGCCGGCACAAGTCCACGCCCATGATCGACGCCCCGGGCAGAGCCCGGGACAGGGCCAGGAGATTGCGCCCGGTGCCGCAGCCGATCTCGGCCGCTCGCGCCGACCGCTCCAGGCCGTCCCGGACCACGGTTGCAGCGGCCAAGTTGATGAGACGGTCGCGGCCGAACAGAAAACTCCAGCGCGTGGCGTCGTAGATGCGGGCGTGGAACCGGTAATAGCCGGTCAAGGGCGAGGCGTCGGTCGTCATCAAGCCACCACCGCCAGATGCTGGCTGCCGTAGGTGCCGACCCGATCAACGGCGTGCAGCGCCTCGGTCACCTCCGGGAAAAAGGTCAACCGACGACGGGCCGCCTCGGGCACGAACGAGACGTCCAGCCCGGCCGAACGCATGAGCACCTTGGCCCCGGGCGCGGCGGAGGCGAATATGCGCTCCCACTCCTCGGCCAGGGCGGCCGGATCGTGGTTGGCCAGCCAGTCCTGATGGTCAAGCAGCACGAAATGGCTGTAGGGGCCGGGATGGCGGGCCAGGAAGCCGCTGAGGGAATCCGTGTGGGTCGTCAACCTGCCCAGGCGCTCTCGGATCGTCTCGAAATGTTGTTCCTTCAAATACTCCGGGCAACACTCCAGGGCGTAGCGGCCGGTGAGGTACACCCGCCAGAAATAGTTCTCGGCCATGGCGGTTTCGGTGAACACCCGGCGCACCTTCTCGCGCACGAAGCCTTCCAGCCCGCCCGGATGGGAATCGCGAATCAGCGCGATCTGCGGACGCGGTACGCCAAGTAGGGCCATGAGCGCCGGCCGGGCCACCAGCCAGCGGCTGAGGCGATCCCAAAAGACCGGCTCCACGGCGTCGAACGCCCGGCGCTGCTCGGCCAAATCCCCGGCGGCCAGCAGACGCGGCAGCTCGCGCCGCAGCCCGGGCTTGAGCAGCCCCAAAAGCCGCGTGAACAAAAAGGCCGCCGCCCCGGACGCGCCGTGGTGGTAAAAAGAGCGCGACAACCGGCCGCCCTTGAAATACGCGATGTTCTTATCCCAATAGGCCGCCGCGTAGGCCGGTAGATGCCTCCGCAGCCGGGCGTAGGTCGCGGCGCAGGACGGGCCGCCGCCTTCGCCGAAAAAGGTGAAGAGTTCCTTGAAGGATGCCCGGCAAAACAGCGCCCGCTTGAGCTCCAGCAAGGCGTTCTGGCGGAAGTTGAGGTCCACGCAGGCGACCTCGGCCGGATCGTCCAGCAAATAGTCCAACGCGTTGTCGCCGGCCGAAGTGATGACCACCACCCGCGAGTCGGCCCCCAGCGCCAACAGACGCCGATCCAGGCGCGGGTCTTCCCAGCAGGTGTTGTAGACAAGGCGGCTGCCATGAACAAAACGAAAAAAAGCGTCGCCCAGACGCCGGGACACAGTAAGGTTCATGCCCGCCGTCTACCGCCGCCGCCCCGCCCCGACAAACGACGTTTACGTGACGCGTCGTCGCGTTATTGCCATGTGACAATGAAGAAAAAGATGCCTCCGGCGGCTGGGGG
>ALAO01000021.1 GCA_000307955.1 Solidesulfovibrio magneticus str. Maddingley MBC34 | reverse complement strand
GGCCTGAGGCCCCCGGCCCCCCCAAATGGGGAAAGGGGCCGCGAAACAAGCGCTGGTGGTACTCCAGCCGGCCCAACTGACGGAGGCCTGCCCCCAATGTCAAGAACTCCCGAGGAAAAAGCGATCCTGGCCGCCGGCGTCGCCGCCTTCAACGACGGCCGCTATTTCGAGTGCCACGAAATCCTCGAAGCCCTGTGGCTGCCCGATGTCTCCCCCGAGCGTGATCTCTTCAAAGGCCTCATTCAGGTCGCCGCCGGCCTGCACCACCAAAAAAACGGCAATCTGCGGGGTTGCCGCAAGCTCCTTCTCCGGGCTACGCAACTCCTGACACCCTACTCCCCGGCCGGAGCGGACCTCGACATCGCCGGGCTTCTGGGCGAGGTCGCCGTGGCCTTGGCGTTTTGTGAATCCGCCGCGCCCGGCGACCCGCTGCCCCCGGCCCTCGTCCCGCGCCTGCGACCGGCCGACGAAGAAGCAAGGAGCGATTGATGGCCATCCGTTACGTCCACACCAATCTTATCGCCCGCGACTGGCGCGCCCTGGCCGCCTTCTACGTGCGCCTGTTCGACTGCAAGCCCGTGCCGCCGCAGCGCGATCTCTCCGGCGACTGGCTCGACGCCGCAACAGGCGTCAAGGACTCCCACATCACCGGCGTCCACCTGCGCCTGCCCGGACACGGCGACACCGGCCCCACCCTGGAAATATTCTCCTACGACGCCGTCACCGACCACCCCGACGTCGCGGCCAACACCCCAGGCTTTGCCCACATCGCCTTTCTCGTGGACGACGTGGCGGCCACGGCCGAGGAAGTGCTGGCCGCCGGCGGCTCGGCCGTGGGCGAACTGGCCAGCCGCGACGTGCCGGGCGTGGGACGCCTGGAATTTCGGTACATGCGCGACCCCGAAGGCAACATGGTCGAGTTGTTGTGCTGGAAATAAGGGCGTGAGGGAAGAAAAGAGAAGAAAAAAGCTAGAGAGTGGCGTAGAATTCGACGGGGGCGAGTTCGGTGGACTCGAACCAACCGCGTTCGGTCAGATGGCGGCGGATGTCCTGGCACAGCTCGCACTTGTTGACGTAGCCGCCAGGGAGAGGCTGGTACTCTTCCAAAGCGGCGGCGTATTCGTAAAAGCCGCGGATGCCGGACTCGGCCAGGGTGGTGAGGATGGGATAGCGCTCGGGGTCCAGGGGCGCGCCCAAGTCGTCCACCCGGCAGGCCAGCCCCGAACACAGCCCGGGCACGTAGTCGCCGTAAAGGTCCATGTGGAAATGGCTGGCGTCGGACAACTCCCGGCGGCAGTCGGCCGAGGCCTCGGCCAGAATGGCCTCGACAGGCTTTCGCCCAAGGACCGGCGCGAAAAGATCAAACGCCCGGCCGCCCAGGTGTATCCAGGTGCGGCGCAGGATCTCGGCCGGGTAGTCCGGCCCGAAGCGGTCGAGATAGGCGGCGAACGGATGGGTCGCCTCGGGGTCGAAGGCCTGCACGTCGGCCAAAAAATGCTCCTGCCAGGGAAAAACGGCCACCCCGGCCGCCCGGGCCGCCTCGATGACGCCCAGGGTCTTTCGCAGCGGCACGAAGCCGTTGTGCATGGGACTCAAGGACACCAACAGCGAGGACAGGCCCATGGAGCGCAGCTCGGTGAGCAGTTCCACGGCCTCGTCGGCGTCGTCGTACCACGAGGCGCTGGTCTCCACGTATTCCAGATGCATCCCGGTCTCGGCCGCCGCCGCCAGCACCCCGGCCAGCCCCAGGGGATCGGCCAGGGGTTCGCCGCCGCCCACATGCATGGACGCGCAGCCCAAGGACAACGCCTTGGCGAAGCAGGCCACCGCCATCTCCTGGCTCACGTAATCCGGCGACCGGCCCGGCCCGCCGCGATACAGACAATGCGGGCAGGCGCTTTGGCACTGGTAGGTGGCGATAAGCCCCCCCGAGCGCAGGCGATCGACGTGAAGCGTCATGGAAGGGGCCTAGCTCCCGGCCAGTTCGGCCAGGGCGGCCAGCACCATTTCGGCATGGCCGGCGGCCTTGGCCACTTGGCTCCAGGATTTGCGCACCACGCCCTTGGGGTCGATGAGGAAGGTGGAGCGCACCGTGCCGATGCAGGCCTTGCCGCAGACTTTCTTCTCGCGCCAGGCCCCGTAGGCGGCCAGCGTCGCCGTCTCCGGGTCGGAGAGCAAGGGCACGGTCAGCTCGTGCTTGTCGATGAACTTGCGGTGGCTGGCCGGCTTGTCGCGGCTCACGCCCACCACGTCCGCGCCAAGGGCCAGGAACCGGGGCAAAAGCCCGGAGAATTCCACGGCCTCGGTGGTGCAGCCGCTGGTGGAGTCCTTGGGATAAAAATAGAGCACCAGCCACCGGCCGGAATAGTCGGCCAGGGAATGGACGCGGCCGTCGGCGTCGGGCAGGGAAAAGTCCGGGGCGGGGCTGCCCTCTTTAACTATTGATTCGTACGTCATTACGCTTAGTCTCCGGTTTGCGTTTTTTTCTCGGGACTACAGGCTTAACGTATTTTTTCGGAACCCAACCTCGAACAGTCTTACCGTCCACATCAGTGAATTCTACAAAAACTTCTTTCTTGGCACAACATATCTCATAAACAACTTGACCTCTTTTTACTTTCCCAACAACAAAAGAATTATCTTCGCCGACAGCAGTCATACTATGACTTGCCACACTATAAAAATCACTACTAAAACCACTACCCCTGATAATTTTTTGTATTGCTCGAATATCAGCACCACCAACAACCGCATTATAACAATTATTAGCAAATGGACCCAATATAAAATTTGAAAAAAACACCAACAACAAAAACAAAACAGCTTTCTTAATATCACTTGAGCTTATCGACCTGATCTTTTCCAGTATATAATCTGGACTAGGTCGACGGCACCCGTCGCCATCAAACAACGATATCCTTATCTCGTCAAGACTTAATGCAATTTCACTTACTGCTTCAATATCCTTGCCATCAACAGAACAATTTTCATCAATAGATAGCTCAAAGCCCTCACTTCCAATGCCCAACTCATCCGCATATCGCGTCAACAAATTTGAATATTCTTCACCGACAATCGCCGTCCTAGACAAAAATCCTTCAAAGGCACCGCCTGAAGAACGATGCAGCACAACACTACTATCACGAACTCTATCTAGTAAATCCTGTAAAGGAGAAGCCGCCCCTCCAACAGTCAACGATCCACAATGATTAATTTTTTCTACATACTCTTGAACCCGAAACAAAATTGCTGACAAGGAAGAATTAACTGCGCCAGAAAAATCCTGAATCTGTCGAGCAATATGATTAATCGCATCAATCTGCTTCAGCCATACGGGTTCATATACCTTCAAAGAACCAAGTGAATTCTCCATCATTTTTGCCGACATCGCCAACTGACGTTCGATCTCATACATAGGCCGAAACTGCTCAAGTATATCTTTGACCATACAAGACCAATTATCCAATTTTTAGTTTTTCGTTTAATTTTTCGTCGTCTCTTTTTTCAAGATATCCGCATGGATCACGCCGATCCCCTCGTCGGGGTAACGCAGGCGCAGCATGAAATAGCGGTCCACGACCTTTAAGACATAGTCCTTGGTTTCGTCGTAAGGCGGCACGCCGCCGTGCTTGGCCACCGCGCCGGGGCCGGCGTTGTAGGCGGCCAGGGCCATGACTTCGGTCTGGAACTTGTCGAGCATGGAACGAAGATATTGCGTTCCGGCGGCGATGTTGCGCTCGGGATTAAATGGTTCGGTCAGCCCGAGCAGCTTTTGGGTGTCGGGCATGATCTGCATGAGCCCCTGCGCCCCCTTGGGCGAAACGGCGCACGCGTTGAACCGGGATTCCTGCTCGATCAGCGCATAGACCAGCCGGGGGTCCAGACCGTGTTTTTTGCTGTAGCTGTTGACCCAGCCGAGCAATTTCGCGTCGGCGATGACTTCCGGGTATTTGCAGCCGACCGGCTTTTTATCGGCGAACTTGTGCCCGGCCTGGCGCAAGGCGGCGTCGCGCCGGCCGGCGGCCACGGGATCGGGCAGGCCCATGCCGTGAATCTCGGTGGTCGCGGGCATGGGCGCGGTCACGATACGCGGCGCGGCGGCGGCGGCAGCCGCGCCGGCCCAAAGGGCGCAAAGCGCCAGGGCCAGGACGGCCCCTAGGGAAAAAGATCTCGCGGGACGCATCGTTTGCTCCCTACCCCGGAAGCCGGGGTTTTACAAGGAAGGCGATCAGCGAACCTGCCGCCGCCACCGGTCCAGGGTGTCGGCGATAAACCCCTTATCGTTACACGGCGCGCTCCAGACCTCGGAAAATCGGGCCGTGTCGCTTTGGGGCCGTTCCTCGGCGGTCAGATCGCGCAGCCGGATGCGCATGGGCACGGGCACGCCCTCGCCCACGGCCACGGCTTCCTGGGTGCGCAGGGCCGGCAGGGCCGAGAGCAGGCCGGCGGCATTTTCCGGCATGGCCCGGCGCACGAAGAGCTGGTCCTGCTCGTTGCTCATGCGTAGGGCGAAAAGCGTGTTGACCTGGGACAGCACGGTCTCGGAAATCTCCGACGGCCGCTGGGTGACGAGCCCCAGGGACACGCCGTACTTGCGGCCCTCCTTGGCGATGCGCGACAGCGCCCGGCGGGTTGGGGCAAAGGCGACCGCGCCGTCGCGGGGCACGTAGCGATGGGCCTCCTCGCACACGAGCAGCACCGGCACGCCCTGGCCGCGCCGGGTCCACAGGGCGAAGTCGAAGATGAGCCGGCACAACACCGAGACGACCACGTCCACGATCTCGGCCGGCACGCCGGCCAGGTTG
This sequence comes from Solidesulfovibrio magneticus str. Maddingley MBC34, assembly GCA_000307955.1. Taxonomy (GTDB): domain Bacteria; phylum Desulfobacterota; class Desulfovibrionia; order Desulfovibrionales; family Desulfovibrionaceae; genus Solidesulfovibrio; species Solidesulfovibrio magneticus_A. The sequence continues at coordinate 3,651 of ALAO01000021.1, read as the reverse complement.
AAGATGGTCATGGGCCGGCCGCCGCCCGGCAGGCGCAGGTAGCGCGCAAGCAGCTCGCCCATGACGTCCTCGATGGTCAACTGGCCGAACATGAAGGCAAACCGCCGGTCACGGCGCAGGGCGTCGATGCGGGTGGTCAGCCGCAGATAGGGAATGGAGCTTTCGGGTTTGTCGAGCTTGCCCATGCCGACCTTGAGCAGTTCGGCCACCCGGGCCAGGCGGTAGGGAACGGGCGTGTCGATGGTCAGCCCGGCCTCGTCCACGCTGCCCCCTGCGCCGCCGCGCAGGTATTCGGCCTTGGCCGTCATCACGCAGTCCTTGAGGATGTTGGCCTCGACCTCGCGGTAGGGCTGGCCGGCGCTGCAAAAGACCTGGGTCAGCTCCTCGAAGTCCAGCAGCCAGTACGGCAGCGACAGGTTGTCCGGGGTGACCAGCTCGGCCATGTCGCCAAAGGCGGCGGCGTATTCGTCGTGGGGGTCCAGGAGCACGATGTGGCCGTCGCGGTGGGCGGTCAGCACCGAGCGCAGCAGCACGGCCACGGTGCAGGACTTGCCCGAGCCGGTGGTGCCCAGGACAGCGAAATGCTTGCCGAGAAAATCGTCCACCACAACATAGGCCGGCACGTCCGGGTCCTGGTGCAGCGCGCCCACGGCCACGCTCGACTTGGTCGGCTTGGCATAGATGCGGGCCAGATCGGCGCTCTCGGCCAGACGCGCCGTCGCGCCCAGGCGCGGGCTGTGGGATACGCCGCGCTGGAAACAAAACGCCTCGGTCTCCGGCCCGGGGCTTTCGCCCAAAAGCGCCAACTGGACCAGATGGCGGTCATGGGGCGAGGCCGTTTCTCCCGGAGCCGGGGTGGCAAGGGTTTGCACCAGCCCGAAGACCATGGAGCGCGGCGAGGGAATGACGACCATGGCCCCAACGGCCACGTCGCCGTAGGCTTCGGGGGAAAGCACCACCGTGGCCTGCGCCCCTTCCACGGCCGCCACGTAGCCAATGGTCCGTCGTTCCATGATGTTCTCCCTGCCGGCGACGCCTCAGCGTCGCTTCTTGGCGTTTGCCCGCCCAAGGGCGATGGGACTCCAGGGGATCACCCTGTCCCCGGCCCGCCTCCGGCCAGCTTACCCGTCAACGTTTAAGGCCTTGAACAACTTTTTCGTCGAGGGGTCCGGGGGGATCATCACCCCGGCCGCCGGAGGCCTCTTTATTTCTTCCCGGCCAAAGCCGCCTCGATGGCGGCGGCCAGGTCGCGGCGCAGCACGGGCTTGAGGAGCAGTTCGCGGATGCCGATGGCCCGGGCCGCTTCCGGGCTCATGGTTTCGCTAAAACCGGTGAGCATGAGCACCGGCAGGTCGGGACGAGCGGCCAGGGCGGCCTTGGCCAGTTCCGCCCCGGCCAGGCCGGGCATGTTCTGGTCGGTGATGAGCAGGTCGAATTCGCCCGGCCGCTCGCGCAAAAGGGCTAACGCCTGCCGGGAGTCGGTCAGGGCCGTGGCCTTGTAGCCCAGCGACTCCAGAAGTTCGCGACCGATCTCGGCCAGGGCCTGCTCGTCGTCGACCAGAAGCACCCGGGCGCGGCCTCGGGCCGGATCGGCCAGGGCAGCGGCCGGCGCGTCGCCGCCGCCGGCCGCGTCCGGGGCCAGGGGCAGGTAGACGTCGAAGAGCGCCCCGCCGCCAGCCACGTTTTTGACCTTGATCTCGCCCTTGTACTTGCGCACCACGCCATGGGCCACTGACAGGCCCATGCCGGTGCCTTCGCCGGGCTTTTTGGTGGTGAAAAAGGGGTCGAACACGCGCTCGATGATGTCGGCCGGAATGCCCGGCCCGGTGTCGCGCACCCACAGGTGCAGGCACTGGCTCGGCCCGGACTCCGCCGGCAGGGGGCAGGCGGCGGCGGGCAGTTCCTCCAGCCCGACTTCCAGCAGCCCGCCGGTTTCACGCATGGCGTGGGCGGCGTTGCCGCACAGGTTCATGATGATCTGCTGGATCTGGGACGGCTCGGCCAGAACGGCGTCGCGGCCGGGGCGGATGACGTCGCGGATCTCCACGGCGATGGGGACGGTCGCCCGGATGAGCTTGAGGGTTTCCTTGACCAGCGGTCCGACGTGCAGGCGGTTGGCCTGCTCGTCGTTTTGGCGGCTAAACGACAGGATTTGCAGCACCAGATCGCGGGCGCGGCGGCTGGCCGACAGGATATGCCCCACCCGGCGGGACAAGGGCGTGTCCGGCGCGGCCTCGCCTTCGATCATCTCGGCAAAGCCCATGATGATGCCGAGGATGTTGTTGAAATCGTGGGCGATGCCGCCGGCCAGGGTGCCGATGGCCTCCATCTTCTGGCTCTGGAGCAGGCGGCGTTCGAGATTTTTGCGCTCGGTGACGTCGTGGGCCACGAAGACCGTGGCCAGGGGCGCGTCGTCGGCGTGGGTGAGCGGCGAGGCGGTGATGAGGAATTCGCCGCGAAGGCGCGGCACGCTCAGTTCCTTGGAGTGGTAGCGGCCGTCGGTCATGGTCAGGACGGCGTCGCTGATCTCTCCGGGTTTGCCCTCGTCGTCGAAGACGAAGGCGCAAGGCCGGCCCACTACGTCCCTGGGCGTCAGGCCCAGACGGTGGGCCATGGCCAGGTTGAGGCGTCGCACGGTGTGGTCGCGGTCGATGACCACCACGAGATCCTGGACGGAGTCGAATATGCCTTCCCATTCCCGCTTGGCCGATTCGATGAGCTGGGTGACGCGTTCGCGTTCGTCGATTTCGCGGGTGAGCTTGCGGTTGGCGGCGGCCAGGGCGGCGGTGCGCTCGTAGACCAGGGTCTCCAGGCGGCCCTTGAGGCCCTTGAAATCCCGCTCGGCCCGCCACTTGGCGCACAGCGAGGTGGCGAATTGCAGGATCTCCTGGGGGTGGAAGGGCTTTTGGATGTAGAGGAGCTTGTCTATGGGCGGCACGCGCCGGGCGATGGTCAAGGGATCGACGTCGGTGAAGGCCGTGACCACCACGATCTGCACACCCGGGTCGATGGCCCGGATCTCCTCGGCGGCGGCCAAGCCGCCGCGTCCGGGCGGCATGCGCACGTCGATGAAGGCCACGGCGTAGGGCCGATTCTCCCGGGCGGCGACGCGGAAGGCCTCCACCGCCTCCTCGCCCTGGCGACAAAGCGTCAGCTCAAAGGTCTGGTCCCCTGCCGGGCCGACGCCGCCAAGGCCGTCGAGACCGCCGAGGATGTCGTCGGTGGGGGCCAGGATTTCGGTGAAAAGATCGAGAATACGCGGTTCGTCGTCGGCGACGAGCACCCGCATGGATTCCTGGCGTGTCTCCCCGGCTCCCATGGCAACTCCTTCACGTCGAGGGCGTGGGCGGATCAGGGCATTTCCGAACGGTCGCTCTGTTCGGCGGCCGTCGGCGTGGGGGCCGGCTTGGGCTTGGGTTTGGGCGCGGCCGGCGGCGCGGCGGTCGTCGGGGCGGCCGGGGCCGGGCTGAAAGGCTTGGGTTCCTGGACCATGGGCGCGGCGGCAGGTTTGGCCGGATTGGCTGCGTTCGCCGGGGCGACGGGCTTGGCCGGCGCAGGCGCGGCGGGCTGGGCCGGGGCGGCCGGAACAGGCGCGGGCGCAACCGGGGCCGCTGCCGGGGCGGGCGTCGCCGGCGCGACCGCCGGGGCCGG
>ALAO01000020.1 GCA_000307955.1 Solidesulfovibrio magneticus str. Maddingley MBC34 | reverse complement strand
CACTCTTTCCCTACACGACGCTCTTCCGATCTATCCCTGGCCGCCTGCGCCCGAAGAAGGCTCTTGGGTGGTACGCCTCGGCCTTTGACGTGATCCCGCCTGCCCGGATGGGCGTTGCCGGTCAATCCCGACGCCCCCCATACGCCATCGCCCCGTGCCGTAAACGGCCGCCGGTAGTCCTTCCGGCGGCCGTTTCGTTTGCTTGGCAGGCTTCTTGCTCACTTCCCGGTGCAGCAACAGGCGTCTGGCCGGCCAAAAGCCCGCAAGACGGGGCCGCACGGGCCTTGGCGCTGGAAAAGGGCGCAGCCCGAAGACGCCTTGGCGTTTGAGAAGACGGACCAATCCCGGCGGACCAGGCACAGCGTTTAAAAAAGTTATACGCCGCTCCCAAGGCATACCCGCTCCGGCCGCGCCGCCGGAGGCCCGGGGCAAGCAGGCGGAGGCCCGCATGAAAACCAAGGCCGTACCCCACATCATCCTGGCCGTCATCCTGGCGTTGACGGCCGGCGTCCTGACCATCCGCTGGCTGGGTTCCGTGCGTGCGCCAAAAGTCGAACAGGCCAAGCCGGCCGCGCCCAAGATCGAGGTGGTGGTGGCCGCCAGGGCCATCCCCAAGGGCGGGCGGCTTGACGCCTCCATGGTCAAGTCCAAGGGCTTCGAGGCCGACGCCGCGCCCCAGGGGGCCTTGCGCGACGTCCAGGAGGCCTACGGCCGCATCAGCGCCCGCGACATTTCTCCCGACGATCCCATTACCCCGGACAAGCTCATGCCCAAGGGCGCGACCAGCGGCGGCCTGGACGCCTCGGTGGCCCCAGGCAAGCGGGCCTTTACCATCAAGGGCAGCAAGATCATGGGCTCCGGCGGGCTTATCACCCCGGGCTGCCGGGTGGACGTGCTCGTGACCTATCCCGTGCCCAACGGCAAGAACGACGAGAAGATCAACAAGATCATCCTCGAAAACGTCCCCATCCTCACCACCGGCACCGAGCGCGAAACCAAAATCGGCAAGGACGGCCGCGAGGAACTGGCCAACACCGACTTCTACACGCTCATGGTCGCGCCCGAGGAGGCCGAGCGTCTGGCCCTGGCCAGCGACACGGGCAGCCTGCACCTGGCCCTTCGCACCCCAGGCGACGCCGACCTCGTGACCACCAGCGGGGCCGACGTGGCCAAAAGCCTCGAAGCCTTCGCCGCCGCGCCGGCCGGGCCGCCCCTCGCCGACGCCGGGGCGCAGCCCGAGGAAGATGCCGGCTACAGTGTGGAAACCATCCGGGGCACCGAACGCGAACGCGTGCGCCTCGATTCCCTCACCGGGATACAAACGGAGGAGAAAGGCCATGCCAAGCCGTAACTGCCTGCCGCGCCTGTGGGCGCGCGCCCTGGCCATCGCGCTTTCCCTGGTTTTGGCCGCGCCGGTCCAGCTCGTATGGGGCGGGGTCGCGCCAGTGGCCGTGCGCGCCGCGCCGCGCCTGGCGCTGACCATCGGCAAATCCGTCATCTTGCAAAGCGACGCCGACATCGCCCGGGTCTCGGTGGCTCAGCCCGACGTGGCCGACTTCGTGCTGCTCTCGCCGCGCCAGATCTATGTCACCGGCCGCGCTCCGGGCATCACCAACCTGACGCTGTGGGACAAGGGCGACAAGATTCGCGCCGTCTACGACCTCGACGTGGCCCCCGACGCCTCGCGCCTCAAAAAGATGCTCCACGACGTGCTGCCCGGCGAAACCGGCATCGAGGTCCTGGCCAGCCAGGATTCCATTGCCCTGTCCGGCACGGTGCGCGACGCCGAGAGCCTGAAAAAAGCCCTGTCGCTGGCCGAGGTCTACGCCCCCAAAAAGGTCCTCAACCTGCTCTCGGTCAGCGGCGTGCAGCAGGTCATGCTCGAAGTGCGGGTGGCCGAGATGTCCAAGTCCGTGGTCAACCGCATGGGCATCAACTTAAACGCCGTGGGCGACGGCAATTTCGGCTACACCCTCCTTGGCGGACTTACCTCCCTGGCCTCGTCGGCCTTTAACATCGACAACGTGCAAAACGTCTACAAGTACAGCACCATCAAATTCGACGGCGGCGACAACGGCGGCAGCTCGGAAAGCGCCACCATCCAGACGCGGTTCCGGGAGTTCAACCAGGCCAACCAGAAAGAAACCGTGTCGCTGAGCCAAGGCACCGCCGCCGCGCGCTTCAGCACCAATTGGGGCGGGGCCGGCAACACCACCATGACCGCCATTGTCGACCTGCTCAAGCAAAACGGGCTGGTCAAGATCCTGGCCGAGCCCAACCTCGTGTGCTTAAACGGCCAGTCGGCCAAGTTCCTGGCCGGCGGCGAGATTCCCGTGCCCGTGCCTTCGGGCCTTGGCACCACCAGCATCGAATGGAAGGAATTCGGCGTGGGGCTCAAGTTCACGCCCACCGTGGCCGGGGACGTCATCAGCCTCCAGGTCAATCCCGAGGTGTCCGACCTCGACTATAGCCGGGCCGTCAAGATCAACAGCTTCGAGATCCCGGCCGTGCTGACCCGGCGCGCCTCCACCTCGGTGGAGCTCAAAAACGGACAGACCTTCGCCATTGCCGGCCTGCTCAAGGAAGAAGGCCGCGAGTCCGTGGACAAGTACCCCTGGATCGGCGACGTCCCGGTCCTGGGCAACCTGTTTAAGAGTTCGAGCTATCAGAAGGACCAGTCGGAGCTGGTGATTCTCATCACCGCCCATCTGGTCAGGCCGCTGAACAAGAAGGACATGATCTTGCCGACCGACGGGGTCCACGAGCCCGACGACCTGGAGTTCTTCCTCGGCGTCAAGCGGCCCCAGGCCGCGACCGGCGCGCCGACCGGGGCCATCACCCGCACCGGGGCGGAGATCGACGGCGACTTCGGCCATGCCGTGCCCCTGGCCGCGGCCCGGCCGGCCGAGCCCAAGGGGTATTAACCGGTCTTTACGCCAAATCGGCCGGCCTGGCGAAACGCCCGACGCGCCTGGCGGCGTCGGCGACAAACCGTCCGCAACCCTTTCCCGAGGATGCGATGCGAGCCCACAAGCCCGGACCAATCATTGCAAACGGGATGGAGCAAGCCATGCGAAACATGTTATGGATCGTGGCGGCGGCCCTGGCCGGCCTCCTGGCCGGTGCCCTGACCGGCTGCCAGGCCGAGAAGGAGAACATCGGCTGGGATTACGGCAAGTCCTACCATACGGTTTTCGAGGCCCAGAAAATCGCCCCGGCCGTGGTGGACGACAAGCCCGTGGACACCATGGGCGGCACGCGGGCGGCCCTGGCTTACGAGCGCCTGGAAAAGCAGGCCCCGGAAGAGAAAAAGCAAGGCTCGGGCGGTTTCGAGGCCTTCTTGCAGCAGAAGTGAGGCCCTGGCCTCAGGGGGATGACCCATGCGCGACAAGCTTACCGTGATTCTCGACATGGCCCCTTCGGCCGCCCGGGGAGCCTTCGAGGAATGCCTGTCCGAGGACGGCGATTTCGAGGTCCTTGGGGCCGGGGAGGAGTACGCCGACCTGCTCGTGCGCGAGCTGGCCGAGGGCGGCGAGGCCGAACTGGAGGCCGTGGCCGAGATGGTGGCCCGGCGTGGCGACCGGGAGGTGTTTCTCACCGCCCAGACCTACGACGCCGAGGTGCTCATGCGGCTCATGCGCCAGGGCGTGCGCGAGTTTTTTCCCCAGCCCGTGGACCATGAAGAGGTGCGCATGGCCCTTTGGCGCTTCAAGGAGCGCCGGGAGTCGGTGCAGGGGCCAAGGCGCAGCAAGCAGGGGCGCATCATCAACATCTTCGGGGCCAAGGGGGGCGTGGGCACCACGTCGTTGGCCGTCAACCTGGCCGCCGCCTGCCAGACCCACCGGGAAGGGGCCTCGGTAGCCCTTATGGACATGAATTTGCCCTTCGGCGAGGCCCAGCTGTTCCTCGACCTCGCCCCCAAATACCATTGGGGCGAGGTGCTCGGCAACATCAGCCGCCTGGACGCCACCTACCTCATGAGCGTCATGTCGCGCCATCCCTCCGGGCTCTACCTGCTGGCCCCGCCAAGCCGCCTGGACGACCTCCAGATGGCCACTCCGGAGAACATCTCCAAGCTCCTCGAACTCATGCGCCAGGTCTTCGACACGGTGGTCATCGACCTCGGCATGTACCTCGACGAGATCACCCTCAAGGTCATGGACATCTCCGACGCCATCGTCCTGGTCTCGGTGCAAAACCTGCCCTGCCTGGCCAACGTGCGCCGGTTCCTCGACAACGTGCGCCACGCCGAGGCCGGCCTTGAAGACAAGCTCAAGATCGTGGTCAACCGCCATCTGGAAGAAAGCGACCTGGTGGTGGAGGACATGGAAAAAGCCCTGGGGCTGCCGGTCTTCTGGCGCGTGCCCAACGACTACAAGACCACCTTGTCAGCCATCAACCAGGGCAAGACCCTGCTGGAGACCGCGCCCAAGGCCCCGGTCACCCGGGCCCTTGGCGAGTTGGCGGCGGCTTTGTCCCCGGCCAACCCGGCCCAGGAAACCAAAAAATCCCTGTTCGGGCTCAAGTTTTTGCGCGGACGGTCATGACCGCCGCCCCAGGCGGCAGTGAAGGAGATGAGGCATGGAACGCGGCCGCCCGCCCCTGATGCGCCATCAGATGCCCCGCGCCCAGGCCCCGGCCCCGGAGCGGCGCGAGGCCTCCGGCCCGATCTCGCAGGAATACTACGAGATCAAGACCCGCATCCACGATCGGTTGATTGATCTGATCGACCTCACCCTCCTCGACACCCTGGAGGAGTCGGCCCTGGGCGGCGAGATCAGCAAGATCGTCGAGCGGCTGCTTCGCGACGAGTTCTATCAAACGCCGCTCAACCAGTCCGAGCGCGACCGCCTCATCACCGAGGTCAAGGATGAAATGCTTGGCCTTGGCCCCTTGGAACCCTTTCTCAAGGACCAAAGCATCAACGACATCCTGGTCAACTCCTATCGCCAGATTTACGTGGAGCGCGGCGGCAAGCTGGTCCTGACCGAGTCGCGCTTCAAGGACAACGACCACTTAAAAAAGATCATCGACCGCATCGTCTCCCGCGTCGGCCGGCGGGTGGACGAATCCTCGCCCATGGTGGACGCCAGGCTTCCCGACGGCTCGCGCGTCAACGCCATCATTCCGCCCCTGGCCATCGACGGGCCGGCGCTGTCCATCCGCAAATTCTCCAAGGACAAGCTCACCATCGAGGACCTGATCCGCTTCAAGGCCATGACCCGCGACATCGCCGACGTGCTGCGGGGCATCGTCCTGGCCCGGCTCAACATCCTCATCTCCGGCGGCACCGGCACCGGCAAGACCACCATGCTCAACTGCCTGTCGGGTTTTATTCCCCACGACGAACGCATCGTCACCGTGGAAGACGCCGCCGAACTGCAGCTCAAGCAGGAGCATGTGGTGCGCCTGGAATCCCGCCCGCCCAACATCGAGGGCCGGGGCGAGGTGACCCAGCGCGACCTGGTGCGCAACTGCCTGCGCATGCGCCCCGACCGCATCATCGTCGGCGAGGTGCGCGGCGCCGAGGCCCTGGATATGCTGCAGGCCATGAACACCGGCCACGACGGCTCCCTGGCCACCCTGCACGCCAACACCCCCCGCGATGCGCTCATGCGCCTGGAAACCCTGGTCGCCATGGCCGGACTCAATATCTCGGCCCTGTCGCTCAAGCGCTACATCGCCTCGGCCGTGGACGTCATCGTCCAGATTTCGCGTTTTTCAGACGGCAGCCGCAAGCTCGTCAGCTTCCAGGAACTCACCGGCATGGAAGGCGACGTCATCACCATGCAGGAGATATTTGCCTTCGAGCAGCGCGGCGTCACGGCCGACGGCAAGGTCAAGGGCGTGTTCATGGCCCGGGGCATCCGGCCCAAATTCGCCTCGCGCTTCGAGGCTAAGGGCCTGCGCCTGCCCGACGGGGTTTTCGATCCACGAAACGTGGTGGAGGTCTAACAACCATGGAACGCGGCCCAACCCAAGCGTCCGCCGGCCCCGGCCGGCTCTCGGGGCGGCCATGACTTCCGGGCTGCCGAACATCCTGTCCCTGGCCCTGCTGCTGTCCCTGGTCTATCTGGCCGTGGCCATGGTGGTGCTCATCGGGCGGCTCACGGACAAGTCCGGCAAGGAGATCGCCCGGCGCGTGGGCCAGGTGACCCGGGGCGAGGGGCTGGGCCTGGATACGGCCGACCTCGTCAAGAAGCACGAACTGAGCGGCCTGCGCTGGCTCGACATGCTCCTGGCCCGCCAGGCCTGGAGCCGGCGCATGGACAAGATGCTCGACCAAGCCGACATCAAGGCCCCCCTTGGCATCTTCGTCATGCTTTCGCTGATTTTCGCCTTCATGGGCTACAGCATCGGCACGCTGTATTTGGGCAATCCCCTGATGAGCCTGGCCCTGGGCGGGGTGTTGGGCTGTCTGCCGTTTAAATGGGTGGTCATGCGCAAAAACAAGCGTATGGCCGATTTCGAGCGACAGTTGCCCGAAGCCCTGGAGCTCGTGGGTCGGGCGCTGCGGGCCGGCCATACCTTCACCAGCGGCATGGGCATGGTGGTGAGCGAATTCGCCGATCCCATTCGCGTCGAATTCCAGACGACCCTTGAGGAAATCAATTTCGGCATAGGCGTCACCACGGCCCTGGACAATCTCATGGAGCGGGTGGATTGCCCGGATCTCAACTTCTTCGTGGTTTCGGTCAAGATCCAAAACGAATCCGGCGGCAATCTGGCCGAGATCATCGGCAACATCTCCGCGCTGGTGCGCGAGCGTTTCAAGCTCAAGGGCCGCATTCAGGTGCTTTCGGCCGAGGGCCGCATGGCCGCCTGGGTGCTGTGCCTGCTGCCCTTTGGCGTGGCCGGCATCATCCAGTTCGTCAATCCCGGCTATCTTGGGCTGATGTTCACCACCCCCCTTGGGCGGGCCATGTGCTACGGCATTGCCGGACTCATCGTCATGGGCGTGCTGGTCATCCGCAAGATGGTGCGGATTGAAGTGTAGGAGAAACGGCCGTGGACATGCTCATCATCGCCCTTTTCGTGTCGCTGAGCGTCGGCTTTTTCACATACGCCGTGGCCTCCCTGCGCGAGGAAGGCAAGCGGCGTCGCCAGATGGCTGAGCGCGCCGTGGCCCTGGTCACCGACGGCCGGCTTGGCGACGGCGGCCGGCCGGGCGTCCTCGGCTGGATCGAGGGGCTTTTCCGGCGCGGCGCGACCTGGTTTGGCGAACAGGTCAAGCCCCGCGAGGCCCGGGAACTCACCAAGGGGCGCAGCGCCCTGATTCAGGCCGGCTACCGCCAGCCCAACGCCCTGGAGATATATTGGGGCATCAAGGCGGGCGCGGCCCTGGTCGGGGTGGTGCTCGGCGCCCTGGCCGCCATGTCCGGCAAGGTGCCAGGCCAGTACAAACTTATTGTGGTGGTGGGAGTTACGGCAGCCGGGTTCTATCTGCCCGGCATGATTCTCGATTCCCGGGTCAAGGCCCGCCAGAAGGCCATCCAGAGAAGCCTGCCCGACGCCCTGGACCTGCTGGTGGTCTGCGTGGAGGCCGGCATGGGCCTGGATGCGGCCATCTATCGGGTCTGCCAGGAAATGTCGCTCAAGGATCCGATTTTAAGCTCCGAACTGCGCCTGCTCACCTTGGAGTTGCGGGCCGGCAAGGCCCGGCGCGAAGCGCTCAAAAACCTCTCGGCCCGCATCGGCCTGGAAGACGTGGGCAGCCTCGTGGCCATGCTCATCCAGACCGACATGTTCGGCACCTCCATCGCCCAAACGCTTCGGGTCTACGCCGAATCCATGCGCACCAAGCGTTTTCAGCTGGCCGAGGAATTGGCCGCCAAACTTCCGGTCAAGCTGCTCATGCCGCTCATTTTCTTCATCTTCCCCACGCTGTTCATCGTCATTCTTGGTCCGGCCGGCATTCGCATCGCCGAAATGTTAGGCGGCATGGGCAAGTAATGCGCCCAGGGATGGAACACGCCATGGCCAATGACATCACACGCGGCGTCGGGGAGCTGCACCAGGGACAGCGGGAGATGCTTGAAGCCGTTTCCGAGCTGGGGGCCGGGGCCCAGGGCCTGCCCGGGCGTCTGGCCGATTTTTTCGACAAGCCCGAAAATCTCCTGGCCCTGGCCATCTGCCTTGTCGCCCTGCTCGGCATCTATCGCCTGCTGCGCAGCGAGCACATCATTCCGGCGCCGTCGCGGCCGGCCGTGGGGTCGCTCCTGTCGGGCTTCATGGGACGCGGCCTGCTCGTGCGCGCGCTCATTGCTCTGGTTCTCGGAGCCTTGGGGCTGGCTCTTCTTACCGGCCGTCTCCGTTCCTTTTTTTGATTTCGCCTCTGTCCCAAAAATAAGGGCGCGGCCGGGGAAGTTTCCCCGAACCGCGCCCGCGCTCAAGACGCCTTCCCCAAAACGCGCTATTCCCGGTAGGGTCTGTACTGCTGGAGGATCATGTCGGCCACGGACTGCTTCAGCGCGGACACCTGACTGTCGGCAGCGTAGGCCTCGGCAGCGGCCAAGGCGTCGGCGCTGTTCTCGAAGCCGGCCGCCTTGGCCACCTCGTCGAACTTGTCGTCGTAGGCCTCGGGGGTATCGCGCGAGAGGGCGACGAAGTTGCTGGCGCTGACCAGTTCCAGGTAGCCCTGGTAGAATTTGACCACGGCGTCCTTGGAGGCCGCGTCCGCCGGCAGGGCGGCGGCAAGGGCCAGGACGGTCAGGATGACGGCGGTGCGAACGGCGTTCATGGCAGGCTCCTTAATGGCCCCAGGCTTCGGACATCTTCTTGGCCGAGGCGGAAAGCTTGATATGATCGAAAAACGGCTTCATGGGGTAGGTCATGGCGTAATACGTGTACTCCAGGCTCACTTCAAATGGGGCGCAGGGTGTTTCCTTGCAACTTGAAGTCGTGGAGGGCGACAACGTCAGCAGCGGCGCTTCCTGGCTGTCGGCCTGCTGGACCCCGGGCACGAGCCCCTGGCTGTCCATGAAGTTCTGGGCAGCGGCCTGGCTTGTTTCCTGGGTGGCGGCGTAGTGGGCAATCTTGCCCACGGCGCTTTGCAGGGTCGTCTGGATGCGCAGGATGTTGCCGAGCTCGATGATGCCCAAGATCAGCGTCAACAGGATGGGCAGCACCAGGGCCATCTCCACGGTCAGGCTGCCGGCCTGGCCGGGCCGGGGTGAGGTGCCGGGCGTTGTGGGCGTCGGGGTGTTCATGCAGACCTCTTCAATGTCCTTGTCTAGCACGCCTTGGGCCTAGGAGCCGGTCAGGGCGTGCCCGTGGTGGCTTCCTTGCGGCTCATCAGGCGCTGGCCAAGCTGCTGCCCGATCTTCTTGAACATTTCCTTGATGCCGGCTTCGTCCGGGGCGTCGAAGTAGTGGTCGTCGGTGCCGGATTTGGACGAAGCGATGGTCTTCATGAGGCCCTTGTCCGTGGAGTCGGAGTCGCCGAACCGGATGGAGAAGATCTCGACAGGGTAGTTGGCGTCGGTCTTGGCCAGGGTGGCCTCGTCTATGACGTACTTATTGAGCAGCCCGCCGTCCTTGCAGTCCGGGATCTGGGCCAGGGTCAGGGTGGCCGTGGACAGGGTGGAGTAGGGCGAACTTGACGTGTCGGGCTTGAGGCCCTGGCCGAAGTAGGCGTTTGTCCAATAGGAGTTGATGGTCTTGGAGGCCGAGGCGTAGGAGCCGCCGCAACGGCCGTCCTCGGTGTCGCCGTCGGTGAGCACGATCATGATCTTGCGCACCTTCTTGTCGGTGCTGCCCTCGACGTAGGGCGCGGCCGGGCTGAGCACATGGCGGCCCCACTTGATGCCTTCGCTTATAAGCGTGCCCGAGGTCACCTGGCCGGCGTTAAGGGCCGTGATGTTGGACAGGATGGCGTCCTTGTCCGAGGACAGGGCCCGGATGGGCGACATGCCGGAGCAGGTCTTGTCCGAGGTCGTGCTCACGCCGCTCAGCGTATAGCCGTAGAAGATGTTGCCCTTGGTTGTGGTCTTGGAATACTCGGTCCGCAGCTTGCCGTTGTTGAGCGTGCCGTCGGCGTTGCGGCAACCCGTGCCCACGCCGTCAGGGTTGGCCTCGGCCGTCACCGGATCGTTGCCGTCGATGCGCACCTTGCCCTGGAACGGCACCAGCCCGATCTTGGAGCGGGTGGAGGTTGCAGACGAGGCCGGCATGATGAGGTTGACCAGGTTCGTTGCGGCTTCCTTGACGTTGGTGATGGGCGCGCCCTTCATGGAGCCGGTGGCGTCGAGGACCATGACCAGTTCGATGTCGTTGTAGCCGGCGCAGGCCTCGGCCGAGACCGTCTGGTCGCCGACGCCGATGACCTTGGACAGGGTCATTTCCACTTTGGCTTCGGCCGAAACGCACACGCTACGGGTGGCCCCGCCGGACTCCACCAGGATGCCCGTGGCGTCGGCGTCGTTGGCCATCAGGTTTTCCGTGGCCGCCGTCGCCACCTTGCCCGTGGACACGTCCGGATCGTCGGGCAGTTGCAGGCTGCCGGCCAGGGCGGCGGAATCCACGGCGTTCTGCAGCCGGTTTTGCTCCACCGAAACCCGGCCGAGGTCCACGGCCACGCCGGCCGCGGCCATGACCGCGACCAGGGATGCCGCCACGAGCAGGCCGGAGGCTCCCCGGGCGTCGCCGCAATCAATTCGCGGCAGGCAAAGCCGTAACGACCTTGGCCGAAAGCGTGAGGTTATTAAGCGCAGAAAGGGTGAAAGCGCTCGTGCTGCCTTGGCTGCCCGACTCGGCGAAAAATGGCGTGAATGCATGGTCCACCTGCACTGTTGCGTTGTTGTTGGCGTCACGGGGGCTGATGGAGACCTTCGGGGCCGCGCCGTCGACGGTCTGGGACGAATCGCTCCCTTGAAACAGGCTGCTGACGTAGTCCGCCACCCCGGTCGAGTCGCCGTTTTGCCGGTTAAGCATCCGCGCCCCTTCCATGGCCGCGTTTTGCAGTTGCTTGTATTCGAGCAGCGCCCGCGATCCCTCCACCAGCACGAGGAGCAGGGGGATCAGCATCAGCATCCCCAGGGCCATTTCCACGGCGGCGATGCCTCGTTGGTCGGTGTGCAGTCTCTTCATGGCCGTGATCCCAGGTTGGGTGTCATTTCTGATACATCGATTTTCCCTGATGAAATGGAAGAATCATGCCATCTTGGCTCGATGCCGTTGTCTTGATATAAAGTCGTTTGTTGTTAAATGGTTGCAGTTTGTCGTGAGCCTGGAGCGGACGGTTTGGGAAATGGGCGGTTCCAAGAAACGTGGAATGCTCCAGCGAAAGCCCCGCGATCATGCCGGCTGCGCCTGGGAGGGAGTCCAGCCTGTATGGAACGGGAGCCTGGCTGCCGTGTTTACCCGGGATGCCCGCTCTGCTATGATCGGATCATGGACAACGGACATCGCGGGAGAAATGGCTGGAGGTCGGCGGCGGGCGTCGTGCTGGCGACGGGGCTGCTGGTTTTCGGGCTGGCCGGATGCGGGGGCTCGGGGGCCAAGGGGCGGACTTCGAGCAAGGAGCCGGTTGCCTCCGGTTCCGGGGCGTCGGCCATCGCCGCCGGCGACGCCGCCCTGGCCCATGGCGACCCGGCCGAGGCCAGCCGGCTCTATCAAGCCGCCCAAAAGGCCGGCGCCGACTCGGCCGTGGTCCAGGCCCGGCTGGGCGATCTGGCCCTGGGAAGCGCGGCCTACGCCGAGGCGGCCCAGGCCTACAAGCGGGCCTACGCCGCTAATCCCAAGTACGCCCCAGCCCTGCAAGGGCTGGGTTTTGCTTATTATCTCGGCGGCAATAAGGCCCAGGCCGGGCCGTATCTGCAAAAGGCCCTGGCCCTTGATCCTTCCCTGTCCCGCGCGGCCGCCCTGCTCGGGGCCATCGAGAACCGCGAGGGCCGCCCCGAAGCCGCCCTGGCCGTGTCCGACGCCTCCCTGGCCGCTGCCTTCGACCCGGACGTGGAAAACAATCGCGGCATTTCGCTGCTGCTGCTCGGGCGCGGCGAAGAAGCGGCCGCCGCCTTCCACAAGGCCTCGTCCGCCAAGAAATCCCCCAAATTCGCCAACAACCTGGGGTTGGCCCTGTGTAAGCTCAAGCGTTACGACGAGGCCTACGTGGCCTTTGCCTCGGTGGGCACGGAATCGGCGGCCCTCAACAACCTGGGCGTGTGCTACATGGAGGCCGGTGATCGGGCCAAGGCTCAGGAATATTTCGAGAAGGCCATAGCGGCCAATCCCCGGTTCTATCCTCCGGCCCACGACAATTTAAGCCGGCTGTCGGCCGTGGAAGAGGTGACCCTGCCAACGGCCGCAGTGGTCGCGCCGGCGGCCGGACCGGTGGCGGCCCCGGCTGCGACGCCTGCCGCTGGGCCGGCCCCCGCGCCGGTTCATGTCCCGGTTGCGCCGGCCGCCAAGACCACGTCCAAGGTCCCGGCCGCGCCGGCCGCGCCTGCCGGACCGACCCTG
>ALAO01000019.1 GCA_000307955.1 Solidesulfovibrio magneticus str. Maddingley MBC34 | reverse complement strand
ACGAGGAGATTTCCTCGACGCTGGCCGCCTGTTCGGTCGCGCCCTGGGACAGGCTCTGGGTGGTGGCCGAGAGCTCCTCGGAACCCGAGGCCACGTTTTCCGCGCCGGACTGCACCTGGCCGACCACTTCGCGCAGCTTTTCGATCATGTGGCGCAGGGCCTTGGCCAGATCGCCGATCTCGTCCTTCTGGTCGATGTCGATGCGCTGGTTGAGGTCGCCGGCGGCCAGGCCTTCGGCGGCGCGCACGCCAAGGAGGATGGGACGCGTGATCATGCGGGAGATGACGATGCCCAGGAGCAGGGCCAGCGCCACGCCAAGGCCGATGCCGCCGAGGGAAATCATCCGCGCCTTGGCGGCGGCGGCTTCGGCGTCGGCCTGGCTCTTTTCGGCGTCGGCCAGGGACAGGGTGATGAGCCGGTCAAGGAGTTCGAAACAGCGGATCTGCTTGTCGCGCACCGTGACCATGGCGTCTTGGCGCATGCGGCCGTAGATTTCCTCGACCCGGCCCACTTCGTCGGCCATGAGGTTGAACTGGGTTACGGTCTGTTCCACGGGGGCGTGAATTTCCGTGCGGATAAGCGCCAGCAGCTCTTCCCTGGGGGCATTCTTGCCGGCCATCTCCTTCAAATGCGCCACGCCGCGATGCAGCCTTTCGTGCACCTGGCGAAGATCCTGGATGGATTTCTTGAAGACCGGATTGTTGATGTTGCGTCCGGTCGAGGATAACCATTGCCCGAAGTTGCACTGCTCGGGGTTGTCGCCGCCGGCCAGGGGAGTGCCGGACAGGGCCAGGCCGTAGGCGTCGTCGAGGAGTTTGTAGTGGTCGCCGCGGAATAAATAGAGCTTCTGGCGCACTTCCGTCGGGTCGTCGATGTCCGATTTGTCCCACTGCTTGGCCAGTTCGAAAGTCTCATTGTTGATTTTGACCCATTCCTGCCAGGCCGGGCCGAATTCCCGCCACACCCGCTCGGCTTCGGGGGACTTGGGCAATTTGTCGTACTCGTCCCAGGCTTTGCGGTAGGTGTCGCGCACCCGGGCGATGTTCTCATATTGGCGATCCCGGTCTTTCTGGCCGAGTCCGGGAACCAGCAAGGAACGTTGCGCCACCCGGACGGTCTCGCCGGCGATCTTGATCAATTGCAAATCGCGTACGGTAGGCAGGCTGACGTCCGTGACGGTTTGCAGGTGGCTGGAGACGGTGGACAGACCCGACAAGCCCACCAAGCCGACAATAAGGGTAATGGCCGCCGTGACGAGAAAGCCGCCGACCAGTTTGACCCCGAGCTTCAAGTTGCGCATATAACAATCTCCTGCGGCTCCGTCTTGCTTGTTGCCGTATCGACGAAACTCGTCATTTCCTAAAGGGACGCGGGAAGATTTGTCAAACGCTTCGGCTTGGTGCGGGAGCGGAAGTGCCATTATCGGCCGCCAGCCTGCCGTCGGCGATTTCCACCAGACGTCCGGCCATGCGGGCGTAAAGCGGCTCGTGGGTGACCAACACCACGGTGAGACCGTCCTTGTTGAGGTCCGACAGAATGTCCATGATCTGGCGGCCAGTGCCGCCGTCCAGGCTGCCGGTGGGTTCGTCGGCGAAAAGCGCCCGGGGGCGGGTGACCAGGGCCCGGGCGATGGCCACCCGCTGCTGTTCGCCGCCGGAGAGCTTGCCCGGCAGGCGCTCGGCCTTGTCGGCAAGGCCGACCCGCTCCAGGCATTCCAGGGCGAAGGCCTTGCGCGCGGCGTCCACCGGCCGCCAGCCTGAGAGAAAGGGGGTCAGCACGTTTTCGAAGGCGGTGAGGTAGGGGAGCAGGTGGTGCATCTGGAAGACCATGGAGAAGTCCGTGGCCCGCAGTTTGTCGCGCTCCCGGGCGGACAGGGCGGCCAGGTCGCGGCCTTCGTAGAGCACCTGGCCGGCGTCCGGGGTGAGCAGGCTGGAGAGGATGTTGAGCAAGGTGGATTTGCCCGAGCCCGACCGGCCGGTGACGGCCACGAATTCGCCGGCCTCGACGATCAGCGACACGCCGCGCAGGGCCGGGGCGTTGCCGGCCTCGCCGGCGAAGGTTTTGACGATATCCTTGGCGACAAGCATGGGCGTTTATCCCTTTGGTTTCGCTTTGCGATGCTTGGTTTACGTGGCCTACGCGACCTGACCAGCCGGTGATCCGGCAAGGACCTGCCGGCCAGCGCGGCTCGTGCAGGCTTCCCGGTATCGGCTAACCCCCCTTTCAGGGAGGGTCCGGGAGGGGGTTACCCCCTCCCGGCCG
>ALAO01000018.1 GCA_000307955.1 Solidesulfovibrio magneticus str. Maddingley MBC34 | reverse complement strand
CCCCCGGCCGCCGGAGGCATCTTACAACAAACTAGCTATACAACACCCGCGCCATGACTTTAGCGTCGCCGATGGTTTTGGCGATGCTGGAGCGTTCGTTGGGCTGGTGGGCGTTGTGTTCCAGGGTGGCCCAGACCACGGCCGGGTAGCCCCGGCGGCGCAGGTAGGCGGCCACGGTGCCGCCGCCGATGCCCATGGGTTTGGGGTCGGCCCCGTAGACTTGGCGGATGCCGTCCATGACCCGGGTGACGATGGTGGCCGAGACGTCGGTGGCCGGCGCAGCTTGTTCCTTTTGCACGATCTCGTAGCTGACCGTGACGCCGCAGGCTTCCTCCACTTCCTTGCCGTACTGGGCGATGGCGGCCAGGACGTCGTCGAGGTTGTAGTGGGGCAGCACGCGGCAGTCGACGTAGAAGACGTCGCGGCCGGGGATGGTGTTGATGTTTTCGACGTTGGCTTCTTTCTTGGTCGGCTCGAAGGTGGAATTTGACGGGTGGAACAGCGGGTCCTTGTCGCCGAACTTGTCGTAGAGCTTGGGGATCTTGAGGATAAACAGCGAAGCGGCGGCCAGGGTGTTGACGCCTTCGGCCGGGGTGGAGGCATGGCACTGGCGGCCTTCGACAATGACCTTGAGCCAGAGCATGCTTTTTTCGGCCACTTCCACCATCTCGCTGTTGGGCAGGCCGAAGTCGGGCACGAGGAAGAGGTCGTCCTTGGAGAAAAGCCCGTCGTGGTGGGCGGCCACGTAGTCGAGGCCGTATTTGCTGCCGGTTTCCTCGTCGGCGACGAACAGCATGCCGTAGTTCATGGGCGGCAGCAGTTTCTTGGCGGCGATGGCCCGGCCGAGCAGGATGGAGCTGACCACGGCCTGCTGGTTGTCCTCGACGCCACGCCCGTACACGAGGTCGCCGTCGACGGACAGGGCGTAGGGATCGGTCTTCCACAGGGCGCGGTCGCCGGGCGGCACGATGTCGAGGTGGGAGATGACCCAGAAAGTGCGCGAGGCGTCGGCCCCGGGCATGACCACGGCGAGGTTGGGGCGGTGGCCGCAAGGCACGCGGGGATCGGGAGCGTTTATTTCGCGGACTTCGGGGAAGCCCATGTCGGCGAGCAAGACCTTCAGGCGATCGGCTTTTTCGCGTTCGCCGGGGCCGCCGTTGTCGGGTCCCAGGGCGGGGATGGCGGTCATTTCGCGTTGCAGGTCGATGACGGCCTCGCGTTCGCCGTCGATATGGGCCAGCAAATCGTCTAGCATATGGGCTCCGGGCTTATGGGTGGGGAAGTCGTCAAAGCCGGCAATGTAGCCGGTCGGCGGGCGCTTGGCAAACCGGACGCAACGCAAAAAGCCGGGAGGCGCAAGACCTCCCGGCTGGGCGTGACGCAGTAAAGAGCAGGGCCTAGCGACCGCGAGCGGCGCGCTTGGAAGCCTTGAGGGGGTTGATGTTGACCTTGCCGCCCTTGTCGACTTCGAGCTTCATGTGGGTGGCGAAGTTGCAGACCTTCTGGGCCCACTTGCGCTCGGGCAGGGGGTAGCTCTTGCAGTATTTGACCCCATCCTGCTCCATGGTGCGATCGCAGCCCTCGCACTTCTCCACGATGGGATGGCATTCGACGCCATTGACGGTAATGACCTGGGACATGGGATAACCTCCGGACCGCGCGGGATGGGGCGCGGGAATATTTGCGGCGCAAAGCCAGCCTTTATTACGGAGCCGGGCGGGCCTGTCAAGGGACTTTTCAGGGGCCGTGGCCGGAGAAGGCGATCAGCGGACCTGGGACACCGTGATGCTCCCCGCTCCGGCATGTTCAGGCCGAGGACGCACGAGGATTTCCACGTCCAAGTCCAGGGCGGTGAGAAATCCCATAAGCCGCTCCACGGAAAATCCGTCGAGGCGATAGTTTTTAAGCGCCGACACCTTGGGCTGGGGAATGCCGAGCAGGGCCGCGGTTTCGGCTTGTTTGAGGCGGCGTGAGCGAATGCACTCGTTGAGGACCGAGGCCAGCCGGATCTTGGTGCGGCACTCGGCCGCGTCGGGGAAATCGAGGTCGGCGAAGACGTTGGTCGTGCCCTCGGTGATGTCGCAGTCTGGCATGACGGCTCCGTTAATTCGCATAGAGTCTTTTGTGGTGGTCCCTGGCGCTTTGCAAGCGGCTGGCAATCAAGTCGGCGTCTTCCTGGGGAGTCTTGATGCCGGTCTTGGATTTTTTTTGAAAGGCATGAAGCACATAGACGGCATTGGCAAAATGCACGGCATATACGGTGCGAAAGGTATTGCCGTCGTCATCGGAAACCACTTCGAACACACCGGTTCCAAGGCCCTTCCAAGGTTTCGCCCGGGGGTGCTTGCCGCCGATCTGGGCCAATCCCAAGGCATATCCCATCTCGCGTTGAACAGGGATGGGGAACTCCAGAAAATCCTTTTTGGCGGAGCCGACCCAATGGACTGGTTTTTCGCGTGGCGGCGGCGATGTTCGCGTCATGAGAAATATACCTCTTTGGGTATACTGGCAAGGCCTGGCCGGCGGCCCGTTACCGCCCCGTCAGCCGGGCCGCTGTTTCGGTCGCGTCGCGTCGCAGCTTTTCGTAGTCAAAGGTCAAAAACGCGCCGTCGCGGTAGAGCGTCCGGCCGGCGACCATGGTGAGGACCACCTCGCCGCCGCTGGCGGCGTAGACCGCGTCGGACACCGGGGCCAGGCCGGGACGCAGGGCCGGGCGCGTCAGGTCCAGGGCGCACAGGTCGGCCGGCGCGCCGGGCGCGAGACGGCCCAGTTCGGGCCAGCCCAGGCCGGCGGCGCCGTCGCGGGTGGCCATGTCCAGCACCGCGCCGGCCCCAAGCGCCGTGGGGTCGCCGGTGCCCACCTTTTGCAGCAGGGCGGCGAAGCTCATTTCCGAAAAGAGGTTCAGCGCATTGTTGCTGGCCGGGCCGTCGGTGCCCAGGCCAACCTTCACGCCGGCTTGGCGCAGGGCATGGACGGGCGCGATGCCGCTGGCGAGCTTCATGTTGCTCTTGGGGCAGTGGGACACGCTCGTGCCCGAGGCGGCCAGGAGTTCGATGTCGGCCTCGCCCAGAGCCACGCCGTGGGCGAGCAGCGTGTGGGGCGAGAGCATCCCCAGCTCCTGCAAATACGGGATGACCCGCTTGCCGTTGGCTTTTAGGCAATCGTCGTTTTCCCGGGCCGTCTCGGCGGCGTGGGTGGACAGGAGCTGGCCGCGTTCCCGGGCCAGGGCGGCGCAACGTTCCAGGGTCGGCCGGCGGCAGGTGTAGACGGCGTGGGGGAAGACGGCGGCGCGCAGCCGGTCGTTCCCGGCCAGCGCATCGGCCAGGGCCGCGCCTTCGGCCAGGGAGGCGTCGGCGGATTTGAAGCCCGCGCTTTCCATGTCGAACACGCCCTGGCAGATCACGGCCCGGATGCCGGCGGCCTCGGCGGCGGCCACGGCGGCGTCGTTGTAGAAATAGGCGTCGAGAAAGCAGGTCGTGCCCGAGGCCAGCATCTCGGCGCAGGCTAAAAGCGTGCCCTGGCGCACGGCCTCGGCCGTGAGCTTGGCCTCGGCCGGCCAGATGTGCTGGCTCAGCCACACTAAAAGCGTCTCGTCGTCGCAAAGGCCCCGAAACAGGGTCATGGCGGCGTGGCCGTGGCTGTTGATCAGCCCCGGCAGCACCATGGCTTCGCCCAGGGCCAGGGTTTTGGCCGGGGCGTAGGCGGCGGCAAGCCGGGCGCGCGGCCCCACATCCATGACACGGCCGCCGGATATGGCCACGGCGGCGTCGCGCAACACCTCGCGGGCGTCGTTTTGGGTGACCACAACGGCAGCCGTGACCAGGACATCGCAGGGGAGGGGGGCGGTGGCGTTTTCCATGGCCGCATCCCTTAGCCCATGGCGGCGGGCGCGCCAAGCCCGGCTTGACCGAAGGGCGTAAATTTGCCTATGCGACTGCGGTTACCTGACTGAATTTTCAAGGAGAGGCCCATGGACCTGCGTCAACTCATTCGCGATATCCCGGACTATCCCAAGGAAGGCATCCTCTTTTTCGACATCACGCCGCTTCTGGGCGATCCGGAGGGGTTCCGCCGGGCCATCGACCTGCTGGCCGAGCGGTTCGCCGGTTCCGGGGCCACCAAGATCGTGGCCGCCGAGGCGCGCGGCTTCATTTTCGGCGCGGCCCTGGCCTACAAGATGGGCCTGGGCTTCGTGCCGGTGCGCAAGCCCGGCAAGCTGCCGTACAAGACGGTCTCCATCTCCTATGATCTGGAATACGGCTCCGACACCCTGTGCATGCACGAGGACGCGCTTTTGCGCGACGAAAAGGTGCTGGTCATCGACGACTTGCTGGCCACTGGCGGCACGCTGTCGGGCGTCATCGACCTCGTGGAACACTTTGGCGCGGACATCGTCGGCATCGGCGTGGTCATCGAGCTGGAATTTTTAAACGGCAAGGAACAGCTGCGTTCCTACGGCTGCGAGAGCATCTTGCAGATCGCCTAGCGTCGCCCCTTAAGCAGTACGTCAGTACGGTTTAAGGGGATTCCTCATTCTCGCCTGTTGCCTGCGGGGCGGCGTAAGCGGCCTTGGCGGACGCGGCACGAGCACATTTCGCAGTCGGAGAAAAACGGCATGAAGATCGGCATCATCGGCGGCAGCGGCCTGGACGACCCCAACATTTTAGAGAATCCGTCCGACATCGAGGTGGACACCCCCTACGGCGCGCCCAATTCGACCCTGCGCCAGGGCAGGATCGCCGGCAAGGACGTGGTGCTTTTGGCCCGCCACGGCCGGTCGCACACGGCTACCCCCACCCACGTGAACTACCGGGCCAACATCCACGCCCTGCGTTCGGTGGGCTGCGCCGCCGTCATCTCCACCACGGCGGTGGGGTCGCTGCGGGCCGAGATCGGGCGCGGCGATCTGGTCATCCTCGACCAATTCATCGACTTCACCCGGCGTCGGGCGCTCACCTTCCACGACCGTTTCGAGCCGCACAATCCGGCCCACACGCCCATGGCCGACCCGTTTTCCGAGCCGCTGCGCAAGCTGCTCATCGACGCCTGCCGCAAGTTCGGCTACCGCCACCACGACAAGGGCACGGTGGTCACCATCGAAGGGCCGCGTTTTTCCACCCGCGCCGAATCGAACATGTTCCGGGCCTGGGGCGCGGACGTCATCAACATGAGCGTGGCGACCGAATGCGCCCTGGCCGTGGAGGCCGGGCTTCCCTACGCGTCGGTGGCCATGAGCACAGACTACGACTGCTGGAAGACCGACGAGCCGCCCGTCTCCTGGGAGGAGATCGTGACGATCTTCAAGGAGAACGCCGAAAAGGTGACGAGCGTGCTGATCGAGGTAGTGGGGAAGATGTAGTTTTGATTGTGCCCTGTCGGCAAGAGAAGCAAGGGGCATCCGTAGGGATGCCCTTTTTTTATAAATAACGCGGGATAAATTGGCTAGTAGATGTGTTGTGCAGATTTGGGCGCTTCCCGCGCGCGAGGGATGTCCAGTCGGCATGGGGGGGTAATGGTCTGGCGCGCATGGGACGGGGCGATATTGCACACGCTATGGATAAAAATTAAAGTTGGAAAACGATATACGACTGTCACGACTTGTCGTCCTTGTTGTCTCCTAGAATATAAGCAACTTCGTTTTGTGTTAATATATGGCGCTGGTTTTCTGACGGTTTTTTTGTTTTTGATGCTTGTGCGATAAGACGTTGCGCCTGTAGAATGAAGAGTTCCAGGTCTATTGGAAGGCGGAGTAGTCCATAAATCTTTCCGGCAATAAAGAGATCAACGACAGGTTGTGGGCATGGAGTGCGAAATAATACAATGACATTTATGTCATTTTTTTCAAATTCGAGCACGTCTGAAACCGACGTTGAGATGTCCGTGCCGAACTCAATGAAAGCAATGTCAAATTGAAATGGTTGAGGGGTGTAGTATCTAGCCTCCTTTATATTGTGAAAAGCCACAACATTGTGGTCGCCAGTCAATGCAGAGACCATTGCACCAAGTTCAATAATGTCTGAACATATTATAATGATATTAGCGCAAAACATTTATTTGCCCTACAAGGGACATTCTTTTTTTTGTAAAGATCAACATATTGTTCCCGGCAGGCGTCTTTGAGCAATCAATCTTATGTTTCCAGGGTAAGAGGACGTGCCTCGCTGCCAATGGCGGCAGCTTGGTTTGTCCTAATCACGCTCAGCTATAGCAAAAACAACGGCGAATGCAACGGGGTGCTGTACATATAAACAGAGCCTAACCGTAGGCGCGGTGGCGGGATGCCGATTGACTAAATAAGATATACGTGACGCAGGCCTGGACGACAGTTTGCTCGCCGTGTGCGAAAATTGGATGCGATGGAGGCGACATGCGTGGAGGGGGGAGCAGTCGTAGGACTGTTTGTTGTTGTCTATTATAAGTTAAGCATGTTTTCCTATTTTTGTTGCGAATAATAATGCTGAAGTTTGAACCCTCCTTTTTGCCTCAGGGAATAACCTCTGCGATGAGCTGATTCGTAGGACATTACACCGTTCCCAAATCCCCCCATCCGTGTCATAACGGCTCCAATCATCCCCCTTCCCGCGACGCGCCGCGTCGCCAAGGAGCCGTCCATGACCGAGCCGTGCCACGCCGAAAGCCTGCCCGTTGCCCATAAAGCCTTCCTCGACCGCATAAACGCCTTCATCCCGGCCGAACGCATGTTCCTCGGCCCGTTTCGAAACCTCGCCTTGGGCGACGACGCCAGCTTCTATCGGCTGATCCCCAAGATCGTCATCAAGGCCATGACCGAAGTCGAGGTGGCCCGGATACTTCGCGCCGCCGCCGCCGAACACGTGGCCGTGACCTTCCGCACCGCCGGCACGAGCCTGTCCGGCCAGGCGCTCACCGATTCCGTCCTCGTCTATCTGGCCGGTAACTGGCGCGGGCTGCGCATCCATCCCGGCGCGGGCCACATCAGCCTGGAGCCCGGCGTTATCGGGGCCGAGGCCAACGTCCGGCTTGCCCCCTACGGCCGCAAGATCGGCCCGGACCCGGCGTCGATCAGCGCCTGCATGATCGGCGGCATCGCCGCCAACAATTCTTCGGGCATGTGCTGCGGCACGGCGGAAAACAGCTACAAGACCGTGGAATCCATGCGCCTGGTCTTTGCCGACGGCACGGCGCTTGATACCGCCGACCCGGCCTCCCGGGCCGCCTTTGCCGTGGCCCGGCCGGAACTCTTGGCCGAGCTGGCCGCCATGCGCGCCGAAATCCTGGCCGACGCCGAACTAGCCGAGCGCATCCGCCGCAAATTCAAGATCAAGAACACCACCGGCTACGGCCTCAATGCCTTTATCGACTTCGAGGACCCCTTCGACATTTTGCTCCACCTCATCATCGGCTCCGAAGGGACCTTGGCCTTTATCAGCGAAGTCACCTACCGCACCGTGGTCGAGCATCCCCACAAGGCCTCGTCGCTCATGATCTACCCGACCATCGACGCCGCCTGCCGGGCCACCATCGCCCTAAAAGCCGGCCCGGTGTCGGCCGTGGAGCTCATGGACCGGGCTTCGCTGCGCTCGGTGGAGGACAAGCCCGGGATGCCGGCCTATCTCAAGGAATTGTCCGAGGACGCCGCCGCCATTTTGGTGGAGGTGCGCGCCGCCGACAAACCTAGGCTGCTGGCCGCCATCGACGGCGCGCTGTCTCGGGTGGCCGGCATCGAGCCGGTCTTCCCGCTGCTGTTCATGGACGGCAAGGATGATTACGAAAAGCTCTGGAACATCCGGCGCGGGCTTTTCACCTCCGTCGGCGGGGCGCGAAAACCCGGCACGGCCGTCATCATCGAGGACGTGGTTTTCCCCATCGAGCGGCTGGCCGAGGGCACGGTGGAACTCCAGCGCCTCATGCGCGACCACGGCTTTGCCGAGGGCATCATTTTCGGCCACGCCCTGGAAGGCAACCTCCACTTCGTCTTCTGCCCGGACTTCGGCGACCCCGACGCCACGGCCCACTACCGGGCGCTGCTGGATGAAGTGGCAACCATGGTCGTCGGCCGCTACGACGGGTCGCTCAAAGGCGAGCACGGCACCGGCCGCAACATGGCCCCGTTCGTGGAAATGGAGTGGGGCCGCACCGCCTACGCCTATATGCAACGTTTAAAGGCCGCCTTCGATCCTGAAGGCATCCTCAATCCCGGCGTGATCTTAAACGACGACAAGGAAGTGCATCTCAAGGACTTGAAACCCATGCCGGCCGTCGATCCTATCATCGACCGCTGCATCGAGTGCGGCTACTGCGAATCGGTGTGCCCGTCGCGAAACGTCACCACCACGCCGCGACAGCGCATAGCGCTGCAGCGCCACATGGCCCTGGCCAAGAAAACCGGCGATCTGGGCGAGTTCAATGACTTCCACGACGCCTACGCCTACTACGGCGCGGCCACCTGCGCCGCCGACGGCCTGTGCGCCACGGTCTGTCCCGTGGCCGTGGACACCGGAGCCTTCACCAAAAGCTATCGCGGCCGGGAAGCCGGCGACCGGGCGCGCAAGATCGGCCGGTTCGTGGCCGACCACTACGGGCTGGTGACGACTTTGGCCGGCGGCGGCTTGCATCTGTCCCACGGCGTCCACAAGCTGCTCGGGACCAAGGCCATGACGGCCATGACCCACGGCTTGCGCAAGCTCTCCGGCGGCATCGTGCCCTATTGGACGCCCAACGCCCCCAAGGGCGCGCCGCGTCTGGACCTCAAGAACACCAGCCAGGGCAAGGGCCGGCAGGTGGTCTATTTCCCGAGCTGCACCACCCGGGCCATGGGACCCTCGGCCCTGGACCCGGACCAGCGCGGGCTTTTTGCCGCCGTCATGTCCGTGTTGGCCAAGGCCGGCTACGACGTCATCTTCCCCGAGGGCTTAAAGGAGCTGTGCTGCGGCCTGACGCTGGAATCCAAGGGCCTGCACGAGGACGCCGGGCGCAAATCGGCCGAACTGGAGGCCGTGTTGCGCAACGCCAGCGACAACGGCGCGGTCCCCATCCTGTGCGACGCCAGCCCGTGTCTCTACACCATGCGCTGCAAGATGGAGCCGGGCCTCAAACTCCACGAGCCCGTGGAATTCATGCACGACTTCTGCCTGCCGCATCTCGACCTGACCCCGGTGGACGCGGCCGTGGCCCTGCATGTGTCGTGTTCGTCGGTGAAAATGGGCCTGTCGGCCAAGTTCGCCGCCCTGGCCAAGCGGTGCGCCAAGCAGGTGGTCATCCCGCGCAACATCCACTGCTGCGGCTTTGCCGGCGACCGGGGCTTTTTCTACCCCGAACTCAACGCCGCCGCCCTGGCCGATCTGCCCGGGCAACTGCCGGCCACGGTCACGGCCGGCTACAGCAACAGCCGTACCTGCGAAATCGGCCTGTCCTTCCACGGCGGCATCCCCTACCAGTCCATGGCCTACCTGGTGGACCAGGCCGCCCGGCCAAAGTAGGGAGAGGAGGAGATGCCTCCGGCGGCCGGGGG
>ALAO01000017.1 GCA_000307955.1 Solidesulfovibrio magneticus str. Maddingley MBC34 | reverse complement strand
AGCCCCCCGGCCGCCGGAGGCATCTTTATTATCTTCCTATGTCCCTACAGTTCCCCAACATTAATATCTTTCTCCGCCTTGATCCGGTCGCGCAGGCGTTCGAGGCGGGCGGTGAGGTAGGCCAGTTCGTAGGGTTCGGGCAGCTCTTCGAAGTCGTGGCGGTCGCCTTCGTAGACGTCGAGGTCCAGGGCGGCGCGCTCGGCCACCAGACGCACATATTCGGCGTAATCGGGAAATTCCAAAGGTTTGCCCGGGGCGCGCAGGCTGCGGGCGAAATCCAGGGCTTCGACGTAGGCGGCGGTGTCGAGCATGGTGCTGGAGCGTTCGGGCATGGCGGGCCTCCTTTACGGCTGTGGCGGCTGCCTGGGGTTAGCCCAGATAGCCTTCGCGTTCAAGGTAGAGGAGCACTTCCTGGGCGGCCTCGGAGGGGTCGATGTCACTGGTGTCGAGGCGGATTTCGGGGTTTTCCGGGACCTCGTAGGGATCGTCGATGCCGGTGACGCCGGTGATGAGGCCGGCCCTGGCCTTGGCGTAGAGGCCTTTGCGGTCGCGCTGTTCGCACACGGCCAGGGGCGTGGCCACGTGGATTTCGATAAAGCCGCCATGGGGGGTGACGAGGTCGCGGGCGGCCTGGCGTCCGGCGGCGTAGGGCGCGATGGGGGCGCAGATGGCGATGCCGCCGTTTTTGGCGATCTCGCTGGCCACGAAGCCGATGCGGGAGATGTTCAAATTGCGGTGTTCCTTGGAAAAGGTGAGCTCGCTTGAGAGGTGTCGGCGCACGATGTCGCCGTCGAGAAGCGTCACCGGCCGGCTGGCCAGCTCCATAAGGGCGACATAGAGCAGTTTGGCCAGGGAGGATTTGCCGGCCCCGGACAGGCCGGTCATGAACAGCGCCAGCCCTTGCCTGGAGCGGGGCGGAAAGGCCCGGCGCAGTTCGGCGGCGACGTCGGGGAGCAGGACATAGGCCGGGATCTCTTGGTCAAAGGCCAGGCGGCGGCGAATTTCCTCCTGGTCCAGGGCCGGGGCGGCCTCGCCCGGGGCCAGGGAGGCGGCGGGCAGGAAGCGGCCCTGGCTTGGGGCATAGGCCATGGCCGGGGCCTCGACCACGGTGTAGCCGGCCTCGGCGGCGTGGGCGCGCAGGAGTTCGGGGCCGGCCTGTTCGGGATAAAAGCGGGCGTCGTCCCCGGAAAAGGGATCGGCATAGCCGGGGCGGGCCAGGATGTGGGTGGCCCCGAGGTTGACCTGGACCAGGGCTTCGAACAGGGCCTGGCGCGGGCCGGCGGCCAGGGTGGGCATGGGCAAGAGCGCCAGTTGGACGGCGTTTTTGGGCAGCGTGGCCGCGACCAGGCTAGCGCAGCGCACGGCGGCGAAGTGCCCCATGCCTCCGGCCATGGCGTCGCCCACGGTGTGCAGCAGCAGCAGGCGCGCGCCGGCCTTGGCCCCGGCGGCCTCGAAGGCGGCCCGGTCGGGTTCCGTCAGAACGCCGGCGAACTGGCAGGCCAGGACGGCCCGCCAGCCGCGCCGGCTGAAGCTTTCGAGCAGCGCGGCCGGGGACAGGCGCAGATCGGTGAAATCCGGGTGCTGGGGCAGGGCCACGCCTTCCACCTCGCCGGCCACCCGCCAGGGGTGGAGGGCAGCGGCGTAAGCGGCGGCGGCCGGATGTTCGGCCAGGGTGCGCGCGCCGAAAAGGGCCAGGGCATGGCGAGCCGGGTCGTCGGGCCAGGCGTCGGCCACGGTGAGCACGGCCAGCATGAAGCCTTCGGGGTCGCGCAGGGCGAGCTTGTCGCCGGGGGCGAGGCGGCGTCCGAGTTCGGCCGGGATGTCGAGGCTGGCCGGCATGGGGACGAGTTCGCCGGTCGGCAGTCGCAGGGTTTCCAGGGAGCTTTGGACCGCTTCGCGGCCGAGGTAGCCGGTCAGCGGATAGAGCGCCCCGGTCAAGAGCAATTCCAGGCCGAGGAGTTGGTCATGGCGCAAGGCATGGGAGGGGAATCCGGCGGATTCCTGGCGGAGTTCGCCGGCCCGGCGGTGGTGGACCAGCAGATTTTGGGTGTGTCGCTGCATAGGGTGGACCTTTGCCGCCGGGCCGGCGGCGAGCGTCAGTAGACGGGCCAGGCGGCGTAGCCCGAGCCGTAGGCCGGCATGGGCGCGTAGCCGGGTTTGGCGGCGGTCTTGGGGGCGGCGGTCTTGGCGGCCTGGGCCTGGGGTTTGGACGGCGAGGCCTTGGCGACAGTTTCCCGGGGTGCTTGGCTCTTGGCGGCCAGGGACTCGACGCGGCCGGCAAGGGTTTTGACGTCGGCGGCCAGGGCGGCGGCGGTTTTGGCGTCATGGCCGGCGGCGACGGCCAGGGCGTCGATCTTGCGGTCCAGGGCGGCCAGGGTTTCGGCCAGGCGGGCCGGCTCGTCCCGGGCGGCGGTCTCGTCGGCCAGGGACAGAGCGGCCAGCCGGTCGGACACGGTGGCCAGTTCGGCCCGGCCGCGCTCCACAGCCAGCCCCAGGGCGACCAGGGCGGCCAGGTTGAGGCAGACAAGGACGACCACGGCGATGGCGGCCACGCGGCGTCTAGGGCTTGAGGAAGCAGCGTTGTCGTACATGGGATGCTCCTTGGCGTCGGGGTGGGGCTTCGACGCCGAAGCAGAGTCATAGCAAATTTCGCGCCAGATGGAAGACGGACTTTGGCGGCTCATTTGGCGGCTCCGTTATTGAGCATACGGACGAAAATTTCTCCCGTGGACGTCGAAAAGACGATTTTGCGCCCGGCCACGCCGCCGACATTGGAGGCGGCCACGCGCAGGCCTAGTTCAGACAAGGTGGCGAAGGCAGTTTCCACGTTCTTGCGGCCAACGGAGATTTCCTCGGCGAAAAGGGCGCTGGCCCCGCCGAAGACCTTGCATTCGATCTCGGAGCAGGCCACGCCGCGCCGGGCCATTCGGCCGACCAGGGTCCGTATGGCCATGTCCACGAACTTGTAGGGCGTATCGCCCGGGCTGTGCAGACGGTAGTCGGCGGCTCGGGGGAGCAGGGCGTGGAAGATGGCGGAAAGCCCCTGGCGCGGGGCGAAAAAGGTGACCGAGACGCAGGAGCCGAGCACGGTGTGGGCCAGGGTGGGCTTGTTGACCAGGATGCCTTGGGCGACGTTTAAAAAGGCCGTCTGGTGGTCCGGGAATCGCTCTAGAAGGCCTTGCATGGGGAGCGTCCTTCCGGAGCGGCTTCGTCGAGGTCGCCCAGGGGATTGTCGACGAGGCCGAGGCTGGCCAGGGTTTCCAGCAGGGTGGCCGGCTCGAAGGGCTTGGTGACGTAAGCCTGGGCTCCGGATTCGAACTGGGCGCGCAGCATGTTGGCCGGATCGTCGAGGCTGGAGAGCATGACGGCGGGCACGCGCCGGTCCTCGGGGACGCCGGCGGCCTCTTCCAGGCGGCGGATGCCGGCCAGGCCTTCGTGGCCGCTTAAGACCGGCATGAGGATGTCCATGACCACCAGGTCAAAGGGCGTGCCGGCGGCCTGGGCGGCGGCGAAGCGGGCGATGGCTTCCTTGCCGTTGGCGGCTTCCTCGGCGGTGAAAAGGCTGCCCAGGGCCTGGATGATGAGATGGCGTTGGTACCGGCTGTCGTCGACGATAAGGGCGCGGGGCATGGTCCGGTCTCCGTCAGGGTTAATGTTTGTCGGCGTCATGTTCGCGTTTGGCGGCGGCCAGCAGTCCCGGCACGTCCAGGACCAGGGCCATGTCGCCGGCCTCGGTGACGGTGCCGCCAAGGACGCCCTCGATCCGGCCCAGGGTCCGGCCAAGGTG
This sequence comes from Solidesulfovibrio magneticus str. Maddingley MBC34, assembly GCA_000307955.1. Classification (GTDB taxonomy): domain Bacteria; phylum Desulfobacterota; class Desulfovibrionia; order Desulfovibrionales; family Desulfovibrionaceae; genus Solidesulfovibrio; species Solidesulfovibrio magneticus_A. Next base: position 26,425 of record ALAO01000017.1, on the reverse strand, counting down.
CTTGAGCACGGCCTGCTTGCGGCCGATGACGGCGTCCACCACCAGGCCGGCCCGGCCGCCGTCGCGGCGCACGGTGACGACGTGGGGCATTTTGGCCTCGGTCCGTTCGAGGTCGAAGAAGCGGCGCAGGGACAACAGCGGCATGGGTGCGCCGCGCAGTTCCATGACGCCCGTGGTTCCGGTCAGGGAAGCCGTGGCCGGCAGTTCCAGGCATTCCTCCACGTAGTCCAGATGGAGGTAGTAGGCCTCGCCGGCGCAACGAACCTCCAGGCAGTCGATGATGGCCAGGGAAACGGGCAGGCGGATGGTGAAGGTGCTGCCCTCGCCCGGGACGCTGTGGACGTCCAGGCGGCCGCGCAGGGCGGCGATGGCCTCGCGTACGGCGTCCATGCCCACCCCCCGGCCCGAGACGTCGCTTATGGCCTCGGCCGTGGACAGGCCGGGCAGGAAAATGAGGTCCAAGGCGGCGGCCGGGTCAAAGGGGCGGCCGGCTTCGATGCGGCCGGCGGCCACGGCCTTGGCCCAGAGCTTGCCGCCGTCGATGCCGCCGCCGTCGTCGCGCACGGCGATGACCACGTCGGAGCCCTCCTGGCGGGCCGACAGGGTGACGGTCCCTTGACGCGGCTTGCCCAGGGCCGCGCGCACCTCGGCCGGCTCGACGCCGTGGTCCACGGCGTTTCGCAGCAGGTGGATGCAGGGGGCGTTTAACTGCTCGATGACGGCCTTGTCGAGCTTGGTGTTTTCGCCTTCCAGGACCAGGGCGGCGTCCTTGCCGAGGCTGGCGCAGGCGTCGCGCACCAGCCGGCGGTACTTGGGAAAGCTCACCTTGATGGGCAGCAGCCGCAGCCCCAGCACCTGGTCGCGCAGCAGGGCCGAGAGGCGCTCGACCTCCTCGGCCACGTCCCGCAGTTCCATGTCGGCGCGGCGTATGGCCAGGCCGGAGAGCCGGGCCTGGGCAATGCCGAGCTCGCCCACTCGGTCCACCAGCACGTCGAGTTCCAGGGCCGGGATGGCCAGTTTGCGGATGCGGTCGTCGGTCCAGGCCGGTCCCGGGGCTTTGTCGGTTTCGGCCTCGGCTTCGGGTTCGGTCTCGACGTCGGCCTCGGCAGGCTGTTCGGCGGCGGGCGGCGTGTCTTGGACCAGGGCGGCCAGCCGAGCCAGACGCTCGGCGATCTCGCGGGCGGCGTCGTCGCGGGCGTTTTCGGCCATGGCCCGCATGTCGTCGAAGGCCCCGAGCAGTTCGCCCACGACCTGGCGATCGGCCGGCCGGCCGCCTCGGCGCATGAGTTCCAGCACGGATTCGGCCCCATGGGCCAGGGCGGCGAGGTTGGCCGCGCCGATGGCTCCGGCGTCGCCCTTTATCGTGTGGGCGGCCCGGAAGATCCCGTCCACCCGGCCGGGCAGTTCGCCTGCCGGAGCGGATTCCAGGTCGAGGATGGCCGTTTCGATGCCGCGCAGCTGCTCCAGGCAGCTTTCGGCAAAGAGTTCGTAGAGGGTGTCGTCGTCGGCCATGGGAAAGGGTGCTTCCTTATGGTGAAGCCATACGACGCCGCCGCCCGGGACGCAAGGCGACAAACCGGGAGGCCGGTTGCACGCGACGTTACATGTAGCCGAGGTCGGAAAGTTCCTCGGCCAGGGCGGCCGTGCCGGCCGCGTCGTCGGGAGCGGCCGCAGCCGTGGCCGCCGTCCCGGCCACGGCTCCGGGCACGGGCCGGGCGGCCAGGGTTTCGGCCGTAAACGCCCCGGCCAGGACCCGGCCGTCCATGGATTCGGTCGGCGCTTCGCCCAGGGCGTGGAGCAGGGTCGGGGTCACGTCGGGCATGGCCGCGTCGGTAAGCTCCACCCCGGCGGCCAGGCCCGGCCCGGCCAGGGCGAAGACGCCGTACTGTTCGTGGCGACCGCTCCATTTGTGGCCGGCGAAAAGGCCGGTGGGCGCGTCCTGGGCGTAGAGCGCGATCTCGTGGGGCACCAGCACCTGATAGCCCGGGCCGCACAGTGTCACCACGTCCGGGGCGTTTGGCGTCCCCTCGCCCTGGTAGAGCTCTTCCCGGGCGTAGACGCCGGTGAAGGGCCGCGCCCCGGTTTCGGGATCGACGATGGCGGCCAGTCCTTCCTTGAGGCGGGCGACCAGGGCCGGCCGGTCGGCCGGGGAGACCACGGCCTCGTTGAAAAAGATGCCGCCGGCAATGCCTTCGGAGACGCAGGCCGAGCGCTCCCAATCCACGATGGAGGAAAAGAGGTTGTTGATGCGGGCGTGTTCGGCCGAGCGGGCCTTGCGCCGGGCCTCGACCACCGAGGACGGCAGCACGGCCTTGGCCGCCGCCGCCACGAATCGCCGCAGTCCCGAGGGCGGCCGTCGGCCGGCCAGGGTCCGGGCCAGGTCGCCGGACAGGACGAGCAGGCCCTGGTCCATGAGCCAGCGGTTGAGGAAAATGGCGCGCGTAAGCGGCCCGGCCCCGTGGTCAGAGACGATGCCCACGGCGGCGTCCGGGCCGGCGGCGGCCACGATGCGGCCAAGGGCGGCGTCCAGGCGTTCGTAGACCTGTTCGATGGCCTGGCCGAGCTCGGCGTGGCGCGGGTGGGCCGGGTCGCGGTAGCCCCAGAAGAAATGCTGCACCCGGTCGGATTCCATGAAGACCGAGCAGAAATAGTCGAGCGGCCGGCGTTCCATGAGCCACAAGGTCAGCTCGCAGCGGGCGTCCACCCCGGCCAACAGGTTGGCCAGATACTTGGCCGGATCAGGGTCCAGCATGGGCGATTCGCGGCAGGTCCCGAACCTGGCCTCGACCTCGCGGCGGATTTCCGGGGGATAGGTGAAGTCCTCGATATGGCTCGGGGTGAACATGCCCGGGATGACGAAGCCGTCCACGGGATCGGGCGGCCAGGTCACGGGCACGTTGGCCGCGCCGGCCGGCCGGCCCCGGTCGGACAGGATGCGCCACACGGGCGGCAGGCGGCGTTGGGCCGCCGACACGAACCGGACCTCGTGGGTCTTGGGGTCCAGGGTCAGGGCGTCGCACACGCCGTGGCGGCCGGGGCTGGCCCCGGTGGCGAAGCTCGTCCAGGCCACGGGCGTCACCGGCGGCACGGTGGAGCACAGCGGGGCATGGACGCCCCGGGCGAGGAGCGCAGCCAGATGGGGCATGCGGCCCTGGGCCATCAGCGGCTTGGCCACGTCGAAGGTGGCTCCGTCCCAGCCGACGACCACCACGCGTTTTGCCGTCAGGGACATGGCGACTCCTTGGCAGGGGCGGCGTCGCGGCCGGCCTGCCGGATCTGGCGCAGTTCGACGAGATCGCGCCGGGTTGCGCCCTTAAGGCCCAGGATCACCGCGCCGTAGGCCGCCGTCGCCGCCAACGCGCCGGGGAGCGGCGCGCCGCGCAGCAGATACGCCGCGCCCAGGCAGGCTGCCGCGGCGCAGGCCGTGCGCAGGGCCGGCCCCAGGGCCAGGGGTGTGTAGCCGTGGCGGGCGGCGAAGCGCAGGGAAAAGACCAGCAGCCAGGCGTAGGAGGCCAGGGCCGCGCCGGCTGCGCCCATGGCCCCGTAGCGCGGGACCAGGAAGGCGTTGGCGGCAAAGGCCAGGACCAGGGCCGCACCGGCGTAATACAGGGCATAGCGCTGGCGGCCGATGGCCACAAGCAGGTTGTTGACGAGCATGTCCAGGGCCAGAAGCGGCAGGGCCAGGGCGAGCAGACGCATGACGGGCGCGGCCCCGGCGTATTTGCCGCCGAAAAGGAGCTGGCAGGCCGGCTCGGCGTAAAACGCCAGCAGGCAAGCCGGCAGGGCCATGCCCTGCACGGTGTGGCGAAAGACCAGCCGGAACAGCCGGCGGGCCGTGTCGCAATCCGTGGGAGCCAGCCGGGCCAGGGCCGGAAACACGGCCAGCATCAGCGCCTGGGGCACGATTTCGAGTTTGAGCAGAAACTCGTGGGGGGCCTGGAAATCAGCCACGGCGGCGAGAGCGGCCCACCAGGACAGGGACAGCGTGCCGGCCCGGAAAAGGTTTTGCTGGAAAAAGACCCCCAGCCCCACCACTGACGAAGCCAGAAACATGGCCCGAAAGGCCGGAAAGTCGGGGGTAAACGACGGCGGCGTGAGGCGCACGGCCACGCGCCAGGCCAGGGCGGCATGGAGGGCGGCGGCGGCCAGCAGGCCGGCCAGCACGCCGGGGACGCCGTAGCCCAAAAACAGTGCCAGTCCCACGGCGATGATGGAGACCAGACCCGACAGGGCGGCCAGGGGCGTTTCGAAGCCCATGCGCTCGTGGGCCTGGAACACAGCGCAGCCGAGCATGCCGAAGGAGCGGCACAGCTCCAGACCGTAGGCCAGGGCCAGGAGTCCGAAAAGCGGCCCGTCGTAGCCGGTCCAGACGCCGGCCAGGGCCAAGCCCAGTCCGGCGGCCAGGGCCAGGGCGGCCCGCAGGACCACGGCCCGGCCAACCACCGCGCCGGACGCGGCCGGGGAGCAGGCCATCTCCCGGATCATCACCTGCTGCACGCCGAAATAGGTCAGGGCCGCCGCCGCGCCGGCCAGGGCCGAGACCGCTCCCAGCCGGCCGAAATCGTCCACGGGCAGGAGCCGGGCCGCCGCCAGCAGCACGAAAAAGCCGCTGACGGCCTGAAGCCCCCGGGACACGGCCAGGGCCAGGAAATTGCGGCCCAGGGAGCGGCGGCCGGAAGCCGGGGGGACATGCGGGGCGGCCATGGAGCGTTTAATAGGGCGTGGTGTTGCAGGTGAGGGTGGGGAGCAGGCCGGCCAGCGTCTCCCGGGGCATCCGGTAGAGGACGTAGCTGGTGTTTTCGGCCAGCCGGTAGCCGGCCAGTTCCGGCGGCGGGCCGCCGGGGGCGCGGTCCAGGGCCACGAAGACCTCGGCCTCGCCGGAGCCGTCCGGGGCGGCCAGGGCTCCCGGGGCGACGACCTTGAAAGGCCCGTCCAGGGACAGGCCAAGGAAGCTCCATTTCCAGGGATCGGCCGAGCACACGGCCAACCGCCGGGCTCCGGCCCGGGCCAGGGCGTCCTTCATGCCGGCGATGTTGCCGTCGATGGCCCGGTAGCGGCCGTGGTTGCGCACATAGCGGGGGTAGTCGATGTTGAGAGCCGCATAGGCCGGGCGCAGGCCGGCGGCGACGAGCTGGCCGGCCAAAAAGACGCCGGCCAGGAGCACGGCGGCCACTGCGGCCGGCCGGGGCACGGCCGGGCGGCCGGCGGGCCGGGCCAGGGCGGCGTACAGCGCCACGGCGGCGGTCATGGGAAAGAAATAGGACAGCCCCTTGCCGGCCACCCAGGGCGCGCCCCGCAGCCAGAAAAGGGCAAAAGCGGCCAGGGAGGCCAGGGAAAAGGTCAAGGCGCATAGCGGGGCGCGACGGTCGGCGTCATTGGCCGCCCGCAGCCCGCCAAGGACGAACAGGCCGCACAGGCCCAGCCCCAGGGCCGTGACCAGCCAGCCCGGCAGATCGCAAAAGCCCCAGCCCGGCAGGCGCGAGAAGCCGTATTCCATAAGCGGCAGGCCGAAAAGCCCGGACGGCAGGTTGTGGTACAGCCAGGTGAAATAGGCCTCGCTCCACAACTGGGGCGCGCCCTGGGTGAACTGGATCTGGGCCAGCATGTGGCCCCAGAGAAACCGCACCGGCCAGGTGGCGGCCATGCCCAGGAGAAAGCCGGCGATGTGGACGGCGCATTCGGCCCGGGGCAGCCGGCCAAGGGCCAGTCGCAGCACCAGGTAGCTGGCCGAGGCCCCGACGACCATGGGGAATATTTCCGTATAGTTGACGAAGGCGGCCAGGTAGCAGCCGGCCAGAAGGACCAGTCGGCCCAGGGTTTCCCGGCGGCTGGCCGGGGCGGGCAGGGACAGGGCCAGGGCGAGAAGGGCCACCAGGGGCAGGACGTTGATATGGGAAAAGGCCCGGATGTCCAGGACCATCTGGGCAAAAAAACCGGTCGACAAGGCCAGGGCCGACAGGCTCGCGGCCGGGGCGGACAGGCCCATGGCGGCCAGAAAGGGGAGCAGGGCGGCAAAAAGCAGCACAAAGCTCGTCAGCGTGTAGGCGTACTGGTATTCGACGATGCCAAGACCGCCAAGGCGTGCCGCGGCCGTGAGCATGGCCCCGGAGGTCCAGCGGATGCTCAGCATGGACTGGGCCGGCACGAGCATGGGGCCGGCCGCTTCCACGGCCTCGGGGGTTTGTTCGAAGGCCCAGGCCCGGGGGTACTCGTCGAAATAGCGGGCGATGAACATGTAGATGAAGGAATCCGAGGCGTTGCCGCGAAAAACATCATAGCCTTTCTTGCCGGCGGCCAGGGGGGAGAACAAAAAGCCCAGGCACAGGACCAGGCCAGCCAAGCCGGCGAGCAGCCGTTTGCCGGACACGGCGGCCAGGCGTGGGCGGAGCGTGTCCCGGCAGGCCGCCAGGCAGACGGCCGAGACGGCCAGCAGCAGCCCGGCCAGGGGCCAGGCGGCCGCGCCGGCCGTGCCTTCCTGGAGCAGCCACCAGGTCAGGGTCACGGAATAGAGGGCGTAGCCCGCCGCCGGAGCCAGGGCCATGACGGCCAGAGCCCCCAGACGCGGGGCCAGCAGGGCCATGGGGCCAAGGCCGGCGCCAGCGAGGATGAGGCAGTTTATCGTGAGGGCAAGAACAAGTTGCATGGCACGCCGTTTAGTGCAGATCGACCACGACTTCGCAACGCATGCCTTCCTTGATGCGCAGGTCGGGATTGGGCAAGGTCAGTTCGATAAGATAAAAAGACGGTTGCTGCAGCATGGCCGGCTGGGCCACATAGTCCACCTTGCTGATGGTGGTCTGGAACTTTTCGCCGGGCCAGGCGTTGAAAACCACGGTGGCGGGGTCGCCGACCTTGAGCTTTTGCATGGCGATTTCGTGGACCGAGGCCCGCACGATGATGGGATCGAGCTTGCCGATGCTGACGAGGGGGGCTTGCTTGGTAAAGACCATGCCGGGCACGAGACTGGAGTTGAGCCACAGGATGTAGCCCTCGGTGGGGGCGCGCACGTAGCCCCGGCGGGGCAGGTTTTTGAGGTCTACGTCCTTGCCGAACTTGGATTGGGTGAGCAGGACGCTGTTGTCGTAGCGTTGGCGGGCCAACTCAAGCTTTTCTTCGAGATAGTCGCGTTGCAGCAGTAAATTTTCGATGTCCCGGGCGTTGTTGGAGACCTCGTTTGCGGCCACGGACTGGTTGGCGGCCATGTTCTCCAGTTCCCGTTGGCGGTTTTGGATCGTGCTGAGCTGCAGCTGCACCATGGCCATGGCGTGTTCCAGGCCGTTGAGCTCATGCCGTGACAATAATTGTTTCTCGGCCATGAGGTTTTCCAGGGGCAATTCGTAAGTGGCAAGCACCTGGTCTTCCACCACGTGTTGGCCGATCTGGACCGGCGCCCCGATGATCCGCAGCCGGCGCATGTCCGAACCCATGTCGGCGGCGGATTTTTCCTCGACGGATTCCTTGGGCATTTCGTAGACGTTGGCCGTGATGCCGCTGCCCTGGGTAGGCGCCGACTTGACCTGGGTCTTGGCGGAAAACGGCCAGTTGATGTCATAGCGGATGGGGCAGTAGGCCTTGCCCTGGAAGGAGACGGTCTCGGCCGAGGCCGGAAGGGCCGCCGCCAGAAGCAGCGCCGCGGCCAGTCCGAAGAGGGTTTTCATATCTGTCATGCCATGCCTGCAGGCGGTTTCGGATTGCGGCGCGACCGCGCCAGCGCCCAGGCGAGACGACGTGCCCGGACGCGCGCCTCCCCTTACACCAGATCATCCTGGACCACAACGCGGCGGGTCCGTCTTGCCGCCGGGTCTGAAATCCCGTAATTGGGCGAGACCCTGATCCAAAGCGAAAGGACTGCCATGCCCGCCTGCGCCCTCCCGCGATCCCTCGCCCCGCTTGTGTTGTTGGCCGCGGCGTGGATGCTTGTTTCCTGTGCCCGGCCGACGGCGCCGCCGCCGGCCGCCGCTTCCTCGAAAAATCCGGCCGCCGCCTCGGCCGCCGCGCCGGCCCGCCGGGTCGTGCTCGGCTACGGCGACGAACTGCTCGTGGCCGTGTGGCGTCACGACGACCTCAAGACCGCCGTGCGGGTGGACGAGGCCGGGCGCATCCAGTTGCCCCTGGCCGGCGAGATCACGGCCGGCGGGCGCAGCGTGTCGGAGCTGCGGGCCGACCTCACCCGGGCCTACGCCAAATACGTCATCGATCCCCAGGTGACGGTGACGGCCCAAAGCCTGCGCAGCCAGACGGCCCTGGTCCTTGGCGAGGTCAAGTCCCAGGGCGTGGTGGCCGTGGACCACGACATCGTGCTGTTCGAGGCCATCGCCCGGGCCGGCGGCTTCACCGACAACGCCGGCAAGAGCACGGTGGTGCTTTTCCGGGGCATGGACACCGATAAGCCCCAGGCCTACATCCTGGATATGAAGCTTGGAACCGGCCTTGGCAAGGGCACGGCCGGCTTCGACCGCTATCTGGAAGGCGGCGACGTGCTCTACGTGCCCAAGAGCACCTGGGCCAGCATCGACGAGTTCCTCAATCATCTCAATGCGGTGGTCAACGCCTTCATCAACACGGAGCGGCTGGTCATCTTCCTGCCCCAGTTGCGCGACGCCATAAACGACCTGTCCCAGGGGCCGGTCAACCAGGTCAACAACATCATCCAGCAAAGCCAGCCCGTGGCCGGAGAATATTTAAGCAATCGCCAGGGCGGCGTGACCACGGTGCAGTGACATGGAACTGCGCCTGCTCCTTGCCCTGTTGTGGCGTCGCCGTCGGCTCATGGCCCTGGTCTTTGCCCTTGTGGCCGGCGGGCTCCTGGCGCTGACGCTGTTGTGCGAGACCCAGTACGTGGCCTCGGCCAAGGTCTATCTCTACCACTCCTCCACCAAGGCCAGCCTGCTCTCGCGGGTGAACCTCGACTCGGCCATGATGGGCTCGGCTTCCCTGACCGACGCCGAGCGCACCACCTATGAGGACCTGGCCACCACCGTGCCGGTCCTGAGGCCCCTGCTTGACGAGCTGCACCTGACGCGCAAGCGCAAATCCCTGCAAGTGGTCGAGTACATCCCGCTCGTGCGCTGGGCCGTGGACACCTGGCTGCCGCGTTTCGGCCGCCGGCCCATGACCTATGAGGAGCTCACCAACAAGTCCATCGTCCACGTCCTGTTTCCCCGGCCCTACCTCAAGGCGGCCATGATGGACGACGCCGACATCCTGGAATTTTCCAGCTCGGCCGACTCCATGGAGCTGGCCATTGCCCTGGCCAACGCCGCCGCCCGGTCGTTCATGACCCGGGAGGCGGACATGCGCCACGGCGAGTGCCGGGAGCTGGCCGCCGCTGCCGCCGCCGAACTGCCGCGCGCCCGCGAGGATTACGAAAAGGCCCTGGCCGAGCTCGGCAAGCTGCGCCAGCGCGAAAAGATTGTGGATCTCACCTCCGAGGCCGAGAAGCTGGTGGAGCGTTACAACAGTCTCAACAACGACCGCGACGCCAACCGGTTGCTCCTGCTCAAGGCCCAGGGCATGCTGGCCAACGTCAAGGGGCAGATGGCCAAGCGCCCGGAATTCCGCAAGACCAGCGAGTCCACCCAGCGCTCAAGCCTCATCGATTCCTTGAAGCTCACCCTGCGCGACCTTTACATGGACCTGGCCGTGGCCAAGTCGCGCATGACCGCCGAGCACCCCCAGGTCAAGGAGATCGAAGCCAAGATCGAGGAAGCCAAGCGCCTGATCAAGGGCGAGTCCCAGAAGGTCTTCGGCTCCGAGACCATGTCCACCGACCCGACGTATAATTACCTCAACGAGCGCGCGGCCGAATACACGGCCCAATCCGCCGGCCTGGAGAGCCAGGACGCCGCCTACGGGTCGCTCCTCGACGCCGTGGAAGGCCGCATCATGGCCTTCCCCGAGCGGGCGGCGGCCGAGTCCCTGCTCAAGGTCCGGGTGGCGGCCGGCGAACTGTTTTTAAGCAACTTAAACCAGCTCCACCGGGCGGCCGTGGCCGGTCAGGCCCTGGATTTGTCCATCGCCCACCTGGTGGAAGCCGCCACCGAGCCCGGGCGCATCGACGACTACATGCGCCCCAAGCTGTCGCTCATGCTGGCCCTGGGCATCGTGCTCGGCGGCTTTCTGGCCCTGTGCGCCGCCGTGCTGGCCGCCTACGTCGATCCGACCCTGACCCCGGCCGGCGCGGCCGGCCTTGGCGCGCCCGTGGCCGGAGTCCTGCCCCGGCGCCCGGGCCTCCCCCGGTCCCAGGCGGTCCGGCGTCTTCGCGACGCGCTATTTCCCATAAGCGGCCGGCCGCCCAAGGTGATGGTCGTCGCCGACGTCCTGTCCGGTCCGGTCGACGCCTTGGACGTGGCCCTGGAACTGGGCGTGTCCCTGGCCCGGTCGGGCCGCTCCGTGGCCCTGGTGGACGCCGATCTCACCCGGCCAAGCCTCCATGCCCGCCTTGGCCTGCCTCTCGGCCCGGGCCTGGCCGAGGCCGCCGCCGGCAAGGTCTTTCGCGACGCCGTGATCCTGCCCGGCCCCGAGCCCGGACTTTTTGCCCTGCCGGCCGGCGAGGCGGCCTTGTCGCCGGAAGCGGCCGAGGGGCTGCTCGATTCGCCGGCCGTGGCCGGGCTGCTCGACGGCTTGGGGCGGCGCTTCGACGTCGTGCTGGTCGTGGCCGCGCCGGCCGGGGCCAGCGGCGACGCCTGCTCCCTGTCCCGCCACGCCGACGCCGTGCTGGCCTGCCTGCGTCCTTGGGTCGACCATGCCGCCGCCGCGGCCGCCGCCACGGCCGATCTGGCCGCCGCCGCCGGCCGTCCGCCCCGGCTCGTGCTGGTGGGCGCGCCGGACGACGAACCTTCCCCCCGCGACGTGTGGGCCGACTGGCTGCGCCGATTCCGGCGCAAGCGGGCGGCCGCGCCGGCGGCCTAAGCCCGGTTCGTCCGGCAGGCGGCCACGATCCGTAAGTGCGCTTTTGCCGCCGCTTTGCGTCGCCGCTTTCGCCCCCGTCCCTGGCCGGCGCGCCATTCCCGCCGCCGAGCCGGGACACGGCCCCCTTGCACTCCTGGCCCGGCGTGATAGATCCCTTGGCCGTGAAACGTCTTACCGAAAACCTGCGCCGTCCCTGGCCGCTTATCCTGTTTCTCCTGGCCCTGGCCCCGCGCCTGTACGAGTTGGGCGGGCCGTCGGTCGCCTTTTACGACGAGCTGACCACCCTCATGCGGGCCATGGAGCCCTCGGTGCCCGACGTGGTGGCCGGGGCGGCCTGGCAGTATCCGCCGTTTATCGATTTCCAGCCGCCGCTCCACTACGTCGTCGTCCACCTGATGCTCTGGTTTTTCGGCCACAGCGACTTTTTTGCCCGCCTGCCGTCGGCCCTGGCCGGCGCGGCCTGCGCGCCTCTGCTCTTTTTGATCGGCCGCCGCCTGGGCGGCACGGCCTGCGGCCTGTTCGCCGGGGCGGCCCTGGCCGGCAGCCTTTACCATGTGGACGTGAGCCAGCAGGTCCGGCTGTATGCCTGCTTCGGGTTCCTGATCCTTGGCGCGACGCTGTTTTTGCTGCGGGCGCTTTCCGGCGGCCATCGCCGAGACTGGCTGATGGTCGGCTGGTTTGGCGCGGCAGCCTTTTACACCTCCTATCTGGCCGCCGGCTTCCTGGCTTTTGCCGTCCTGGCCACGGGGCTGTTCCTGGTATGGCCCGAGGACGACGAGGCCCCGCCGCGCCGTCGCACCCTGGCCGGCCTGGCCGTGGCCTGCGCCCTGATCCTGGCGCTCTTTGCCCCGTGGTGGCTGGCCACAACCGGCCTGCGCCAGTATCTCCTGGGCGCGGGCACGCCCCATCTGGCCCCGCTTGGCGCCTCCCTGGAAGCCGGCTTTACCGCGTTCGCCAGCCACTACGCCGCCTTCCTGGGCCGCCCGGCCTACCCTTGGCTGCTGGCCGGGCCGGCCCTGGCCGGACTCGTCCTTGGCCTGGTCGATCCCGGCCGGCGGCGCGGGGCGGTCCTCGTGGGCCTGCTTTTCATCTGCGTCTTTGGCCTGGCCTGGGGCCGGGCCACCACGGCCCACCATTTCCAGGTGCGCTATGTGCTGCCCTGCCTGTTTGCCGCCCTGCTCGCGGCCGGGCTTGGGGTCTCGGTCCTGCTGGCCCGGCTGCCGGCCCGTCGCAGCGCCCATGTCCTGGCCTTGCTGCTAGGGCTGGGGCTGGCCGTGCCCAACGCCCCGGCCGCGCCGTTTTTCTATCGCCGTGACGACAGCCGCCTGGGAACCCTGGCCCAGACCCTGGACGAGGCGGCCGCGCCCCGGGCGGCCCTGATCCTGTGGCGCGAGTCCGATCCCTGGACGCGGCCGTATTTCGAGGCGTTTACGCGCTGGTACCTGCCCGGCCGGTTCCTGCCGGACCTGCCCCATGGCGGCCCGGACGGCCGGATCGCCCGCGAAGCCCTGCTCCTGGTCCCGACCGGCGGCGACGCCTCGGCCCGGCCCTTGCCCGACGGCGCGACCCCCGTCGCCAGTCTGGCCGGCGTGACCATCCATCGCCTGCCCCTGGCCAATGCCGCCCCGAACCTGCCGGGGGCCTCGTTTTCGGCCAGTTTCCGGCCGGACACGGCGTTTGGTGAAATGACGGCCTCGCGCAACCTCCGGGCCACGGGCGAGGCTTTGGTCTTGGCCGACCGGGGCCGGGCCGGAGAGGCTACCTACGTGTTCACGCCGCTGCCCGGCCAGACCGTGGCCCTGGCTTCCCTGACCATGGACGCCCGGATCACGGACTACCCGGACGACGACACGCCCACCGGCCGGGCCTTTGTCCTGGTCGGCCCGGACGCCGACTCCCTGACCTCCTATGATCCGGCCGCGCCGCCGCCGCCGGCCCATTCGCTGACCGTGCGCCTCATCATGAGCCCGGGTTTCGAGCGCGAGCCCGTGGCCGTCACCCGGCTGGACCTGCGCCTGACCGTATCCGGCGATCCCGGCCTGCCCGGGAGCGAGGCGGCCGAGCGCTCGGCCCGGCTGGCCGCCAACACTCCGGTGGCCCCGTGTCCGGCCGGCACGGCCTATCCGGGGCAATACGTGCTCAATGCCTCGGGAAATGTCTGTCCCTGGACCGTGCCCCTGTCGCCCGGCCGGCAGGCGGTCCTTGGCAACGCCGGGCAGGAGGCGTTTTCGCCTCGGGCCTTGATTTTGGCCGGCGATCCCGGCGGCGCGACAGTGACCCTTGGCGGCGCGTCCGTGCCGCTGCCCCTGTCCGGCCCGGCCTGCCTGCGCGCCTCCCTGGAGCCGGGCGGCGAGGGCGAGGCCGTCCTGGCCCCGGTTTTTACGGCCCAAGGTTTCGACCCGGGCGCGGCCGACGCCGGCGCCACCGCCGTGCGCCTGCAAAACGACCCGGCCCTGTCCTGCCCCGACGCCAAGCCGTGTCTCGTGGCCTATGCCGCAACCACCGGCTATCCGGCCAAGTCGCTGGAATTGACGTGGTTCCCGAGGCTTTTTGGCGATGCGGAAGGGAAAAACGGCGCGGTGGCCGAGGTGGCCTTGGGCGAGGGCGAGTATCGGCTGGCGGACGCGTTTTTGAGCACCCGCTCGGGCCGCTGGGACGGGCTGGGGGTGGCGCGCACGGCCTCCCTGGACCTTGGCGGCTTCACGGGCACGGTGCGGGTGCGGTTTCGTCTGACCGGCGACGGGGCCCAGCTGTGGAGCGCGCCTGCCTACCCCATGGCCGTGCGGCTGGCCCTGGACACGCGCGGCCTGCCGGCCCTGGAGCTGCCGCCGGGCACAACACCCCTTGGCGTATCCTGTCCCGGGCCGTGCCGGGCGACCCTGGGCTTTGACGGACCCTAAGGCGGCTTCCGTCCAAGGCGAACCACCCCTCCCCACTTTTCCCGTCGAGGGGGCCGGGGGGGCATCCCCCCCGGCCGCCGGAGGCCTCCCCCTCCCTGTTCACAGTCAGGGCCGCGTCACCGGACAACGGCCGCACACGATGCCCTGGCGCAGGTCGTGCCGGCTGGGATCGGCCAGGAGCGTGCGGGCGGCCTGATACTTTTCGCTGTTCCACAGCGTCGGCAGCGGCGTTTCAAAGACGTTGCCGAAATCCACGCTCGGGTCGCGGGGGTCGCGGCAGCAGGGGATCAGCCCGCCGTCCCAGTTGACGTAGGCTGAGCGGTACAGCCACGAGCAGCCCGGCGCGGCCTCGTGGTCGTGGGTCAGGGTCTGGCGCGGAAACATGGTCGAAAACCAGGCGTCGGGCGCGTCCTTTGGGAAAAACGGCCGGATGAAGCGCACCTGGTCCACCCCGAGCCTGGCCGCCGTCTCCCGGGCCAGTTCGATCTCGTGTTCGTTAAATCCCGTCACGCAGTACTGCCAGTCGATAAAGGGCGTCTTGCGGCCGGATGCCTTGCGAGCCGCGATGATGGCCCTCAGGTTGTCGAAGGCCAGATCGGCGTTGCCGCCGCGCATGAACCGGCCGGCCGTCTCCTGAGTCACGCCGTGGCAGGAGAAGATGAGCACTTCCAGGCCCGAAGCCACGATGCGCCGGGGCAGGTCCGGGTCGCGGTGGTTGCAGTTGGACGACACCCCGACGCCGATGTTGCGCTGGGAAGCGTAGCGGATCATCTCCAACGTCTCGGGGAAGAGAAACGGCTCGCCGAAGCCGTACATGTTGATCTTGAAAAGCCATTTGCCGCAGGAATCGATGAGGCTTTGAAACTGCTCCACGGTCATGCGGCCGTAGGGCCGCTCGCCGGGCAGCGGGGCGCGGCGGTCGTCGTAGCAGTAGGCGCAGCGCAGGTTGCAGATGTTGGTGGTCTCGATTTTTAAAATATAGGGCATGGAGTCGAGGACGGCGCGCTTTTGCAGCCGGTTGCGCTCGGCCGCAAAAAAGTTCCACAGCCGGGCCGGCGTGGCGTGGCGCACCATGGCCTGGGCGTGGCGCTTGAGGATTTTTATCCGCTCGGCCGGGCCGGCCCCCTTGGTGGCCAGTCCGGCGTCGAGCAGGTTTTTCTTGCCCGGAGCCGGGGCCTTGGCCGGGGCGTGGCCCAGCAGATGGTCCGCCATTTTGAGCCCCTGGGAGGCGGCCGCTGGGGTCAGGCAGAAATAGAAACCGCCTTGGCGGCCCACGGCGTGGAGATTGGCGATGGCCCGCGCCGGGGCCATGGCCTGGGCCAGGCGCGCTTCGTAATCCAGGGGATAAACCGGCATGGCCGAGGGCAGGGTGACGACCTTGGAAGCCCGCAAGGCCTGGGCCGGGTACAGTCCCAGCCGGGCCACGTCGGCCACGGCCTGGGCCAGGGTTTTTTCCTCGGGTTCGCTGGCGTCCTCGAGGTTGATCTCCAGGCACAGGCCCTCGCGGTCGGCCGGGCCGCGCTCGGCGAAGATCGACTCCGGATAGGAGATGCGGTTGGCCTGCATGGCCGGGTCGGGGTGGTAGCTGTAGACGTAGGGGCGCGGGACGCGCTCCGTTCTGGCGTAGGTGAGCATCACCATGCGCATGGTCACCGCGGGCAGGCGCGGGGCGTCGCTTTCCAAGGCGTCGAGGAGCGCATTGGCCGGCGCGGTCCACACGACATGGGCGGGGGTGATTTCCCGGCCGTCGGCCACGACCTTGGCGATGCGCCCACCGTCGCGGACCAGGGCGATGCGCGAGACGTTCGTGACCACCTCGCCGCCGGCCGCCTCGATGCGCCGGCGCAGGATGGCCGCCAGATCGGCCATGCCGCCGGCCGGGTACCAGTAGCGCTGGCGCAGCCTGGCCAGGGCGGCCAGCACGGCCTGCCCCTTGCCCCGGCGCACGAAGGGTTCCTTTTCGTTGTCGATGGTGCGGTCCACCCGGGCCAGCCAGTGGTGGTGCAGGGCTTCGGGCGGAGTCAGGGCCTTTTTGGCGAACAGGTCGCGGAAAAGGAGATCGTAGAGGCCCGGGCCGCATTTTTCCGACAGCTCCAGGGCGGCCGAGATGGGTTCGGGCGGCGGCGCGCCTCGACGCTTGAGGGCCGCTCGCAGGGCCTCGATCTGGTAGCGAAGCGGATAGCGGAAGAAATCGAAATGGTTGGGGAACTTCCAATGCCGGCCGGCGGCGAAGATGGAAAAGGCGAAGGGCCGGCGGATGACCGGCGCGCCGGCGAGCAGGCCGCGCAAAAACGTCTCGCCCGACCCGGGCGCGTCGAGGAAAAGCACATGGGGGCCGAGGTCGAAGACCACGCCGTCTAGGGCCACCGAGCGCAGCAGGCCGCCGACCTCGGGTTCGCGTTCCAGGACCAGGCAGGGCCGGCCGGCTTCGGCCAGGGTCAGGGCGCAGGCCAGGCCGGCCACGCCGCCGCCGACAATGACGATGGGCTTTGCGTGCATAGGGTCAGTCACCTTTCGGGCGGAATTGTCGCGCGAGCCTCTTCTAGCCCACAAGGCGGGGCGGCGTCTTGGTTTTTTGTTTGGCGGGCCGCATTGCCCCTTTTGTGTCCGTCGGGGATTTCCAAGTCCTTCGCGCCGGGCTATGGTGGGGGCGCCAGACAGGAGGAACCCGGTTGATGTCGCAGGAAATTAGTCTCGAAGCCCGCATGGATATTCTCGCCGAGTGCGTCAACATCGGCCTTGGCCGGGCGGCCGAGGCGCTCAACCGCATGTGCGAAAGCCATGTGGCGCTCTCGGCCCCGGAAATTCGCGTCATGAACCGCCCGACGCTGACCGCCGCCGCCGCCGGCCGTTGCCCGGCCGTGTGCGAGGGCGTGTTCTTGCCCTTTGTCGGCCCCATGAAAGGCATGACCGCCCTGGCCTTTGCCTATGGCGACGCGGCCAAGCTCGTCACCGGGCTCACCGCCGCCATGGGCATCGACGAACCCACCGAGGACATGCGCGAGGACACCCTGCGCGAGGTGGGCAACGTCATCCTCGTCGGCGTGCTCGGGGCCATGGGCACCATGCTTGGGCTGCACGTCACCTACCAGCCCCTGTCCACGGCCAAGAGCCTGGAACCGCTTCTGGCCGTGGCCGACGCCTGCCAGACCGTGACCCTGTATGTGCGGGCCCATTTCGTGCTGGAGCGCTTCCAGGTCACGGGCGACATCCTGGTGGTGCTGGCCCAGGAGGGCTTTGACGCCCTGACCGCCGCCATCGACGCCAAGATCCTGGAAATGGGCGGTTAGCCGTGGCCCGGGTGGTGCTCTTTTCCCCCACGCCGCCGGACCTGTCGGCTTTTGGCGTGCGCAGCCTGCAAGCCAGCCTCAAGGCCGCCGGCCACGAGGCCCGGCTGGTGCTGTTTCCGGGCAGCATCGGCCTGTCCCAGGAAGACGGCTCCTACGTCTACCGCTACGCCGACACGGTGATCGACCAGGCCCTGGAGCTGGCCGAGGGGGCCGACGTGGTCGGCGTGTCGTTTTTCACCAATTATTTCGACCGGGCCGTGCAGCTGACCGCAGCCGTGCGGGAGCGGCTGGGCATCCCGGTCGTCTGGGGCGGGGTCCACGCCACGGTGCGGCCCGAGGAAGCCCTTGAGCACGCCGATTTCGTCTGCCGTGGCGAGGGCGAGGCGGCGCTTGACCGCCTGGCCCGGGAACTGGCCGAGGGCGGCCCGGCCGACGCCATCCCCGGGGTCTGGACCCTGCGGGACGGGGCCGTGGTCGACAACGGCCTGGCCCCCCTGGCCCCGGACCTCGACGCCTTGCCCTTTTTCGATTTTTCCGGCCAGGACCAGTTCGTCATGGCTCCCGAGCGCGGGCGCATCGTGCCGCTTGACGCCGAGGCTCTGCGCCTGGCGTTGCCGCGCCTGCCGCATTGGGACGGCCGGCTGGTCACGGCCTATCGCACCATGACCGACCGGGGCTGCCCGCACGGCTGCGCCTATTGCAACG
Organism: Solidesulfovibrio magneticus str. Maddingley MBC34; assembly: GCA_000307955.1. Lineage (GTDB taxonomy): Bacteria > Desulfobacterota > Desulfovibrionia > Desulfovibrionales > Desulfovibrionaceae > Solidesulfovibrio > Solidesulfovibrio magneticus_A. Next base: position 8,619 of record ALAO01000017.1, on the reverse strand, counting down.
TGCCCACGGTCAAGGCGCTGTTTCGGGGCGGGGGCGTGCCCTATTTCCGGCATCGCGGCGTGCCCCACGTCATGGCCGAGCTGCGGGGTATCCTCGCCCGCTACCCCTTCATCGAGGCCATCCAGCTTTTCGACGACACGTTTTTTTCCCGCCGCCTGGACTGGCTGCGGGAGTTCGCGGCGGCCTACAAGGCCGACATCGGGCTGCCGCTCTACTGCCAGGCCTCGCCCACGACCCTGGACGCCGAGAAGCTCGACGTGCTCATCGAGGCCGGGCTGTGCTACGTGGAAATGGGCATCCAGACCGGCAGCCCCCGGATGCGCGAGATCTTTGGCCGGCCCGAGGACGACGACGCGGTCCTGGCCGGGGCCAGGCTGCTGCATGCCCGGCGGGACAAACTGCTCCCCCCGGACTACCACGTCATCATCGACGCGCCCTGGGAAACTCAGGACGACCTGCTGGCCACGGTGCGGCTTTTGGCCCGGCTGCCCAAGCCCTTTGGCCTGGCCATCGCCAGCCTCGTCTATTTCCCGGAAACCGAACTCTACCGCCGGGCCAAGGCCGAGGGCCGCATCCTTGACGAGGAAACGGAAATCTATCGCCGGCCGTTTTACCTGCGGCCCCAGCGCAGCTATGCCGCCTTCGTGCTCTACCTGCTGACCTTCCAGCGCATCCCGGCCGGGGTCTACGTGTTCTTGCTGCGTCCGGGCACGGTCGCCTGGTGTTCGCGCCACGTGCCGCCGGCCGTGTACAAGCTCGGCTACGTCCTTGGCGAGACGGCGAGGTTTGCAGCCAAGGGGGCGACGGCGCTGTCGCGCGGCGATTTCGGCCGCATCGCCGCCTTCGTGCGGCGCACGCTGCGCCATGATCCCACCGTGGCCGGGCGCAAGGGATAGCCGCGCGCGGAAAATACGGGCGTCCTTCGCCGGGGCGCGTCTCGCGGCGCGTCCCTTGGCAACGCAAGCGTATGTTCCCAGAGACATGATTGTGCGAGTCGGTTGTCCGCGAATGCCGGAGGCGCGTTTCGCGGACGCGACGCTAGCGGCGGGTCAGGTAGACCGACAGCAGACTGGCTGCCGTGGACAGCAGGGAATGCTCCTGGCGGGTGAACTGGCGCGGCCCGCGCACGTCGGCCAAGCCGAGGAACCCCGACCAGGCGCCGTCCCGGCTGACCGGCGCGTTGAGGACCGCCTTGGCTCCGTACAGGCCCAGGATGTCCTTGAGCGCTTCCGGGAAGTCCGCTTCCTGGCCGGTGACGATCTCTCCGGCCGCCATCCGGTCGGCTGACTGGAACCCGTCGATGCTGTAAGGGATAAGGGCCACCCCGTCCAAGGGGCGGCACGGCGGGAGACCGGCGGCGTAGGCCTCGGCCGCGAGGCGGGCGCACAGCCCCAGGCGCGCATCGTCCACATTGTCGTACCAGACGGCCCGGCCCACGGAAAAGGCGCTGAGAAGCCGCACCAGAGCCCGGTCCACGGCGTCCTCGCCGCCGGCCAGCAGTTCCCGGCCGAAAAGCGCCAGTTCCTCCTCGGCCAGGGCCCGGGCGGCCAGGGCCTCCTCGGCCAGCCGCCTGGCCGTGATGTCCGCAGCCACGGCCAGCCAGCCCTCGGGACGGCCGTCGGGCCCGAAAAGCGGCTGGTTGTCCCACTGCAGATAGACCCGCCGGCCGTCCTTGGCCGCCACTTCGTTTTCGTTGCCCGCCCCGGCCAGGGAATGGGGCGCGGCCATGGCCCGGGCCAGGAGGCTGGCGAGGTCGGGCGGGGCCGAAGGCCAGAACACGGCCTCGCCCGAAAGCATTTCGGACCGGCTGTAGCCGAGCAGCCGCTCGGCGTATTCGTTGACGAAAACCAGCCGTCCCCCGGCGTCGAAGCGCAGAATCAGGGAGTTGGCCGATTCCACCAGCTCCCGGTAACGGCGTTCGCTTTCGGCCAGCCGCATTTCGGCCCGTCGCCGCCCGGTCAGGAGGATGAGCAGGGCCAGGGCTCCGGGCAAGGAAATGGCCAAGGCCGCCCCCCCGGCCCAGAAAAGGCCCTTGTACCGTTCATACAAGGACATGGGCGCATTTTCGAAGATGGTGTTCCTGGGGGCGCGGTCCACCGGCAGCCCTAGACGGGTCATCACGGCCTGGTCCAGGATCGTTTCGGCCGGCACGTCGGTCACCGGGATGTCGGCCGGGGCCTGGCCGGCCAGCACCCGTTCCACCAGGGCGGCGGCCGCCCGGCCCTGGTCCTGGCCGCGCAGCACCCGGCCGCCCACCGCGCCAAGGCCCAGATCGAAATCCCACAAGCAAAAGATGGGCGCCTGGGATACGGCGGCCAGAGCGGCCATGTCCTCGCCCATGAGCGGCGCTTCGCCGGCGTCGTTTTTGATGGGGGCCAGACGGATGACCACGGCGTCGCGGGGCGCGGCGGCCAGGGCCTTTTTCGCCGCCTCAAGAGTGACGTTTTGCAGTTCCACCGGCCGCATCCGGCCGGCCAGGGCCCGGGCCGCCCGGCGGAACCGGTCGATGTTGGCCCGGGACGAAGCGGTGTCGTCGGCGGTCAGGGCCAGCACGGTGCGGGCTGACGGGGCCAGGGCCAGGGCCAGATCCAGGGTGCCCAGCACGTCCGGCGACTCGCCCACGCCCGTGACGTCGGCATGACCGGCGATACGGGCCGGGGTGAAGTCGTTGACGCCGCAAAAGACGATGGGCCGGCCGGGAAAGAGCGTCTCGCGTCGGGCCAGCCAGAAATTCAGGGCGGCGTCGTCGCTGCAGGCGAGGACCGCGATGGGCACGTTAGCGTACTTGGCGGCCAGATACTCGGCGAGATCGCTGCGATCCTCGGTTTCGGGAAAACGCCTGGCGTCGAGGTGCTCCACGAACACCTGGGCCTTGGCGCTGGGCAGGCGTTCGAGAAAACCGGCCACGATCCGGTCCGACCATGGATCGCCGTGGTGGTAGGAACACAGCAGCAGCACGGCCGGCGCGGCCCGCCCGGCTTGAGCCGGCCCGATCAGGGCGCAGCCAAGAACCCAGGCTAGGAGGACCATGGCAGCGGCACGACGGCAGTTTCCCATAGACTTTCTCTATCGCAAAAAGCAAAAGCTGTCTCCTGTTCGCACCGAGGTCGCCACTTGCCAGACAACCCGCTTTTCATGTTATGGTTTTCGCCGATACGACGTGGCCATTCGGCCGACGACAGGCCCACAGCGAACAGTGACGACGCCATGACCAGCCCGGAACAACCGTCCCTTGCCCCAGGTGGCCCCAAGGACGCGCCCGACGCCGCCCCATCGGAAGATGCGCGGTATTGGCGGCTCTTTTTCGAACAGTCGGCCATCGGCATCCTCGTCGGCGACAGCCACGGCCGTATCCTCAAGGCCAACCCCATGGCCTTGGCCCTGCTCGGCTATGGTCATGGCGGCCTGATCGGGGGCAACATGGCCGATGTCGTGCATCCCGACGATCAGGTCGCGACCTCCCCCGACGACAACCACCAGGCGGCCCTGGACGGCCAGCCCCGCCACATGGACCGACGCTACCGCCGGGCCGACGGCTCCTACCTGCCCGTGGCCGTGTCCTTTGGGCTGCTGGACAAGCAAGCCGGCACGATCCAGGTGATGTTTCGCGACATCTCGGACCGCCAGGCCCTGGAAAAGCAACGGGCCGACGCCCTGGCCAGGGCCGAGGCGGCCGGGGCCATCAAATCCGCCTTCCTGGCCCACATGAGCCATGAATTGCGTACGCCCCTAAACGGCATTATGGGCATGCTCCAGCTGGCCCAGTCGGCCTGCCCAGGCGTGGAGGCGGCCGACTATCTGGACACGGCCATGGAGTCCGCCCGAGGGCTGTTGCGCATCCTGTCCGATCTCCTGGAGGTGACCAATCTCCAGGGCGGGCAGGTGCGTCTGGCCGAGGAGGATTTCGACCTCGACGCGGCCGTTGCTCCGGTGGCCGCTTCCCTGGCCTATGAGGCCAACATCAAGGGCCTGCGCTTCGTGCAGCGCGTTGCCCCGGACGTGCCCAGGCTCCTTCGCGGCGACGCGGCCCGGCTGCGCCAGATCCTTTTCGCCTTGGCCGGCAACGCGGTCAAATTCACGTCCGAAGGCCAGGTGGTCCTGTCCGTGGAGACCGTGTCCGGGGGCGAGCCGGAGCGGCTGACGTTGCGCTTTGGCCTATCCGACACCGGCATCGGCATCCCTCGGGAGCGCCTCCCGGATCTGTTCGAACCGTTTGCCCAAGCCCGGCCCCGCGAGCTGGGGCCGTTTGGCGGGCCGGGGTTGGGGCTTTGCATCGCCAAGGGCCTGGCCGAGGAAATGGGCGGGGAGATCATGCTGTCCAGCGAAGTGGGCCGGGGCACCGACGTGCGCGTCGTCCTGCCCTTTGCCCTGCCCGAGGCGGCGCCGGCGCGGCCGATCCCGGAGCCGGTCCCCCTGGCCGGCAAGCGGGTGCTGGTGGCCGAGGACGAGGCCGTCAACCGCCTGACCATCCGGGTGATGCTGCAAAAGCTGGGCTGCCGGCCCCATCTGGTGGAAAACGGCCGCCAGGCCCTGACAGCCCTGGCCGAGGGCGAGTTTGATTGCGTGCTCATGGATATGCGCATGCCCGAACTCGACGGGCTTTCGGCCGTGCGGGCCCTGCGCCGGGGCGAGGCCGGGCCGGCTGCCCGTGACATGCCCGTGGTGGCCCTGACCGCCCACGCCCTGGCCGAGGACCGTTGCGCCGCCCTGGAAGCAGGGGTGGACGCCTATCTGGTCAAGCCCGTGGACATGGCCGAACTGGGGCGGACCCTGGGACAGGTCATGGCCGGCGGTACGCGGACCGACCCGGCCGACTGATCGTCTCCAGGCGGCGCGTCAGGCCAAGGTCCGCCGGTAGGCGGCCACGGCCATGGCCGCCGTGTCGTTCCAATCGAGCAATCTTGCCCGGGCCAGGCCCTTGGTCCGCAGTTCGGCGGCCAGTTCCGGTTCGGTCAGCACCCGATACAGGGCCTCGGCCAGGGCTTGCGGGTCACGCGGATCGACCAGCAGCGCCGCGCCGCCGGCCGCCTCGGGCACGGCCGGGGCCGTGCCGGCGACCACCGGCGCGCCGCAGGCCATGGCCTCGACCACCGGCAGCCCGAATCCCTCGCCAAAGCTCGGATAGGCAAAGACCGCCGCCCCGGACAGCAGGGCCGGCAGATCCGCCTGGGCCACCCCGCCGCAAAAGACGATGCCCTCGGCCGTCCCCGCCTCGCGCAGCCTTTGCCCGAAGGCGGCGAAAAGCCCGTCGTCCGGGCCGGCGATGACCAGGCTCGGCGCGCGGTCTCCCAGGCGCTTTCGCAGCAAGCCGTAAGCTGTGGTCAGGCCGGCCACGTTCTTGCGCGGCTCCATGCGCCCCAGAAACAGGATGTAGGGACCGACGGGCAGCCCCAGCCGGGCGCGCACGGCGGCCAGGGCGGCCGGATCGGACACCGGGGCGAAGGCCGGGTCTACCCCGGGAAAGGCGTAGGCCACGCGCTGGCCCGGCAGGCGGTAGCGGGCGACGATCTCGTCGCGGCAATAGGCCGAAAGCGTCAGCACCATGGCCGCCCGCCGGGCTCCCCGGGGATAAAGCAGCCGCATGAGGCGCGAGAGGCCCTTGGGAAAATGCTCGGGCATGGCTTCGTGCAGGATGTCGTGGATGCTGACCACGCAGGGGACCGTTGGCGTCAGCGGGGCGAGGTACTGGCAGTGGAAGACGTCGACCTCCCGGGCCAGTCGCCAGGGGAAGGGGACGACCAGCCGGGCCAGGCGGCCGGCGGGAATTTCGCGCACCGTGACGTTTGGGGCGCTCCCGGCCAAAGCCCGGGCCGCGTCCAGGCCGTCCCTGGTCGCGTAGAAGACGAACGCAAGATCCGGGGCGGCCTGAGGCAGCCGGGCGGCCAGGGCTTCGATGTAGGTGCGCGAACCCTGGCGGATGCCGGAGATGGCATGGAGGTCGAGGCCCACCCGGTTTCTGGTTTTTCCAAGGGGCGGGCGGCAAGCCGTCGCGGGCAGGAGCCGGCCGGCCAGACCCCAGGCCAGGCCGGCGGCAAAGGCCAGGGAACGCAAGGCCACGAAGGCCGGAGCCAGCCTGGCCACGGTCGGATCGCGCCGGGCGGCGAAGCGGGCAAAGGGCAGGGCGCTGGCCAACAGCGCGGCCAGGGCGGCCAGGGCCGACCATCCGGCCGTGCGGGAAAACGGGGCCAGGAGCGCGGCCAGGGCGAAAAGCCCGGCCAGGACGGTCTGGAGGCGGATGACCGGCGGGGTATAGCCGTCGCGCACGAGCTTTTCGGGATGTTCCCGGCAGGCGCGAAGCCGCCAAAAGGCCCGGCTGGCCTTGATGCGCATATAGCGAAACAGGGCGGCCGGATGGCGGTGATAGACCATGGCGTCCGGGGCGAAAACCAGGCGGTGGCCGGCGGCGGCCAGCCGGTAGGACAGTTCGGTGTCCTCGTTGTCGGCCGCCCGGAAAGACGTGTCAAAGCCGCCGGCTTCGTCAAAGACCGCGCGGCGGTAGGCGGCGGCGTAGGTAGCCACGAGATCGATGGTCGGGCGCTTGGCCGTGTAGGCGTAGCGGTCCTCGAATTCGATCTGGGCGAAGCGGGCGACAAGGGACGTCTGGCGGGTGCGGTAAGCGCCCTGGACGCCGGCAACGGCCCCATCGTCCAGAGGGGCGGTGAGGCGGGCCAGGAAATCCGGGGCCGGGGCGCAGTCGGCGTCGGTGAAGACGAGGATGTCGCTGTCCGGCGGGGCGGCGGCGGCTCCGGCATTACGGGCGGCGGCCGGGCCGGCGTTTGGTTGCGAAATGACGCTCGCGCCCTTGGCTCGGGCCAGGGCGGCGGTGGCGTCGCTGGAGCCGTCATCGACGACGATGACGGAAAATGCCGACCGGGGGATGGTCTGGGCGTCCAGGGCGTCCAGGGCGTCGCCCAGGGTCGCGGCGGCGTTGTAGGCCGGGATGACGACGGTCAGGCGGGGCATGGCTTATCCCCTTACACCTTCGAGCCGCGCAGCAAGTGCTTGAAAAACACCCGGCCGGCCCGCAGGGTCCGGGCCATTTCGCCGGGGCTGGCCAGCGCGGCCAGGGCGCGGCGCACAAGGAAGCTCGGGCGCAGGTAGAAGCGCTTGCGGGCCAGGTCGCACAGCCGCACGATCTCGGCCGGGTAGAGGGATTCGTTTCGCACCACGCAGCCGTGCAGGCCCTCGGGGGTGAGCCAGTCGCGCCAGCGGCCGGCGGCGATAAATCCCCGCGCCTCGTAGTCGGCGTAGGCCTCGGTGCCGGGATAGACCATGACCGGATAGAACTGGGCGGTTTCCGGATTGAGGTCCAGGGCGAAGTCGATGGTGGCCAGGATGGACTGCCTGGTGTCGCCGGGGAAGCCGAAAATGAAGCAGCCGTGGATCTTGAGGCCGGCGGCGGCGGCGTCGGCCCGGAACTGCCGCATGCGCTCGGCGGCCAACCCTTTTTTCATGGCCGAAAGGGCCGTGGGATCGGCGGATTCAAAGCCCACGCACAGTTGCCGGCAGCCGGCCCGGCGCATCTGGCCCATGAGCTCGGGGTCGAGGTCGGCCCGGGCGTTGGCCGTCCACTCGAACACCAGCCCCCGGCGGATGATGGCCTGGCAAAAGGCCCGGCAACGGACCTTGTCGGCGGTCAGCGTGTCGTCCTCGAAAAAGATGGTGCGAAGCCCGGGGAAGTGGTCCAGGCACCAGGCGACTTCGTCGAGCACCTTGTCGATGGAGCGGCAGCGGGCGGTGCGGCCGGTCAGCGTTTGGGGATGCAGGCAAAACGAGCAGCGAAACGGGCAGCCGCGCGAGGTGGCCAGGGTGACCATGGGCGGCTTGGCGTTGGGATTGAAATAATGCCGGATGTCGAGGTGGCGGGCGTAGACCGGGGCCACAGGCGGCAGGGCGTCGAGGTCGTCGAGGAAGGGCCGGTCCGGGTTGTGGACGACGGTTCCCCCTTCCCCCAGAAACGACAGGCCGTCCACGGTGGCCAGGCGGGCCGGCGTGGCCGGGCCGGCGGCCAGGAGCCGGGCCAGCTCCAGGACGGTGGCCTCGTATTCGCGCCGGGCCACGGCGTCCACGGCCCCGCGTCCGTCTTCGAGCACCTTGCCGGCCAGGGCCGTGGCATGGGGGCCGACCAGCACGGTCGTCAGCCCGGGCCGGGCTTTTTTCAGCGCGGCGGCGGCCTTGATGTCGGCGTCGATGCTTGGGGTGGAGGTGTCCAGCACGGCCAGGAAGGGCATGTCGGCCTTGGCTCGGGCCACGACGGCGTCGAGGTCCAGGCCGGCGGCCGGGGCGTCCACGAAGGCGACCTCGAAGTCGTCGGCTTCGAGCACGGCCACGGCCTGGGCCAAAAACAGCGGGAAATAGAGGGTGCCGCTCTTGGTCACGGCCGGGGAACGCTGGGGTCGGGAGAATTGAGGCAGAAAGGGGGGATTTAAAACCAGAATATCGGCCATGTCGCGTCCCGGCGCGGCTTCGCGGTCCCTGGAGCGTGGACAAGGCGCGAAGGCGAGTTTTCGCCTCTTTGAGGCTGTTTGACGAAGCGAACGCCTGCCCCCTTCTCCCCCCTTTCAGGGAGGGTCCGGGACGGGGTTACCCCCTCCCGGCCGCCGGAGGCATCTTCCTCTT
>ALAO01000016.1 GCA_000307955.1 Solidesulfovibrio magneticus str. Maddingley MBC34 | reverse complement strand
CAGGCCCCCAGCCGCCGGAGGCATTCTTCCTGCCTTCTGCCTCTCCTGGCCGCCGGAGGCATCACTTCCCGTTCGGGCAAGCAATGTCGGCTTCGGCGCGGCAGGCTTCCTGGCGGAAGGCGTTGATGCGATTGGATATGACGGACAGGCCGGTGAAGGGGAAGCGGGCCATGGCCGCCTTGTAGGGGCCGGGATCGGCCAGGAGCCGGTTGAGCTTGGCCCGGATGGTGTCCGGGGACAGCTCGTCCCAGGGCAGAAATTCGATCAGCCCCTGGCGGCTTAAGACCTCGGCCCGGATGCGTTGCTCCAGGCGCGGCACTTCGCGGGGCACGACCAGGGACGGCTTGGCCTGGGACAGGATTTCGCAGGTGGTGTTGTAGCCGCCCATGGTGACGATGGCGTCGGCCAAGCCCATGAGCGTCTCCATGCGGCGGTAGAAATGGTAGAACCGCGCCTTGACGGCGGCGGCGCGTCGGGCCACGGCCTCGCGTTCGGGCCGGGGCATGAACGGGCCGGAGACGAAGATGACGCGGTGGCGGGGTCCCCCGCCCTGCTCCAGCATCCGCAGGTAGGCGTCCATGAGCGGATAGCCGTCGCCGCCGCCGCCGGTGGTCACCACCACGAGCTTGTCCTCAAGGGCAATCTTTTCCTCGCGGCGGATGGGGTTCATGGCGTTGGGCAGCGGCACCCGGCGCGGGATATAGCCGGTGAACACCATCTTGCGGCTGATGTGTTCGGGGATGGCGTATTCGGCGATGGGATCGTAGAATTCCTGGTTTCCGTAGACCCAGATTTCGGAATAATACTGGTCGAGGACTTCGTAGACGCCCTTTTCCCGCCATTCGCGGCTGGTGGAGGCGGCGTCGTCCATGATGTCGCGAAGCCCGAGGATGGTGCGGGTGCGCGGCATCCGGCGTTTCAGCCACTTGAGCGTGGGAATGACCTCGCGACGCAGCCCCATGGGGGCCTTGTCCACGATGAACACGTGGGGCTGAAAGGCCTTGGCCGTGGCCACGATGATGTTGCGGCGGATGTTCAGGGCGTGGCGGGCGTTGATCTTGATGGAAAGGGGCAGGTATTCCTCATTGGTCTTCTTGATCATGCCGGGGATGCGCACGAAATCCACGCCTTCGGGGGTTTCGTAGCGTCCGGCCAGGGGCGAGCCGGTGAGAATGAGGATATTGACGCCCCGATGCCGCAGGTGTTCGGCGATGGCCATGGTGCGCCGTAGATGCCCCAGACCGTAGGTGTCGTGGGAGTACATCAGGATATTGAAGGTGCCGGGCGCTGCCATGGATCAGGGGACGTCGATGCCGAGCTTGCGGTATTCGTTCAATTTGTTGCGAAGGGTACGCACGGAAATGCCCAGCAGCTGGGCGGCCTGGGTGCGGTTGCCCTCGGTGCGGTCCAGGCTTTTGATGATCATGTGGCGTTCCATGATGTCCAGCGGCACCACCTCGCCGGGCGCGCCGCCGGCCGCCTCGCCGAGGTTGGCCACGGCCGCGCCGGCCTCGAAGGGATCGGCCGGGGCGTCGTCGCCCAGGCCCTCGGCGTCCTCGGCCATGGCCAGGTCGTCGTCCGCGCCCTCCCCGGTTTCGCCGGGCCAGACGTCGGGATCAAGCAGGAAATGCGATTTGCGGATGGGGCCGTCGCCGGCCAGGAGCACGGCGCGTTCCATGAGGTTTTGCAGCTCGCGCACGTTGCCGGGCCAGTCGTAGGCGACAAGCCACTCCTTGGCGTCGGCGGAAAAGGCCAGGGGCGGCAGGCCGTAGGCCTTGCGGAATTTCTCCACGAAAAATTGGGCCAGGCGCGGGATGTCGTCGCCGCGCTCGCGAAGCGGCGGGAGCTTGAGCGGGATGACGTTTAAGCGGTAATACAGGTCCTGGCGAAACTTGCCCTCGGCCACGGCTTCTTCCATGCGCCGGTTGGTGGTGGCCAGCACGCGCACGTCGACATGGACGGTCTCGGAGCCGCCCACCCGGTCGAATTCGCTTTCCTGGAGCACGCGCAGGAGCTTGGCCTGAAGGCCAATGTCCATTTCGGAAATTTCGTCGAGGAGGATGGTGCCGCCGCTGGCCATCTCGAACTTGCCGAGCTTGCGGGCGATGGCCCCGGTAAACGAGCCTTTTTCGTGACCGAAAAGCTCGGATTCCAGCAGATGTTCAGGCAAAGCGGCGCAGTTGATGGCCACAAAGGGGCCATCGGCCCGGTCCGATGAGGCGTGGAGGTAGCGGGCGAACATCTCCTTGCCGGTGCCGGACTCGCCGGAGATGAGCACCGTGGCCTTGGAGCGAGCCACCTGCCGGGCCAGGGCCAGGACGCGGCGGATGGCAGGATGCTGGCCGACCACGGCGAACCCCTTGCCCGAGGTTTCGGGCTGGGCGGCCGGCTGGGGCGCGCCGGCGGGGGCCGGGCTGGCGGCTAGGGGAGCGGCTACGGGCCGGGCCGGGGCTTCGCCCGGCAACATGGCCTGGATCTTTTCCCAGGACAGCGGTTCGAGCCAATAGTCCTTGGCCCCCAGCTCCAGGCAGCGGGCGGCCTCGGCGGCCGTGCCCCGGTCGGTGAAGACGACGACCGGCGGAAACGATTCGTGTTTTTTGGCCTCGGCCAGCAGGCTTTCGGCGGTGTAGACGCCCATCTTGGCCTGAGAGAAAATGAGGCTCGGCGGCGCTTTGCGGATGGCGGCCAGGGCCGAGGCCAGGGAGTCGGCGATGCCGGCGGCGATCCCGGCTTCTTTGAAGTCCGGGAAAAATTGGGTCACCGCCTGGGCCGGGGCGACAAAAAGTATTGTCTTTTCCGCCATCGCCGAAGGTTCTAGCCCGAAGCCAGGCGGGTTTCAACCGGTTGGGGGCACAATCCGGCGGTTGTTTGCAAATTCCTTGCCCGCAAGTGCGGATCAGGCCAAGCCGCACTCCCGCAAGAGCCCGGCCAGCACCTTGTCGCTGTCGAAAAACTCCTCGGCGATGGCCCGGGCGGCCCGGCCGGCCTTGACGGGGTCGGCCTCGGCCCGGCGCAGGGCCTCCATGGCCCCGTCGTGGCCCTCGAAGGGAAAAAGCCCTTCCCCGGTCGGCAGATACTGGCCATAACCGGTGTCCTCGACCACGGCCGGCCGGCCGGCGGCCAGATAGGTGGCCGTGCGGTCGGAGAACCAGCCGCTTTTGAGCACCACGTTCTGGTCCTTGGCGATGGTGAATTCGCCCCGACTGCCCCGGATGTAGTCGCGGTAGACGTCGAGATCGCGGGAAACGTCCAGGGCATCGCGCACTTCCCAGCCGGCGGCGGCGTAGCGCCAGGCGTCGTCGCACATGCCGCTCATGGCCATGCCCAGAGGCACGTCGCGCAGGGTCTCGGGCAGATCGAGGATGGCTTCGTACTTGACGTTCTTGCGCCAGGACAGACGCCGCCCGGCCACTTCCACGTCGCGATCCTTGGCCTCCCAGGTGCCGATGGTGGTCCAGCGGTCGCCCGGCCCCTGGCCCACGGGCCATTTGTCGAGGATGACCGGCGGCAACAGCGGCTTCCAGTCCACGCCGCCCAAGGGCACGTCGGTGCCCCCGCCGGGCAGGTTGCAGCCGTAGGTGAAGCAGACGTCGTGACGTTTGTAGTAGTCGCGGGTCCAGGGATCGGAGGCGACCTTGACCTGGGTGAAGACGGGGTCGGTGTCGATGACGGCCTTGACCGGAGCCTGGAAGTATTCGTCCTTGGGCGGCAGCACGCCGGAGATGTTCAGGAAGAAATCGGCCTCGGCCAGATGGCGGTCGAGGGTGGCCCGGTCCATGCCGTAGAGCTTGCCCTCGATCTCGCTGACGTAGGCCCAGCGCCCGTCCAGGCCGGCCTGGCGGAACAGCCGCTCCACCGTGGCGCGCCCCCGCACGGAATTGTCCACGGGATGGCCGAGCACCGGATCGAAGGGATAGGCCCAATTGGACGTGTCTTCCAAAAAGACCACTTCATGGCCGAGACGGGCGAGGCCCTCGGCGAAATGCAGCATCATCCACAGCTGCCCCCCCAAGGGAAACCCCACGGCAAAGCCGGCGACAACAATGCGAAGCGAAGATTTCATGCACTCCTCGTAAACAGGGCGCCGTCAACCGGAAATTGGGGACCGCCAAGTGGTCCCGTGGGCCGCGCCCGCGAAGGCAAGTACTGGTATCGTAAGCGCATAGGAATGCAAAATGAGTTTTTTTCCAAAAAAATCTCATGCCCTTCCCGGGGGCCGGCCCCGGGTCGCTTCCGGGGAATCCCGCCGGGGGCCATGTTCAAAAACACATGTTTTTGAACATGTTGCCCGCAACAGGCCACAGGCTCGTTTCGATGATGCGACGCCAGACGCCAGCTTGCCCTTAACCTGGCGAGACGCAAGCCGAGCATGACGGGCCGTCGGGCGGCGCTAGACGCCGGGCTTGCCCTTGCCGTCGACCCACAGCTTGACGCCCTTGTCGATGGTGACCACGGGAATGGCCTTTTTCTTGAGGAAATCGCAGAGCTGGCCAAGCTTGGCCGCGTCCCAGGGCTCCCAGCCCAGGTCGGAGCCGATGCCGTGCAGGCAAAAGATCACCCAGCCGTCCTCGCGCATGGCGTGTTCCTTGATCAGTCCGATAATCGCTTCGGCCGGATCGTTGGTGTGCACCACGAAGCGCTTGAGCCAGTAACGGTCAGTGGACCCCTTGCGGTTGAACGTGTCGCCGCCGTTGGCCACCTGGGCGTAGAAGCGCTTGGACAGCTCGCTCATTTCCGGGGTCCAGTAGTTGTGGGGCGTGACGTAGGTGCTGACCTTGAAGCCGCGATCCTCCAGATCCTCCTTGGAGGCCTGCATCTCACGTTCGTAGGAGATGGCCACGATCTGCTGCTTCTCGGCGCTGGACGCCTCGAAGGGATGCACCAGAACCTCGCCGATCAGTTCATCGAAGTAGTAGCTGCCCGGCTCATTCTTCACCATCTTGCCGCTAGCCCGTTCGCGCAGGAGCTTGCCGTTTTCCATGAGGCCGGAAAGCTCCTCGTACTTGTACTTGGCCTCGTAAAGCGGCCTGTGCCCGGCCACGGGCTTGAGCATCAGGCACTTTTCCTCGGCAATGAACTTGGGGATGTCGATGGGCCGCTTGTGGGTAAGGCTGTGGGAGGCGATCTCCCAGCCGGCCGTCTGCAGCTCCTTGAGCTGCTTTTCGTCCATGAAGTCGGGGTCGCCGGAATCGACCCGATCGGCGATGACGGCCGTGGTGGCCACGAGGCCGTACTGGGACAGCACCGGATAGGCGTACTGATAGACGCTGGAGAGGCCGTCGTCGAAGACCAGGGTCACCATGCCGGCCCGGCACGGTCCGGCCGAGGCGGCGATAACCAGGGTCAGGGCGGCCAAAAGGGCCAAGGCACGGGAAAAGACACGCAAGCCGTAAGCCTTATTCATGAGTCGTCCGCAGGCATGAAAGCCGCTTGAGGTTGGGTCCGCGATTCCTACTAGACCAGGGCAAAAAGTCAACGGCCGCCACCGGGAAACGCGCCAAAAAACGGGGCCGCCGAAGCGGCCCCCAAGCGGTGCGAAACAACAACACGACGGTAAGGAGGGATACGTCCGGCCACCCCGATGCCGTGGCGTCTCGGCGGCCTTCCCTATTGAAATAAGCATTCCCGGCCGGCCGGCAAGGCCTCCCCGCCGCCACATTGACGGCCCGGGAAAAAGTGGTATGTGGCCCTTGCCGACCGGAGAAGTCTTGCCGGACGGCCATTCACGGAGAAGCCATGCAACGACGCCATGCCGCCTTAAGCGCCCTATGCCTGCTTTTGGCCCTGACCACCGCCGCCGAGGCCATGGGAGCCGCCAAACACTTCCGGTCCACGGCCGAACATTTCAACGAATACGCCTCCAAGGCCGCCGATCTCTACTTCAAGACCGAAAACGCGGCCGAGAAGAACATCCTGTCGCATCTCACCGCCATGTGCGCCATCTACGCGGAAAAGGCCAACGGCCTGGCCCGCATGGCCGACGTGGCCGAACACATGACGGCCAAGCGCGACGCGGTCTACGTGGCCGAACGGCTGCGCGAGATGCGCGCTTCGGTGCTGGCCTCGCTGCCCCAGGACACCAAGCTTTTGGCCGAACTCGTGGAAAATCAGGAAAACCAAGGGCTGCGCCAACTCGGCGTGCTGGTGGTGACCGAACTGCGAGTCTTCGAGCGAAACACCCAGAATCTCTAGGGTTCCTCTCCTCTTTGCACTTCCCGGCCGCCGGTCCCGCCCGAGACCGGGGCCTCTTGTCGCGCCTCCCGTCCGGCCCGGACCGCCGCCGCCACGCCCAGAAGCCTGGGGTCAAGCGCGCCGCTTTGGGCCATGGGCACAAACGCTGTCTCGGGCATGATGAAGATCGTTCTGGCCCGGCCGTCGCCGGCGTCGGGCAGCCGGTAACGCCGCGTGGCCGGCTCGCCGCCCAGGCGCAGCTTGTCCAGGGGGCCGGCGTCGGACACCAGCAGCACGTCCTGGGCGACGGGCGAAAACAGCGTCAGCTCCACGTCCCCGGGCGCGACCAGCACGGCGGCGTTGCCCGCGCTCCAGCGTATGGCCCGTTCGTCCAGCATCTCCGGCGGATAAAACCCTTCGTAGACCACCTCCCCGGTCCGCCACTGGGCCAGGGACAGGCGCTCCCGGGTTCGCGACAACCCGAAATCATCGGCGTAGGCGACAAGGCCGGCCAGGGCCAGCGCCCAGGCCAGCCGCCCGGCCCATCGGGCCAGGCGGCCGGGACGCGCCCGCCCCTCCAGGGCCATGGCCCGGGCCAAGGGCGGGGCCAGCAGGAAGAGCACCGCCGGCACGTAGAACATCTCCTGGAAAAACGCATAGACATGGAAAGCGGCCAGGGACAGCAGCATGGCCAGGTCCAGGCTCGCGGCCGTGTCCCGGACGCTTCGCCATAACAGGAACCCGGCCCGGCCGGCCATGGCCAGCCACAGGGCCAGGCCCGCCAGCCCCAGGCCCGAGACGAGCTGGATGTACATGTTGTGCGAGGTCTCGAAGACCTCGGCGTTTTTGTCGCCGTAGCGCCCGAGCCAGGCGGCCGGCGTGGCCAAGAGCACCGGATAATGCCGGGCATAGCTCTCGTAGCCCAGGCCAAAGACCGGGCTTTCGGCGGCGATGAGCAAGCCCGAGCGGAAAAGTGTCGGCCGGGGCGAATCCGTGAAATTGCCCACCCGTTCCTTGAGCAAGGCGTTTATCGGCCGGCTCACGGCGGCCAGCTCCTTGCCCGAGGCCCAAAACGACAAGCCGATGACCAGCGCCCCGCCCACGGCCAGGGCCGGCAGATGCCCCCAGGGACGGCGCAGGCGCAGCATGGGTCCGCCCCGGAAATAGAGCCACACGGCGGCGGCGAAGGTCAGGCCGCCGGCGATCCAGCCGGCCCTGGCCAGGGTCAGGACCAGGGAGCCGGCCACAAGGGCCAGGCAGGCCGCGCCGTAACCCCGGGCCAGCTTCGAGGGCCGGGTCAAGGCGATCAGGGCGTAGGGCGCGACCACGGCCAGATACTCGGCGTACCAGCCCGGATTGGCGAAGACCGAGGTGAAGCGGTAGTGGAGCAGATAGTGGTCGCCCCGGAAATGCAGGGCCAGACCGTAGACGATGGAGACGACCAGGCCGGCCAGGATGCCCGAGGCCAGGGTCTCGAAGCGCCCGGGCCAGGAGGTCCGGGCCAGCTCGCGGGCAAACACGGCAAACACGGCCAGACGGGCCGCCGCGCCCAGGGCGTAAGCCGGGGCGTCGGCCGGGGAAAAGGCCACGGCGGCGAAAAAGGCGGTCGGCCCGAAAAAGGCCAGCTGCGCGGTCAGACGGTCCCAGGGCAAAAGCAGCGTGGACCCCAGGGCCAGGACGGCCAGCGCGCCGAGAAACGCGCCGCACGGGCCGGCTCCGGTTTCGGCCCCGGCTTGGGACTCGGCCTCGATCTGGCCGAGATTGCGCCAGCCCAGGGCCAGGGCGGCCACGTCCAGGATCAGGCCGAAGGCGGCCGAAGGGTAGACGTAGGCCTGCCAGCCGAAGAAAAAAAGCGTCGCGCCAAGGAGAAACAGGCCTAAGGACAGCCCCCGGCGCGACACGGCCAGGGCCAAGCCCCAGACCGCGACCAGGGCCACGAACGCCTGGGCCGGCCGCCCCAGCCCAACCAGCACGGCCGCCGAGAGCAGGCCATGGCCGGCGGCCAGGGTCAAACCGCCGGCCCGCAGCGCGCCGGCAAGAAACTGGACCAGGGCCGCGATCATGGCGTGGGCCGCTCCCGCGCCGTCCAAACGGACGCCGCAACGAAATCGTGGGGTTGCATCATGGTTTTTTCTTAAAAAATACCGCGGTATTTTTTAAGCCGCGACCCTAGGGCCGCTCCTTGTCCTTGGGGCAAAAGGCGTTGGGCACGGCCGCCACGATGTCGTCGGCGTCGCCGAACAGGCCGTTTTGGCCGGCCGAGACCACGGCATCGGGCAGGCAGGGGAAATCCGGGCTCTCGCCCTCGTTTTCGTTGAGCAGGTAAGGCGAACCCCAGGGATCGCGGACCAGGCGTTCCAGGGTCCGGGGCGAGGCCTTGGCCGCCGCGCCCAGGCGCTCCCGGGCGGTGTCCCACTTGCGGCGGCAAACGTCGCCCTGGGGAACCAGCCGTAAATCCCGGCCTTCGCAGCCGCAGCTCGTGCAGTTTTCGCCCGTCACCTCGAAAAGGGGCCGGCCCGTGGCCTTCTTGGCGGCCAGGGCCAGCTCGGCCAGGGCGTCCAGGGCGTTCTGGGCCTCGGTGCGCTCGTGGAGCAGCGCCACCATGGCGGCGAAATCCCGGCGTTTCTTGGCCAGGGTGTCGCCAAGGAGCAGCGAGGCGGACAACAGCGCCACGCAGACGATCAGCGCCGTGCGCACCCGCCACAAGGCCCGGGCCTCGAACCGGTCCACGGCCAGCCGCCAGTCGCCGGCCTTGCGCGCGGCCAGCTTTTTCTCCAGGGCGTCCAGGCGATCCCCGGCCCGGCGGGCAAAGGCGGCCAGGGCCTGGGGACCTGGCATCGGGCCAAGCCCGGCCCGGACCTCGGTCAGCGTTTCGCCGCCGGCCCCGAGCAGCTCGGCCAGGGCGTCGAGGTCCTCGGCCAGAAGCGCAGCCACAAGCCCGGCGTCCCGGGCGTCGGCGGCGGCCAGCAAGGCCAAAAGACCGTCCAGGCGGGCGGTTGCCCGGCCGAGCAACGCCTCGGCCCGGCCCCGGGCGGCCCGGGCGGCGGCTTCGGCCGCGCGCGGCGTTGGCCGGCGTTCACCCGGCATGAAAAACGACAGGAAATCCAAGGGCTATTCCGTTCCGGCGGCGGGTTTGGCGACGTTCGCCCGGGGCAGCGGCCCGGGCGGCAGGCGGATGTCCATGGCGGTCACGGCCTCGCCCCGGGCCTTGGCCGCGTCCACGTTCAGGGCCAACACGTGGCCGCCGCGCCTGCGGTCGGCGCTCAGGTAATGGAAATGCCAGCCCGGCGGCGACAGGGCCGGCAGTCCGGGCGGGGTGTAGAAGCCAACCAGGGTCCCCAGCTCATTGGCCAGGGGATAGGTGGCCTGGTGGGCCACGGCCTCGGCCAGGGGCGGCCAGGGCTTGGCCTGGGCCGGAACGCTGCGCACGGTCAGCTTGCCGAAGCGGCCGTCCACGCGCACGGCGCACATCTTGGAGGGATCGGGCAGGCGGGCGGCCAGGGCGGCGGTCAGGCCCGGCAGGTCCAGGCCGTCCACCCGGCCGAGGTCGATGGACCCGGCAAAGCGCGCCACCTGGGCAAAGGGCGCGGTCTGGCCCGGCTTGGCCTTGTGCACCACGCCGTCAACAGTGACTTGGTAAACCACGCCGTCCAGGACCACCATCTCGCCGTTTAAGGCGTCAAAGGTGCCCAGGCCGAAATCGCCCTGGCCAACCAGGGCCGGCATGGCGATCTGGCCGGCGTAGTCCCCGGCCGAGAGCGCCTCGATGGTTCCGGTCTGGTGGAGCGTGGCGGCCGGAAGCTGGCCGGCCAGACCCAAAAGCAGGCACAGGGCGCAGACAAACACCCGGCCCGAAGAGCGTTGCGGCATGGCTGCCCTCCCCGACGCGCGCCCGGCGGCGCGATCTGGAAACATGTTCATCCAAACGACAGCGCGCGGGACCGCAAGCCGGTCCCGCATAACGGACACGCTTTTAGTCCCGGCCGTCGGCTTCGTCGAGATCCGGCTCGGGTTCGCCGGCCAAGAACCGCTGCACGGCCGGATCGTCACAGTCGCTGATGTCCTGGGGCAGCCCTTGCCAGAGGATGCGGCCGGCGTCGAGCATGGCCACGTGGCCGGCGATGCCGAACACGTCGGGGATGTCGTGGCTGACCAGAACCGCCGTAAAGCCGAACTGGCGGCGCGACTGGTCGATAAGCGCCAGCACCGAGGCCTTGCGGATGGGATCAAGCCCGGTGGTCGGCTCGTCGAAAAGCACCACCCCCGGCTCCGTAACCAGGGCCCGGGCCAGGGCGACGCGCTTTTGCATGCCGCCGGAAATCTGGGACGGGTACTTGTGCAGGATGTTCGTCAACTCCAGGCGCTCGGCCATGGCCCCTACCCGGGCTGTCGCTTCGGCCTCGCGCTGGTGCAAGGTCTCGCGCAGGGGCAGGGCGATATTTTGCGACACCGTCATGGAGTCGAAAAGGGCCATGTTTTGAAACATGTAGCTGCACCGGCGGCGAAAGGCCCGGCGCTCGTCGCGGCTCATGGCCGACAGCGGCTGGCCCTGAAACAGGATGTCGCCGGCGTCCTGGACCATCAGCCCGATGATGTGCTTGAGCAAAACGCTCTTGCCCTCGCCGGACTTGCCGATGACGGCCGTGACCATGCCCTCGGGCACGACCATGTCCACGCCGCGCAGCACCGGCTGTCCCTGGAAGGCCTTGGTCAGGCCGCGAATCTCGATCATGGGCTGGGTCATGACGCCTCGTCCGGGAAGATATGGAGCCGGGCTACTTTGACCACATTCGCCCCCAATGGCAAGGCTGGCCGCCCGTTCTGCGGCGCTCTGGACCATGGTCGCCAATGCCCTTAAATGGATACCTTTTTCCCCACGTCGTCCACAGCGCCTGCGCAATCGGCCGGGGGAGGCGGCACATGGTTTGCTTCTCTTCCGGAAGGCGGCAAAATCCGCCCGCCCTTTGGAACGGCCTTGTATCCGCCCACGATCAGGCCAAAAATAAAAAGGTCGGCCACACGACGGCCTTTCGGAGAACACCACCCCATGCCCACTGCCCCGATCATCCGCCTGCGCAGCGGCCATGCCGTCGGGCCGGGCTGGACGCGCCCTACGGCGGCCCCAACAGCTTCGGCGACACCTACGGCCGCCACCGGGCCGCCCTGGAACTGCCCGGCCCGGCCCGGCCCTGGTCGAACTCAAGGCCCTGGCCGAATCCCTGGGCCTGACCTTTTTCGCCTCGGCCTGGGACGCCCCGAGCCTGCGCCTTTTGACCGAACTCGGCGTTGAACTCCTGAAAATCCCCTCGGCCGATCTGGTCACCCTGCCGCTTCTGCGCCTAGCCGGCGCGACCGGCCTGCCGGTGGTCATCTCCACCGGCATGAGCCGGCTTGCCGACATCGACGCCGCCGTGGCGACGCTTAAGCAAACCACCGACCGCATCATCATTTTGCACTGCAACAGCTCCTACCCCTGCCCGGACGAGCAGGTGGGGCTGCCGGTGATGGATTTGCTGCGCCGGCGCTACGGGCTGCCGGTGGGCTATTCCGGCCACGAACAGGAACTTGGCCCCACCGTCGCCTCGACGGCCTTTGCTCCGGTGATCATCGAGCGGCATTTCACCCTGGACCGGGCGCTGCCCGGCACGGACCACAAGGCCTCGCTCACCCCGGATGCCTTTGCCGCCATGGCCGCCATGGTGCGCCAGGCCGAGGCGGCCATGCGGGTGTCGCGCAAGCAGGTGTTTCCCGGCGAGGCGGCGGCGGCCAAGCTGCGCAAGCCCCTGGTCTACGCCCGGGATCTGCCGGCCGGCCATGTGCTTGGCCCCGAGGACGTGGCCTGCAAGTGTCCGGGCGACGGGCTGTCGCCGGTGGCCTACGATCTGGTGGTCGGCGGCCGTCTGCTCGCCAAGGTCCGCCAGGACGAGGCCGTGCGGTTCGACGTGCTGGCCCTGGCCGCGCGGTCCAAGCCCGACGAAGCCGCCCAAACGGCCAAAGCCATTTCGGGTTGTTAGTCGCACCCTCGACAAGAAGAATCATGCTCGGTTTTCGTTGACCACTGACGAAAACCATCGATTTTACTTAAAAAACACTTCGTATTTGTTCGGGCGCCCGCCTTTCCCGATTGCCGGGGGCCGGGGGCCTCAGCCCCCCGGCCCCCGGCATCTTTCCCTCTTCAATGTTTCCCCTCTTCCTCGCCGCCCACGCGGCGTTCGCTGGGGTCGCCGGGCAGACCCAGGGGGTTTCGGCGATCGCGCACCAGGGAATTGCCCTGGCGCGATTTGGCGAATTTTTTGACGGCCGCCGCCCGCTGGCCGAGTTCGTCCATGGTGACGGGCACGGCAAAGGCGCAGTCGATGACGCCCATGGAGACGGTCAGCAAGCCAAAGCGTCCCAGGCGGCCGTCGCGGCCTTGGCCTTCGATGTAGCCGCGCGCCCGGTCCTCGGGGCCGTAGAGGGCCGGCGAGGCGGCGCAGAAGGCCTCGATGGCCGCCCGGCAGACCGGCTCCACGGTGTCGCAGGAGCACAGAAGCACGAAGTCGTCGCCGCCGACATGGCCCAGAAAATCGTCCTCGCCGCCCTTGGAGGCCAGGGCCTCGGCCAGGATGCGGGCGGTCATGAGGATGGCCTTGTCGCCGTTTTGGAAGCCGTAGACGTCGTTGAAGACCTTGAAGTTGTCGAGATCGACGTAGACCAGGCAGGCGGGAACGCCGACAGCGGCGCGCCGGGCGATCTCGCGCTCGATGGCCACGTTGCCGGGCAGTCCGGTCAGCGGATTGGCCCCCTTGGCCATCTCCACCTGGACGCAGGCCAGGGCGTCGAGGATTTTTTGCACCGACACGATGCCCGAAAGCCGGCCCCGGCAGGTGACCAGGATGGGGTCGTAGAGCTTGTCGCGGTCCCGGGCCATGGCCGCCTGGGCAGCCACTTCCACGGGCGTGTCCCACTCCACGGCCAGGCATTGGGGGTCCATGACGCGGCTGACGTCGCGATGGGAGAACAGGGCCAGCCCGTACTGGGAGCTGAGGAGCCGGTCGAGGTGGTGGCTCATGATGAGGCCCTCGGGGCGGCCGTCGCGCACCACCACCACGGCCTGGGCCGCTTCGTCGGCGTCGAAAAAGCGTTTGACCTCGCCGACCTGGGCGTCGTGGGGCACCTGGTTCGGCCGTTCGGCCAGATCGCTTATGGGCGAGGCGCACTTGAGGCCGTCCACGGCCTGGTTGGAGCCGGACACGATGGCCAGGCGCACGTCCTCGGCCGGCGTGGCCGGAACCGTCGCCGGCCGGCCGAGGAAATAGCCTTGGCCGAAATGCGCGCCCAGGCGGATGAGGCAGGCCAGCTCGGATTCGGTCTCGATGCCCTCGGCCACGATGCGGCAGCCGATTTTTTCGGCAAAGGCCAGCATGGTTTCGAGCAGGGCCCGCTTGACCGGGTTGGCGTCGATGCCCCGCACCAGGGACATGTCGATCTTCATGAAATCGGGCTTGATCTCGGCGATGGAGGCCAGGCCGGAATAGCCGGTGCCCACGTCGTCCACGGCCACGCCGTAGCCGGCGTCGCGGTAGTGGGCCAGGGTGCGGTGGAAGAGGTTGAAGTCCTTGACGCTGTGGCGTTCGGTGATCTCCAGCACCACGTCGCGCGGCTCCATGCCGTACTTGTCCAGAAGCTTTCGGGTCTCGCCCGGGGTGAAGGCCGGGTCGAGCATGGTGCGGGGGTGGATGTTGCAAAAAAGCCTGGCCCCTTCCTGGCGGGCCGAAAACCCGCCGATGGCCGCCTCGCGGCAGGCCTTTTCCAGGGCAAAGACCGAGGCGGATTCCTCGGCGAAATCGAACAGCATGGCCGGCGAGGCAAAGACGCTGTCGGCCGGCCCCCGAGCCAGGGCCTCCCAGGCGAACACCGTGCCGCTTCGCAGGTTGACGATGGGCTGGTAGACCGCCCGCACCCGGCCGAGTTCGAGGATCTCGCGGAATTCGCGCTGCATGGGCGAGGCGCATTTGCCGGCCTCGCTGCGGGCCAGCCGGGAGGCCTCGGACAGGGCCGAAGCCAGGGCCATGTCCAGGCCGCCCGCGCCGCCGAGCACCAGGGCCGCGCCGCCGCGCAGCTCCATCTCCTGGCCGGTCAGGCGCATGGCCTCGGCCCGAAGCCGGCCCCGCACCTCCAGGCGCAGCCCGGCCGTGGTGCGGTCCAGGGCGTCCAGGGCCGCCCCGTTGCCGCCGACGACGAGGAGCGCCCGGCCGCAGTCCAGGCGTTCGACCAGACAGACCGGCAGCCCGGCCAGCCGGGCCGCGGCCACGGCCCGCACCTCGTGCTCCAGGGCCTCGCCCAGGGCCTCGGCCACTTCCGGGCGGACGAGCCGTCGCATCAAGGAAAAATCCTGTATTTCAAGCAAGACGACCCCAAGGGCGCCGCCAAGGCCCATATGGCCGGCCACCTGGGTCCGGCGTTTACCCCGCAAGAGTTGCGGAGCCTGGGCTACGGGAACGGCCGTTCCCTCGGGAATGAAACGCTGTTCAAAGCGCGGCGAAAACTGCATAAACGTCCTGAGCATGGGCTGCCTCGATGTTGGCCCGGCCACGGCTGGCCGAACGCCCTGCTCTATCCTGGCCGCCGCCGTGCGCCAGCCGCGTCCGGCCGACGTTCTTGCGACGATTGCGTGACGCGCGTTTCCTGATGTTCGCGGTCACGGCGCGGTTACGGCATAAGCTTGCCACGCTCCGGGCGCTGGCCTAGACTCCCGTCCATGTGCCCCTCCCCTGCCTTGGGCTTCACCCTGCCCCCGCCGCTTCGCTTGGCCTGGACCCTGCGCGACGACATCCGGGCCAACCTCCGCCAGGCCGGCCTGACCGGGGAAAACGATTTCGCCGTCTGGTGGCTGTGCTGCGGCCACGAGGCGTTCCCCGCCGCCGCCAGCGTGGAGATCGACCGGGAGGGGCTGCTGCATGAGGTCGTGGATCGCGGCGTGACGCCGGACAGCCCGCCGCTCACACGGCTCATGGACTTCGTCTGGCGCTTCCGGGCCAGCGAGACGGCCCGATTCGACCGCGGCAGCGCCGCCGGACGCGCAGCCTTCACGGCTTGGTTTTTCACCAGCGCCGTGCCGGAAATGGCGCTTTGGCGCTTGCTGTCCCCGGAGCAGCGGTCCTGGCTCCACGAAGCGACCACGCCGCCCCTGGCTCCGGTCGGCCTGCCCCTGCCGCGCCTGGCCCGGCTGTGTTGGGCCGCCAGACACGATCTTCAAAAAGCCTTCAATCCCGACACGCCCGATGGAGCGCTGGCTCTGCTCGCCTGGTACGTGCTCCACGGCACGGCCGAAATGCAGCACACCGGGGAAATGGCCTGGCGGCCGCCCCTGCCCCTGGATACGCCGGTCCCGGAACTCGGCGGGCTTTCCCGCCGGGCCGTGCTGGCCTGGACGACCGACGACGAAGCCCGGACCCGCCTTGATCCGGCCCGCCCCGAACATCATGCGGCCATTAGGGCCCTGGTCCGGCCCGACGCGCCCGAGGACTCCGGCCCGACGCGCCGCAAGCAAGCCGCTGTCGTCTGTCCGGTGCAAGGCGGCCCGCCGCGTCAGGCTTTCGGCGTCAACATCATCGGTTACGCCCGGGGGGAGCTTGGCATCGGTGAAGACTCGCGCATGTTCGCCCAATCCCTGGCCGCGGCCGGCGTGCCCTTTGCCGTGGTCAACGTGCCGGCCGGCGCGGCCGTGCGCCAGGCCGACGGTTGGCTCGACGCCTGTCTCGTCAGTGAACGCCCCTATCCGGTCAGCGTTTTTTGCCTCACGGGCCTGGACACGGCCCGGCTGTGGCTGGAGCATGGCGACGCGCTGTTCGCCGGTCGCCGCAACATCGGCTACTGGCCCTGGGAGCTGCCGACCTGGCCGGCCGGCCTGGCCGACGCCTACGGTCTGGTGGACGAGCTCTGGCTGTCCTCGACCTATACCCGCGACGCCTTTGCCGCGTCCTCGCCCGTACCGACCTTCCTGGCGCCCATGGCCGTGTCCGTGGACCGCCTGACGCCAGTCCCCCGGTCGCGTTTCGGCCTGCCAGACGACCGCTTCCTTTTTCTCTACGTCTTCGACTGGAATTCGTACCCGGCCCGCAAGAACCCCATGGCCGCCATCGACGCCTTCCGCCGGGCCTTCCCCACCGGGCGCGAACCCGTCGGCCTGGTGCTCAAAACCATGAACGCCCGGCCCGAGGACCCCAGGTGGCAACTGTTGCAGTCGGCGGCCGCCGCCGACCGCCGCGTCGCCGTCCTGGCCGAAACCCTGGACCGGGGCGAGGCGTTGGGACTTTTCGCCGCCTGCGACGCCTACGTCTCGCCCCACCGGGCCGAGGGCTTCGGCCGCACCCTGGCCGAGGCCATGCTCCTTGGCCGGCCGGTCATTGCCACGGCCCATTCCGGCAACGCCGACTTCCTGACCCCGGACACCGGCTTTCCCGTGGCCTACCGGCTGGTCCCGATCGCCCCCGGCGACTATCCTTTCGGTGAAGGTCTGCTGTGGGCGGAACCGTGTCTGGAAAGCCTGACGGAAAACATGCGGCTGGCGGCCACCCAGCCAGCCCTGGCCCGACGGCGCGCCCAGGCCGGGCGCGACTTCATCGCCGCCAGGCACGATCCGCGCATCGTTGGCACGGCCTATCTGCGACGATTGCAGGAGCTTGCCGGTCTCACGCCGGAACGAGCAACAATCGCGCCTATCCGGACAAGCTAATTGACAATGTTACCTTGCATTCGCCATGAATGGTCCTCAGGTCGGACACCTTGCCCCGCCGCTAACGGCCGCGAATTCAAAGCTTACGGATGACGGCGCCAATAAGACCATATACAGGACATATGTTACAGAAATTTCTTGCCAAGAAAGATTCCCTTCCCGTCCCCAAAGAGGTGATTGAATTTCATCCCGACGCGGAAGAACTGGAGCTCACACCTCTTCCCCGAGCAACCAGGCTCGTATTACATTCGATCCTCGCGCTTTTGACATTTCTGTTCATATGGGCTTGCTTCGCGGAAACGGACAAGGTCATAGCGACCTCCGGAAAAATCGTCTCTTCCGAGAAGAACATCATTATCGCGCCGTTGCAGGATTCCATCATCCGCTCCATCGACGTCCGCCTGGGTTCCGTGGTCAAAAAAGGCGATATCCTGATGCGCCTCGACCCCACCTTCTCCAATGCCGACGCTTCCCGCATCCAGGTCGACGAAACCTATCAAAAACTCCTGATCTCCCGTCTGGAAAGCGAACTCTCCGGTCTGCCCCTGTCGCCGCCAACCGGCGCCACGCCCCAGGAGGTCGAAAGCCAGGTCAAATTGCGGGCCGGCCGCCTGGAAGAATTCACGGCCAACCTGCGCGGCATCAACACCAAAATTGCCGAACTCCAGCAGGCCCTCGTGGCCGGCCAGCGCCAATACGTCCAGATGGACAAACAAGTGCAGGTGGCCCAGGAATTGGTGGCCATGCGCAAAAAAGTCTACGAACAAGGTTCGGATTCCCGCCTGTCCATGCTGGAGGCGGAAAACCACCTGGCCCAGACCAACGTCTCCATGGAACAGCTCAAGGGTTCCCTGGAAGCCAAACGCCACAACCTGGCCCAGACCCTGGCCGAGAAAGAAGGGTTCATCGAGAACTGGCGCAACGCCGTCGCCAATCAGCTCAACGAAGCCCGCAAGACGCTCCAGACCATCCAAGAAGACGCCTCCAAGGCCAAGCGCCTGCATGAACTGTCCGTCATCTCCGCGCCAAGCGACGCCGTGGTCCTGGATATCGCCAATTTCAACCCCGGCACGGTCGTTAAAAGCGGCGAAACCATGATGGTCCTCGTTCCGCTGGACGCGCCCCTGGAAGCCGCCGTCTTCATCGCCACCGACGACATCGGCTACATCCGTTCCAATGACCCGGCCACCATCAAGCTCGACACCTATCCTTTCCAGAAGTTCGGCTACCTTGACGGCGAACTGCGCAACCTGGCCGAGGACGCCCAATACCTCGACACCCCAAGCGGCCGCCGCCTCGTTTACGAAGGCCGCATACGCATTACCGGCATGGAACACGCGCGCAATCTGCCCAGGGACTTCCGGTTGGTGCCCGGCATGACGCTTTCCGCCGACATCAAGGTCGGCTCCCGCACCGTCATCACCTACATCACTTGGCCGCTTATCCGCGTTTTCGGCGAATCCATCCGAGAACCGTAAGAAGACCCGACAAGGAGCCCACTATGCACTCCCAGCAGCAAAGCCCACGCCTGGAGACCATGCTGACCAGCGAGGCCACCCTGGCGCCTTTCCCGCCCGGCGAATACACCATCCTCGTCGGGGGAATGGAACATCCGCCCATGGCCCTGGCCAATTCGCCCTTTCCCTGCATCCGGGTCGACGTTCTGCCCGGCAGCGCCGGAGCTTGCCGCTTGGCCTCTCCCAACGCCCACTCGATCTGGCTGACCAAAACCGGCGACAGCGTCGTCCTCACCGTGGCCCAGCCCGGCGGCCTGATCCTGTTCACCACCTACCGGCCCAGCGAATACGCCACCACTGGCATCCGCATGGACATCAAACGCCACAACCCGCTTCAGCCGCAGGGAACCACGCCCCAGCAGCAGCCCATGCAGCCTTTTGGAGCCGGCGGATTGTCCTATTCCCCCCACGGCGGACAGCCCGCTTTTGGCGGCTACCCAGGCCAGCCCCAGGCCGCGCCCGCCTTCGGCCAACCCCAGGGCTTCAGTCAGCCGCAGCCGGGATTTGCTCAACCCGCGCCGGCCTTTGGCCAGCCCGCGCCGGCCTTCGGCCAGCCTGCCCCGGCCTTTGGCCAGCCTGCCCCGGCCTTTGGCCAGCCCGCTCCGGCCTTCGGCCAGCCCGCGCCGGCCTTTGGACAACCGGCTCCGGCCGCGCCCCAACCGCCCCAGGCTTTCACCCCGCCAAGCGCCCCCACCGGCCCCATGCCGGTGGTGCGCATGGCCGGCCATTTGGAAGGCGAGGGCGACGTGGCCTTCGAGCCCGGCCAGGGCGCGGGACGCCCTGGTTCCAAACGCCGTCTGGAAGCTGCGGCGCTCTATGTGGAGGGCGTGGCCTTGCAGGATCTCCAATACGCCGCCATCGGCGCCGACGGGCAGCCCATGGCCTGGGTGAGCCCGCCCCAGTTCACGGGCACCCGGGGAACCGGCGCGCCCATGCTCGGCTTTGCCGCCAAGCTCAGCGGCGGAGCGGCCGAACGCTATGGCGTCGCCTACGCCGGAACCTTCTTGCACGCCGGCCCCGTGTCCGCCGCGCGCAACGGGGAATTCCTGCGCTCCCCCGTGCCCGGCGACGCCCTGGAATCCCTGGCCGTCATCCTCGAACCCAAGGCCTAAAGCGCCCACGCTGGCCGGCCGCGCCTCCCTCCCCAGGCAAACGCGCTGCCGGCCTGGCCCCGGCCAGCCGCCCAGGAGGCAGACCGCCGGCGTTGACCGGCATGACCGCCAAACCGCCGGCCCGGCCAGGGCATAAGGCCCGCCATGGCCCACCCGCAGCGCACCATCCTGTTTGTCCACCGCGACTTTCCAGCCCAATTCCAGGGCCTGGCCGACCATTTTCTGGCGCAGCCGGGAACCCGCCTGTGCGCCATCCGAGAGGCCGGCCGACAGGCTCCCCTGGCCGGCGTCATTGACGCGCCCTACCACGGCTGGGGCGAAGCCCCAACCGGACTTCACCCCCTGGCCCGCAACCTCGAAGAGCAAATCCGACGCGGGGCGGCCGTGCTGGAAACAGCCCGAAACCTGCGCCGGGACGGCCTGGTCCCGGACCTCGTCTACGCCCATCCCGGCTGGGGCGAAGCCCTGTTTTTAAAGGACATCTTCCCCGAGGCTCGTCATATTTGCTACTGCGAGCACCATTACGAGCCCGGCCGGGCCGAGGCCGCCTTCGACCCCGAATACCCCGTGGCCCAGTTCCAGTGGCCCGCGGTGCGGCTGCAAAAGACCGCCGGACTGCTGGCCCTGGAAGCCTGCCATCGCGGCGTTTCGCCCACGGCCTGGCAGCGCCAGGGCTATCCGGCCGGACTGCGGGACAAAATCGAGGTCATCCACGAAGGCGTGGACACGGACGTCGTGCGCCCCGATCCGGCCGCCCGCCTCCGCTTGCCCGAATTCGGGCTCGACCTGGCACCGGGCGACGAGGTGGTCACCTACGTGGCCCGCGATCTGGAGCCCTACCGGGGCTTCCACACCTTCATGCGCGCCCTGCCGCGACTGCTGCGCCTGCGGCCGAACTGCCGGGTGCTGATCATCGGCGGCGACGACGTGAGCTACGGCCTGCGCCTGCCCGGCGGCCAGACCTACCGGGAGCGTTATCTGGCCGAATGCCCGGTGGACCCGGGGCGAGTCCATTTCCTGGGCAAGCTCGCCTATCCCGACTATCTGGCCGCCCTGGCCGTGTCGGCTTGCCACGTCTACCTCACCTACCCCTTCGTGCTGTCCTGGTCGTGCCTGGAAGCCATGTCCGCCGGCTGCCTGCTGGTGGCCTCGGACACCGAACCGGTGCGCGAGGTCGTGGCCCATGGCTTAAATGGCCTGCTCGTCGACTTTTTTGACCACCAGGCCCTGGCCGAACAGGTGGCCGAAGCCCTGGCCCGGGGCCGGGAGCTGGCCCCCCTGCGCGCCCTGGCCCGGGAAACGGTCCGCGCCCGCTACGACCAAAGCCGCGTGTGCCTGCCGGCCCAAGTCCGGCTCATCGAGCAAACCCTTGCCGGAGACTTCGATGCCGACGCCTGACGCCGTCCTGCCCCCCCCCACGCCGGCCGCCCGGCGCGCCATGGAAGCCGCCCGCTCCCTGGCCGGAAGCGATCCGGCCCAGGCCCGGCGTCTGGCCCTGCCCCTGCTCGGCCAGCCGGCCCTGCATGTGGAAGCCCTGGCCATGGTCATCGAATTGTCCCGCCGTCTGGGCGACGGCCCCACCGCCGCCGCCTTCGCCCGCCGGGCGGCCAGACTCGCCCCCAAAAGCGCCCTGGCCCGCGTCCTGGCGACAAACGCCCTCATGGACGCCGGCTTTCCCGACGAGGCGCTCAACCAAGCCCTGGCCGCCGTGGCCCTGGCCCCGCGAGACCTCGCCGCCAACCTGGCCGCCGTCCGGGCCGCCCTGGCGGCCAACCGGCCGGCCGCCGGACTGCCGGCCGCCGTGGCCCTGCTTCGCGCCCCGGACTGCCTGGAAACCTTGCGGCTCGCCGCCGGACTCCTGGACGCCTGCTTTGGCGGCCAGGCTTGGGGCGCGGCCTGGCGCGACGGGGCGACCGTCACGGGCTGCCTGCGCCGCTGCTCTCCCGCGCTCCCGGAAGTCCTTGTCCTGGCCGACGACCTGCCCCTGGGCCGCGTCGCCGCTACGCCCCTGGCCGGCCTCCCGGCCCTTGGCGGCTTCCGGCTGCCCCTGCCGGCAGGCCTAGACGCCGCCATGCTCGAAGTCGTGCGGGCCGACGACGGCATTCCCCTTTTCGGCTCGCCCCTGGCCGCCGGCCCGACCGAGGTCGGCCATGCGTAAGCCGCCCGCCGTCGTCGACGTGGTGGTCCCGGTCTACAAGGGCCTGGCCGAAACCCGGGCCTGCCTGCAATCGGTCCTGCGCGCCGCCGGGCGCGTGCGGCCCAGGCTCATCGTGGTCAACGACGCCTCCCCCGATCCCCGCCTAGCCGACTGGTTGCGCGAGCTCTCCGAGACCGGCCGCGCCATCCTGCTCGAAAACGCGACCAACCTCGGTTTCCCGGCCTCGGCCAACCGGGGCATGGCCTACGGCCCGGCCCACGACGTGGTGCTGCTCAACAGCGACGCCCTGGTCTTTGACGGCTGGCTCGACCGTCTGGCCGCCGCCGCTTACAGCGCCCCGGACATCGCCACGGCCACGCCCTTTTCCAACAACGCCACCATCTGCTCCTATCCGACGTTCAACGCCGACAATCCCCTGCCCGGCGACATCGCCCCGGCCGCCCTGGACGCGCTTTTGGCCCGGGTCAACGCCGGCCGGACCTGCGACATCCCCACGGGCGTCGGGTTTTGCCTGTACCTGCGCCGCGACGCCCTGGCCGCCGTGGGCGATTTCGACGTCGCCGCCTTTGAGCGGGGCTACGGCGAGGAAAACGATTTCTGCCGCCGGGCCGCCGCGTCGGGCCGGCGCAACGTCCTTTGCGCCGACGTCAACGTCGTCCATGCCGGGGGGGCCTCCTTCGGGGCGACGAAAGACGCCGCCCTGGCCCGCAATCTGGCGACCCTGGCCGCGCGCCATCCCGACTACCTGGGCCTCATAGCCGATTTCACCCGGCGCGATCCGGCCCTGCCCCTGCGCCGGGCGGCGGACATGGCCCGCCTTGCCCGCACGACCCGCGCGCCGCTCATCCTGCGCCTGTGCCACGGCCTGGACGGCGGCACGGCCCGGCGGCTGGCCGAGGAAGCGGCCGAGCTGGCGGCGCTCGGCTACGACGCCGGGCTGCTCGTCCCGGCCGCTCATGCCGCCTCGCCGCGGTCGGGCGAACAGACCGAGCCGGACAACCGGGTGCGCCTGACCCTGACCGGCGCGCCGGACACGCCAAACCTCGTCTACGCCTTGCCGGACGAATGGGCGGCGCTTCTGGCCGATCTGCGCGCCCTGGGCACGGCCGGCGTCGTCATCCACCATTTCCTCGATCTGCCGGAGCTCGCCCTGTCCCTGCCCGAGGCCCTGGGCCTGCCCTACGAGGCCCGCATCCACGACCATGCCTGGTTTTGCCCGCGCATCACGCTTTTGAACGATACCGGCCTGCCCTGCGACGAGCCGGCTCCCGAGGCCTGCCTGCGCTGCGTGGCGGCAGGCGTTCCCCTGGAAAACGATCTGCCGCCCGCGCCGCGGCTCGTCGCCCGCTCGGCCCGGCTCCTGGCCGGGGCCGGCCGGGTGCTGGCCCCCTCCCGGGACGCGGCCGGCCGCCTGGCCCGGCATTTTCCGGACGCGCCGGTTGTGGTCGCGCCCCATCCCGAGCCGGTCTTTGCCCTGCCGCCCCCCCCGGCGTTTCTCCCCTGGGACGGCCGCACGCCCTTGCAACTGGCGCTCATCGGGGCCATCGGCTCCCACAAGGGCTACGACGTGCTGCTGGCCATGGCCCGGGACGCGGCCCGGCGCGAGCTGCCGCTGTCCTTTGCCGTGGCCGGGTTCACCAAGGATGATTTCGCGCTGTTCGGCACGGGCCGAGTGTTCGTCACCGGCCGCTACGACGAAGGCGAGGCCGAGGGCGTGGTGCGGGAACTGGGCTGCCAGGCGGCGCTTTGCCTGTCGGTGTGGCCGGAAACCTGGTGCTACGCCCTGACCGAAGCCTGGCGGGCCGGACTATGGACCGTCGGCTTCGACATCGGGGCCGTGGGCGAGCGCATCGCCGACACGGGCTTCGGCTGGCGGCTGCCGCTCACGCTTTCCGGCCGGGAGGTCAACGACCGGCTCCTGGCCCTTTTCGCCCGGCCGCCGGCTCCGGGGGCGCTCCTGGCCTA
Organism: Solidesulfovibrio magneticus str. Maddingley MBC34; assembly: GCA_000307955.1. Taxonomy (GTDB): domain Bacteria; phylum Desulfobacterota; class Desulfovibrionia; order Desulfovibrionales; family Desulfovibrionaceae; genus Solidesulfovibrio; species Solidesulfovibrio magneticus_A. The sequence goes on along the minus strand of ALAO01000016.1, from coordinate 8,840 downwards.
GCCCCGCCTGCGCCGTTTCGACACGGCCTTGCCGCGCGAAGTGGTTGCAATTCATCCGGTTGCGGGTATGGTGGGAGGCAATCGGACCCTCCGGTCCGAGCGACGCCAACGCCGACAAGCGAGGCCCCATGCCCCAGCCCCTGGCCTATGTCCCCCTGGACGCGCCCTTTTCTCCCTGGAACCCCGGGGCGCTGCCCCTGCTCATCTATGTCGGTATCGTTTGCGGCGTCATGGCCGTCATCCTTTTTCTCTCCGGCTTCCTGACCCGACGCCGGCCGAGCCCCGCCAAGCAACAGCCCTACGAATGCGGCATCGTTCCCACCGGCCCCGGCCGGTTCCGCTATCCCGTGCCCTTTTTCCTCGTGGCCGTGCTGTTCCTCCTGTTTGACGTCGAAACCGCCTACATCATCGCCTACGCCGCCGCCTGGCCCGATCTCGGCCTGTCCGGCTATCTGCGCATGGCCGTCTTCATCGTCATCCTGGGCATCGGGCTGGCCTACGCCTGGTCCAAGGGGGCGCTTGACTGGGACGAGGAGGAAGGCCTGTGACCTCGACCGCCGACCAGCTCTTCCGCCCGGCCGACGCCGTCATCAACTGGGCCCGCAAAAACAGCCTCTGGCCCTTTTTCTTCGGACTCTCCTGCTGCTTCGTCGAGGAAGCCACGGCCTGGGGACCGCGCTACGACATCGCCCGCTTCGGCTCGGAGGTCTTTCGGGGTTCGCCCCGGCAGGCCGACGTGCTCATCGTCTCGGGCACGATGTTCAAAAAAATCGCTCCGGTGGCCCTGCAGCTCTACGAGCAGATGAGCGACCCCAAGTGGGTCATTTCCATGGGTTCGTGCAGCAATTCCGGCGGCATGTACGACGTGTATTCCGTGGTCCAGGGCTCGGACCAGATCTTGCCCGTCGACGTCTACATCCCGGGCTGCCCGCCCCGGCCCGAGGCGGTCTTCGAGGGGCTCATGCTCCTGCAAAAAAAGATCGACGCCGGCGAACGCCCGGCCCGGCCGGTGCTGCATCTGCCCGGCGGCTCCCAGGGCGGGCGCGAGGATTTTCTTGTCGACGGCCAAACCAAGGCCCGCGACACGCGCGGCCCGGGCTACGCCGGCATCCCCATCCGGGGCACGGCCGCCACCGAACCGCGTTTTGCCGGCTCCCGGGCCGAGGTGCTGTGGACCCCGCCGGCCCCGGGGCTGACGCTTTCCCGCGAACAGGAAGTGCTGGCCGCTGATCTGGCCGCCGTCTTCGGCGGCGACGCCACGCTCGTCACCGGCCAGGACGCGCCCGGCGACATGCCGACCTTCGAGGTCGCCCCGGCCCGCATCCCGGAAGTGCTCGACCACCTCAAACGCAAGGCCCCCACCCGCTTCGAGCGGCTGGAAGACCTGACCGCTATCGACGAAACCGCCCGCAAGGCCCCGGCCGGCCGCGAAGCCACGGCCGTGTATACCCTGACCTCGCTGTCCGCGGCGACCATGGTCCGGCTTCTCTGTCCGCTCCCCAGCCGCGAGGCCGCGCTGCCCACGGCCACGGGGGTTTGGAGCGCGGCCAACTGGTACGAGCGCGAGGCGGCCGAGATGTTCGGCCTGCGCTTTGACGGCCATCCCGACCCCAGGCGGCTTTTAACCCACCGCGACTGGGTGGGCCATCCCCTGCGCAAGGACTACGAGGGCCGCGCCACCAACATGCCGGCCTTCACCCGCGAGGACTGCGCGCGCCTGGCCCCGGTGGACGCCGCCGAAATCCTCGGCGAGCGGGCCAAGGACGGCGACTATCTGCTCAATTTCGGCCCCCACCACTACGCCACCCACGGCATCATCCGCTTCGTCATGGCCCTTCGCGGCGAGCGCATCAAGGCCATGGGCATCGACATCGGCTACCACCACCGGGGCGTGGAAAAAATCGGCGAACGCCAGACCTGGCACCAGTTCATCCCCTACACCGACCGGGTGGACTATCTGTCCGGCATCGCCAACAACCTGTCCTACGTGACGGCCGTGGAGAAGCTGGCCGGCATCGAGGTTCCGCCCCGGGCGGCCTATGCCCGGGTCATGCTCTCGGAGCTGTTCAGGCTGTCCAACCACCTCATGTATTTCGGCACGTTCCTGCAGGACCTCGGCATGATGAGCCCCATCTTCTACGCCCTTCGCGAGCGCGAGATGGTGCTCGACATCATCGAGACCATCACCGGCGGCCGGCTGCATCCTTCCTGGCTGCGCCTGGGGGGCCTTGCCGCCGACCTGCCCGAGGGCTGGAAGGAGCAAGTCGCGGCGTTTGTTAAAATCTTCCCGGGCCGGCTCAAGGAATACCACGCCGGGGTGACCAAAAATCCCATCGTCAAGGCCCGGACCAAGGGCGTGGGCGGCATCACGGCCGCCCAGGCCACGGACCGGGGCGTGACCGGCCCCAACCTGCGCGCCGCCGGGGTGAGTTGGGACCGGCGCAAGGCCATGCCCTACGGCGCTTACGCCGACTTCGACTTCGACGTGCCCACCCGCCAAAACGGCGACTGCTACGACCGCTACCTCGTGCGCATGGACGAAATGCGCGAGAGCCTGCGCATCATCGAGCAGGCGGCGGCCAGGATGCCGGAAGGCCGCTACCTTTCGGCCGACTCCCGCTACTGCCTGCCCCAGAAGGATGCGGCGCTAAAAGACATCGAAAGCCTCATCCACCATTTCGTGAACGTCACGCGCGGCCCGCGCCTGCCCAGCGGCATGGCCTACGCGGCGACCGAAGCGCCGCGCGGCGAGCAGGGCTATTTCGTGGTCTCCGACGGCGGCTGCCACGCCTACCGGATGCGCATCCGCACCCCGGGCTTCGCCAACGTCCAGGCCCTGCCGCACATCATCGAAGGGCTTTCCATCGCCGACTGCGTGGCCGTGCTGGCCTCCTACGACTACATCCTGCCGGACATCGACCGGTAACCGCCATGACGACGCCCGCCCAGCCACGCCATAACCGCCGCGCGCCAGCCAGGCTGCGGCAACGCCCGGAGGCCTGACGCCCCATGTCGCCCCTGCCGCCCGAACTGAGCACCGAACTGCACCGCCTCGTGACCGCCGTGGACAATCCCCGCGAGGCCGCCGTGGACGTCATGTACGCCCTGCAGCACCACTACGGTTATCTGTGCGACGAGGCCATGCACCGGGCCGCCGAGGTCCTCGGCATGACCACCCTCGAACTCGAATCCCTGGCCACCTTCTACGACTACCTCTACCGCCGGCCCGTGGGACGCTACGTCATCCACGTCTGCGACTCGGTGGTCTGCTGGATGTTCCACCAGGATTCCATCTTCGACTACCTCTGCCGCACCCTGGGCGTGCCGCCCGGCGGCACCACCGAGGACGGCCTTTTCACCGTGCTGCCGGCGGCCTGCGTCGGCAACTGCCACAACGCCCCGACCATGCTCATAAACGGCCGCTTCTACGACCGCCTCACCCCCGAGGCCGTGGACGCCGTCATCGCCGAACTGCGGGCGGGAACCGAGGAGCCGGTGCGATGCAAGTAGACATCCCGCAAGTGCTTTTCAAAAACCGCCACCTCGGCCGGCCGGCCACCATCGACGAATACATGGCCGGCGGCGGCTACGAGGCCCTTCGCGCCACTATCGGCCAGCGCACCCCAGCCGAAGTGCTCCAACTCGTGCTCGACGCCGACCTGCGCGGCCGGGGCGGGGCCGGCTTTCCGGCCGGCCGCAAATGGCAGGGCATCCCGGCCGACCATGTGGGCACGCGCTACGTGGTCATCAACACCGACGAGATGGAACCCGGCACCTTCAAGGACCGCGTGCTCGTCAACGTCGATCCCCACCTCGTCATCGAGGGCATCATTTTGTGCGCCTACGCCGTGGGGGCCTGCGAAGGCGTCTTTTTCATCCGCCCCTCCTACGAGGGCGACGCCAAGCTCATCGAGCAGGAAACCCAAGTCGCCCGGGAGCGCGGCTATCTCGGCAAAAACATCCTGGGCACGGAGTTCTGCTTCGACGTCCACGTCCACCGCAGCGCCGGCCGCTACATCTGCGGCGAGGCCTCGGCCCAGATCAAGGCCATCTCCGGGCTGCGGCCCAATCCGCGCAAGGGTGGGCCGCGCACCAGCGTGAGGGGCTTGTGGGACTGCCCGACCATCGTCAACAACCTGGAAACGCTGGCCAACCTGCCCGGCATCGTGCGAAACGGCCCGGCCTGGTTCAAATCCCTGGCCCGCTCGGAATCCGGATCGGGCACCAAGCTCTACAGCGTCTCGGGCATGGTCGCCCGGCCGGGCTGCTACGAGCTGCCCATCGGCGTCACCATCCGCGACATCATTTTCACCCACGCCGGCGGCATGCCGCCGGGCAAGACGTTCAAGACCGTCATCCCCGGCGGCGCGTCCACGCCCTATCTGCCCGAGACCCTCCTCGACCTGGAAATGGACTTCGATCCGATGAAAAAAGCCGGCCAGCGCTTCGGCACGGCCTCGCTCATGGTCTTCGATAAGGACACCTGTCTGGTCGGGGCCACCTTGTCGCTCATGGAATTTTTCGCCCGGGAATCCTGCGGCTGGTGCACGCCCTGCCGCGAGGGCATCCCCTACGTGCGCGAGCTGTTGCGCCGCATCGAGGGCGGCGAGGGGACCGAAGAGCACATCGGGATGCTGCAGGAAATGCTGCCGGTCCTCGACCTCGCCTACTGCGCCTTCGCCCCGGGCGCGGCCGAGCCGCTGCGCGGCCTGCTCACCCATTTCATGGACGAGGTCCGGGCGCACATAACCGAAAAGCGCTGCCCCTTCGGCAATCCGCCGCCGCACGTGCGCGGCAAGGCCTGCGGCACCCGGCCGCCCCAGTTCGGCCCCACCCCCTGCCCGGAGGACCAATGCCCGATCTGATCATCGACGGTCGCCCCGTTACCGTGGACAAGGGCGTTTCGGTCATCGAGGCCGCCGAGCGGGCGGGGGTCATGATCCCGCGCTTTTGCTGGCATAAATCCCTGGGCGCGGCCGGAGCCTGCCGGCTGTGCGCCGTGATGTTCGTCGAGGGGCCGGTCAAGGGGCTGGAGATGAGCTGCATGACCCCGGCCGCCGACGGCATGGTGGTCGAGACCGGCCATCCCAAGGCCGTGGCCTTTCGCCGCCAGATCATCGAACTGCTCATGGCCAACCACCCCCACGACTGCCCGGTCTGCGACGAGGGCGGCCACTGCCTGCTCCAGGACGAAACCATCTCCGGCGGCCATAGCCTGCGCCGCTTCCCGGGCCGCAAGCGCACCTACCAGGATCAAAATCTGGGGCCGTTTATCCAGCACGAGATGAACCGCTGCATCCACTGCTACCGCTGCGCCCGGTTCTATCAGGACTATTGCGGCTACCGCGATTTCGGCCCCATGCAAAACGCCAACCGCGTCTATTTCGGCCGGTTCGAGGACGGTCCCCTGGACAATCCCTTTGCCGGCAACCTGGCCGACCTGTGCCCCACCGGCACGCTCACCGACAAGCCCGGCCGGTTCGTGGCCAGGCGTTGGGATTGCCAGCGCGCCCCGTCGGTGTGTCTGCATTGTTCCCTTGGCTGCAACGTCACGGCCCTGTCCCGCTACCGTCGGGTGGCCCGCATCGAAGCCCGGGACAACGCCGCCATAAACGGCGCGTTTATTTGCGACCGGGGCCGCTACGGCTTCGGCTACCAGTCCGCTCAGGAGCGGCCGCGCGCGCCCCTGGCCGCCGGCCGGCCGGCCACGCCCGAGGAAGCCCTGCGCGCCGCCGCCGGCTTGCTCGCTGCGGCGGCCAAGCGCCACGGCCCCGACGCCGTGGCCGTGGTCGGCGGCCAGCGCTCCACCATGGAGACCCAGGCCGCGCTGATCGCTCTGGCCCGGGCGGCCGGCTGGCGCGCGCCGGCCTTTTTCGCCGCCGCCAGGGAGCAAGCCCAGGCCCGGCAGGCGCTGTACGCCCTGACCCCGCCCCGAGCCCGGTCCCTGGCCGATCTCGCCAAGGCCGACGCCGTGCTGGTGGTTGGCGTTTCGCCCCTTGCCGACGCGCCCATGCTGACGCTGACCCTGCGCCAGGCCGCCCGGGCCGGAGCCGCGATCTTCCTGGCCGATCCCCGGCCCCTGGCCCTGCCCCTGGACCATGTCCATCTGCCCCTGGCCCCGCGCCAGTTGGCGGCGGTCCTGGCCGTGGCCGCAGCCGGCGAGGATGCTTCAGGGCTTATCCAGCAAAAATTCCCCCTGGCCCCGGAGCTGTGGCCGCGTCTGGAAGCCCTGGCCCAGGCCATGGCCAAGGCCAAGCGCCCGGCCTTGGCCTACGCCCCGGCCCTGGCCGCCAGCCTGCCCGGCGACGACCGGGTTGGGTTGTTCCCGGTGCTGGCCCAGGCCGGCACGGCCGGCGCGGCGCTTCTGGCTCCCACCGACGCCCCGGGCCTGGACGAGCTGGCCGCCGAGCTGGCCGCCGGCCGGATCAAGGCCGTCATAGCCGTCGAAACCGACCTCTTCGCCGCCGCCCCGGCCCTGGCCGCCCGGCTCGACGCCCTGGAGGCCCTGGTCGTCCTCGATCATCTGCCGACCCCGACCGTGGCCGCCGCCCAGGTGTTTTTGCCCACCGCCACCCTGTTCGAAACCGGCGGAACCCTAGCCGCCAGCGACGGCCGGCTCCAGCGCGCCGAACCAGTCCAGGCCCCGGGCCTGTCCGTGCTGGCCGACGGCGCGGGCGACCATCCGCCCCGGGACTACGCCCGGCCGCTTCCCGGCACGGACCCGGCCCCGGCCGCGTTTTGGTGCGACCGCCTGGGCCGCGCCCTCTCTTTGGAGCTGCCCCGCCATCCCCTGGCCGAAGCCCTGGCCGCCCATCCCGTCCTGGCCGACCTTGATCCCGTCACTCTTCCTGCCGAAGGCCAGCGCCCGACCTACCCCGGCCGCGAACCGGCCACGCCCGAATCGCCCCCGGCCCAGCCGGCCGCCGAGGGCCTGGCCGTGGTCATGGAAACGCCCTTTTTCGGCGGCGACGAGCTGTCCCGCTACGCGCCGCTCACCGCCGACAAGACCGGCCCGGCCGTGGCCCTGCTCCACCCCGACGACGCGGCGGGACTGAACCTCGCCGACGGCGCGACGGTCGCCCTGGACTGCGGCGACGCGCCGGCCACCGCCGCCGTGCGCCTGCACCCTGGCGTGGCTCGGGGCGTGGTGGTCGTGCCCCGTCTGCCCCGATTTGACGCCCTGCCCCCCAATCTCGGCCCATGCGGCCTGCGCCGGAGGGAAACGCCATGACCGTCGAGCTGCTCCTTGGCGCGGGCGTGATGCTCGTCAAGATGGCCGTGGCCTTGGCCGTGGCCCTGGGATTGGCCGCCTACATGATTCTCTTGGAGCGCAAGCTCCTGGGCCGGTTCCAGGTCCGCTACGGCCCCAACCGGGTCGGCTACTTCGGCCTGCTCCAGCCCCTGGCCGACGGCCTCAAAATGCTGCTCAAGGAAGACATCATCCCTGACGGCGTGGACCGCCGCATCTTCCTCGTGGCCCCGGCCGTGGTCGCCGGCATGGCGCTTTTGGCCTTCATGCTGGTGCCCTTCGGCGAGACGCTGACCATCCTGGGCCACGCCGTGCCCCAGGTCATCGTGCGCACCAACGTCGGGCTGCTCCTGGTCCTGGCCCTGTCGTCGCTGGCCGTCTATGGCCTGGCCCTGGGGGCTTGGACCTCGGACAACAAGTACAGTCTGCTGGGCGGCATTCGCGGCGCGGCCCAGATGATCAGCTACGAGCTGGCCCTGGGGCTGTCGCTGGTCCCCGTGGTCATGCGCGCCCGCTCGCTTGACCTCTCCGACATCGTGGCCGCCCAGTCCGGGCTGCCCTTTGCCGTCACCGAACCCTTCGCCTTTATCCTCTTCATCATCGCCGCCCTGGCCGAAACCAAGCGCATCCCTTTCGACCTGCCCGAAGCCGAAAACGAGCTGCAAGCCGGCTTTCACACCGAATATTCCGGTATGCGCTTCGCCCTGTTCTTCGTCGGCGAATACGTCAACATGGTGCTTCTGGGCGCGCTCATCGCCGTCTTTTTCCTCGGCGGCTGGCACGGGCCGATCCTGCCGCCCATCGTCTGGCTGGGGATCAAAGTCCTGGCTGTGCCGGTCTTTCTCATCTGGACCCGGGCTTCGTTGCCGCGCCTGCGCTACGACCAGCTCATGGCCCTGGGCTGGAAGGTTCTCGTGCCCCTGGCCCTTGTCAACGTCCTTGTAACCGGCGCGATTCTCGTGGCCGCCGCCTGAGGCACTCCATGGCCGACGAAAAACAAAGCCTGCTCGGGGCGGTCATCGAAGGCGCGGCCGGGCTGGCCGGCTCCTATGCCGCCACGCTGACGCACCTGTTCCGCAAGCCCGTCACCGAGCAGTACCCCGAATACAAACGGCCCATGCCCGAGCGCACGCGCGGCCGCATCATCCTGACGCGCTCCCCCGACGGCAACGAACGCTGCGTGGCCTGCTACCTCTGCTCCGGGGCCTGCCCGGTCAACTGCATCTCCATGCAGTCCGAGGAAGGCGAAAACGGCCGCCGCCGGGCCGCCTGGTTTCGCATCAACTTCGCCCGCTGCATCTACTGCGGCCTGTGCGAAGAGGCCTGCCCCACCCTGGCCCTGCAGCTCACGCCCGAATTCGCCTTCTGCAAGGACGACATCGCCGACTTCGTCTACGAAAAGGAACAACTCCTCGTCGACCACGGCGGCAAACATCCCGACTACGACTTCTACGCCCACGCCGGCATAGCCGCCGGCACGCCCAAGGGCAGCCATATCGATGAGGACGAGCCGGTGGATGTGAAAAGTATTATGCCGTAATTTATGTAATCGTTGGAGAAGATGACAGGAAGAATGCCTCCGGCGGCCGGG
>ALAO01000015.1 GCA_000307955.1 Solidesulfovibrio magneticus str. Maddingley MBC34 | reverse complement strand
CGCGGCCAAACTGTCCAAGAAACCCTAGACCGCTACAGGTTTTGGGGCTTTGGGGTAAGGGTCAAGGTTTTGGAAAACTCGCAGGATTGGGGGTGTTCCGCGCGAAATTCACCCCAAGGACCAGGAGCCCCGGGGTGGACAATTGGAAAGAGGGGAAGGCGGAGGACTTTAATTGGCCGCCGGAGGCGTTCTTCCCGCCCTGCTTCCCTGACCCTCACCAATCCCTGGCCGCGTTAGTCCAGAAACCGAAAGAACAGCAGCGGCTGGTGTTCAGCATGTCAGGATACGCGGAAATGATGGCGGCACCGGTCTGAGGCGTTCGGAAATGGCCGAGCAGTTTGTAGTCTTTGCCGTCGGAACGATAGGAATACGCATCCCCGATGTCCTCCTCGAAAGTTTCCTCGGACTGCCCTTCTCGTAAGAAGCCATTGTCCCAGCCGTCCCCCAGTGCCTGGGAGACCGGATAAGCACCGTGGACTGCATGGTAGCGGTCAAGGGCGATTCGCATGGAGGTGAGCGTCTCAACTGCGTGAACGAGGGGATGGTTCGCCGTGAGGGAGCGTGTGTATAGGGTGATGGCCAGGGCGAAAACGGCAACTCCGACCAGCAACATTCTTGAGCAAACAACGGAAAGGCAGACCTTTTGCAGGCCTGGCAAGGCCTCGGTCTTGACGCAGCACAGTAAGACGAGCACGATTCCCGGCCAATAGTGCATGAACAACCGGTCGATGGACGTTTGCATGAGCCAGGAAAGATCTTGGTAGGAAAGCAGGTACACGCCGTAATAGCCGAGCAGAGCCAGAACGATGGCTGCAAGGCACGTAACGCTGCCCTCCTGGGTCAGTTTCCTCTTGTCCGGGCCGAGGATGAGCACGAAGGCCAGAAATAGCAGGGGCACATACTGCCAAGTCGCGGCACTTGTCAGGGTTGCAGTGAGGAATCGGCCGATGAGGGCATGGCGGTGTGAATCGAGAAGCTGGCCGAGCATGGCACGCCAGTGAAGGTTGGCCCATAGGTCGTTAGGAACTAGGATGAACTGCTTGAAGGCGACCAGGGAAACTCCAACTGCAAGGGAAGCGAAAAACAGACAGCTCAATTCGAAGAAATTCTTTTTCCTAAAAGAAATAATGAGTCGCGGTGGCAGGAGGGCGCAGAAAAACAGGATGCCCTCATTTTTCGTCCAACAAGCCAGGGCGGCCAGGACCCAGGCCAGGAGAAGCAACCGTCTGTCGGGGCGAAGGTCGTGCAAGAGAACGGCCGTGAATACGCCCACGATGTAGAAAGCCAGGGGGATGTCCGCATATTGCCAGGCCGTCAGTGTCGTGAAAAACGGCGTGGCTAGGAGAAAGAGAAGTCCAAGCAGACCGATAAACGGACCGCTGCGCCGGGTCGCCGCTGCCTGAAGCAGGACAAGCAGGCCTAGGGCGTACAGGAAGGCAATGCTAGCCGGTGCGGCGAAGGTTTTCTGGCCCGTCACGGACCACAAGCAGGCGATGGTTCCAGGCAGGACCAGAGGGTAGTCCGGGTGATTCGTGCTGCGAAGGGATTCCGCCAGACAGGCGCCGTCGCCTGACAGAAAGGCGGCCTTGAGATTCCAGATGAACCAAGCGTCCTGTTCGCCGCCCGCGCCATTGTAATGCGAAACCAAGAACAGGAGGCCGAACAGGCCAAGGAGAACGTACAGCCCCCCCTGTCCTGCGGACGGCAACTCGCCCCGCGTCGTTTTGCTTCCAGACAAGAAATAAAGGGCGATGGCCAGGAGGGCGAGAGCCACGACAAGGCTTCCGGAAAGGAACGGCCCAGCCTGGAAAAGCAATCGAGCCGCGAGAAAGGCGGCTCCAAAGGCTCCCAGACCGAGACCGATGGAAAAGCCCAGGTCGCAACCGGGGTAATCCCTGAAGACGTTCCCCCGCGCCGCGAGCAGGCAATGGCCAAGGAGTACGGCACAGCAGCACAACAGGAACGTATGGATCGGCTGATTTACTACCGTGCCGTGTCCGAAAATCACGGCAGGTTCCTCCGGTGCAGCAACAAGGCCTTGTCCGAGGCGGCTAGTAGGTCATATTCGCCAATTCTGTGCAGAAAATCCAGTTCTTTGGATCGTGAAGTAAATCGAACCACGAGCAGTTCGTCCCTGCGGGCATTATCCTGGATCGCCGGAGCCAGCAAAAAACGCAAGACGATGCTTTCGATGACGGGATCGGTGGTCAGGTCGGCGTCATGGATGAAGCCCACATGATTGCAGGGGGCGACTTTGGCAGAGAGGGGGGCGAAGATTCGCGCGGCCTGGGCGTAAGCGTCGTCGCCCCGAAACAGGAAAGCGGTGGCAAGAAGCCGCGACAGATGGTCTGCGGTAAGAGCCACGAGGGCCAAGAGGATGACGACAAGGACAATGGTGCGCGCTTTGGCCATTAAAAACTCTCGGGGATATGCATCCGGCTTCCAATACTATTCTGAGGATTTCGCCAGTCTGACACTCCGTCATCTTTGGCATATCGTCTCGTTTTTGTTTAAAATCACACCCAACCAGTGGCCATGGTCCATTAACCCATATGGAGGAGGGCCTGATGTCCTCGCGCAAAAGCACCAAAGCAAATTCCATAGACGATGTCCAGGTCGCCAGCGACTGTCTTACCAGTCGTGCCGGACTTAATCCCTTCGTTCGCTATATGCGGGGAATCGAACAGTTCCCGCATCTCGACCACCTCTTGGGCTCCGCGCGCAAGTATCCGAAGGGCGCTCCATTTGACGAGCGGAGACCAATGCACGGTAATTTACGATAAAATCTTGTAAATATATGCTGCTAGTGTATATTTTCTCCATCGAAACCGTTGGTGGTGAGCATGAGCGAGCGCACTTCTTCCAAGCCCGGCATTGCCGACTATGTTGTTGCCCGCCGCAAACGCAAGGAGTGCTTTCTCGACGAGATTGATCGCCTCATCGACTGGACTCCGCTGGAAAAGTTTTTGCGCAAAACGCTCAAGCGGGTAGTCAACGCCGTTGGCAATCCGGCTTATCCACCGCTTCCCATGTTCAAGATCCTTCTGCTGCAGCGGTGGTACAACCTCAGCGACACGGCGGAGGAAGAGGCTCTGTACGACCGTTTCTCCTTTGTCCGGTTCGTGGGCCTTTCCCTGGATCACGACGAGGTGCCCGACGCCACTACGATCTGCCGCTTCCGCCAGAGCCTTGTTTAGCGCAATGTGCAAAAATGTTTGCTGGACAAACTCAACCACCAGTTGCAGCGACGCGGCTGAGGTGGTCCGGATAGATTGGACAGGTTGGCGGCGTTTTTAAGCTATAGTCCGGTTGGTCTCATGCCGCCTTTGGGGCTTTTTGGCCTTGTCGGTATACGTCCATGGGCCGACGACCGTCAAAAGCGGTATGTGGCCGCTGCTCGTTGTAAAAGCGAAACCAGTTCACGAGCGCCTGCCGAGCCTGGGTGCCGGTTTCGAGTTCGCGCAGATAGAGACATTCCCATTTCACCGATCTCCACAGTCGTTCGATGAAAACGTTGTCCATCCACCGGCCTTTACCATCCATGAAGATAGCGACCCCGGCCTCCTTGAGAACGCGGGTGAACTCCTGGCCGGTAAACTGAGCCCCTTGGTCCGTGTTGAAGATTTCCGGCACGCCGTATTGATTCATGGCCTCTTCCAGGGCTGCCACGCAGAAATCCGCGTCCATCGTGTTCGACAACCGCCAAGCCAGCACCGCCCGGCTGTGCCAGTCCATGATGGCCACCAGATACAGGGATCCTCGCTTCATTGGCACGTAGGTAATGTCGGCGCACCACACCTGATCTGGCCGATCAATCTGCACATGGCCCTGGAATAGATAGGGCGCACAAATAATTATAGCGTAATTTCTGGAACTCCAGCGTTCTTAAGAAGCGGAAGGGGCTCTGCAACTCGAACCCGTTGGTCCAGTTCTTGGCAAAAGGCGAAGATGGAACGTTGTTTGGCGCGTGAAAGTTCTCAGAAAAAGATGCAAGTCCTTCTTGATTCCAGGTTGCTGTGTCAGCAAATCTTGGCCGTCAAGTCCTGTAGGAATTATTGTGCTTTCTATCTGGGTGGGAAGAGGCGTTGATTGTGGCGTCAACTGCGCAAATGAGCATCATCCAGGCAAGGTAATTCCGTATTTGTGCCATTGCGCTTTGACTCGCTTCTGTATTTCTGGATCGTTGCATCGCACAGGTGCCGTTTTCCCCTCAGCTTCGTACACGAATCGTGGCATGGTCGCGTCAATACCCAACTTCGTGCCCCAGTGCAGGTTGGTTTGCGACACGTCAAGGCTCGTCTGCGGACATCTTGGAATGATCAGCAAATCACGATCTGCTTGTACGTGGGTGGCAATTGCCCAGGCCACGTCGTCCCTGTCACGGATATCAATTCCTTCGTCGACAACTACCACATGTTTAATGTAGCCGCCGACTTCCTGGTCGCCAAATACCGTCTGGATCAGTTGGCGAACCTGTCCCTTCCGGGACACCCGCATGGAGACAATGAGCTCAAATCCAACGCCGGAAAGGGGTATGTGAACATCCAGCACACCCTCTAGCGCTTGTAGCTTCTTGTATACAATTGGTTCCATGCCGAGGACATAGATGAGCCCGCCCTCCGAGGGATACCCTTCTCTCTCGCCGTGAAAGATCGGATTGGAGCGATGGGTTATGGCTGTTACGCGAAATACGTTGCAAGTGCTTTTCTCTTGCGAAAGAAATCCTGTAAATTCACCAAATGGTCCATCGTGGTCCCATTCGTCAGGCATCACTTCGCCTTCAACGACAATTTCCGCGCTGGCGGGCACCAGCAAATCAGAAAGCTCGCATTTGACTAATTCGAGTGCTTCCTGACGCAACGCGCCAGCATACGCTTCTTCGCTGGGAGGTTGTACGAATTTTGACCCGCCGGCGAGCACATAGCAAGGATCTGCTCCGAATACCACCGCCATAGGCATCGGTTTGCCAGGGTAACGTCTTCCCCATTGTCGCAAATGTTGCGCTCCGCCCTGAAATGGCTGCATCATCAGTTTCGCTGTTACGCCGTCCTGATACATCATGCGATAGCAGCCCACATTCTGCTCGCCTGTTTCGGAGTCGGCAGTAACCTGCATGCCTAGTGTGCCAAAATAATAGTTTCCATCCTGTTCATGCCAGCGAACTTTCGGGAACAGACCGTCAAGATTCGCTTTGTCGCCCATGAGCAGATGTTCCTTGCAGGGGCCGGTCTTCACCACTTTGGGCGCAATCGGGCCTTCCAGCCGTTTCATCCACTCGTTTCGGATCGTTACGGGGTCCTCGGTGTCCATATTCATGGCCAAAGCCACGCGACGCCATGACCTCCCGAACAATTCGCTGAGAACCGTTGTGGTCGTGCCTTTGACTTTTTCGAACAATACGGCCGGTCCGTTGTTACTTGTCGCAACACAGGTGACGCCATTGATTTCCCACTCGGGGTCTACTTCGGCCCCAACTCGTGTCAGCAGCCCTTTGCCTTCCAAAATATCAATGAATTCGCGAAGGTCTTTGTATGCCATGGTGTTTGCCTCCTGGCGTGGCGCTTCGGTATGGGGTGCCGTTCCGTCTGCCCCAGGGCGGAGAGGTCACTGGGGTCCGGCCGTTGCTGACGCTCGAAGCCATTAAGAACAATGCCGCTATCTTGGGGATCGAGGACGTGTCCTCCGGGCTGGCGGAGGTTATCAAGGAACGCTGGGCGGGTCATCAGGCTCATATTTTTGTGGGCAAGGGTGACATTGTCTTCATTTGTTCTTGCCACACCGTTGGCGAGAAACCTGACCAACGCCGAAACGCCCGGGTAAAAGCGCTGGTTTCGGCATACCCCAAGACCGCAGCAATCTGGCTGATGGGCATGCCCGTATTTTCCAGAAACTGCCGGGCCAGGTCGTACCGTACTTCCTCTGCCAAGCCGCGAAAGGTGCACCCCTTTTCCGCCAGCCGCCGGTTGAGCGTTCGGGGATGCATGGAAAAGAGTTCTGCTGCCTGCTCCAAGGTTGCGCTTCGCGTCATCGTCAACGCGGCCAGGGCACAGCGCAATTTGCCGACCACGTCGCGTTGCCCCTGCTGTACCAATTGCTTGATCTGCTCCCCGAATTGCTGTCGTTGGAGAGGATCCGCGCCTCTTAATGTGGCATGCAGCCAGTGGGGCGCGAACACGAGCGCCGTTTGCTCCTGGTCAAAGCGCAGGGGCGCTTGAAAGAAGCTGCGGTAGGGGGCGGGGTCTTGGGGCTGACGATGGGCGAACAGGACTTCTTTGGGCAACCAGCCAGGGCCGCAGAGCGTGCGCATAATATTGTAGATAATGGCGATGGCCGCGTCATATATCTGGAAGGTCCCTGCAACGCCGGGTTGGTAGACTACGTAGCTTAGCACCGCCGCACTGCGTTCGACCGACAGCGCCGGTACCGCCCCGCGGTCATGCAGGTGCAGATGCAGGATCATGCCGCGCAGGGCCGTGCCGACATCCAGAACATACCGGGGTAGTCGGCCGATCAGCCCCAGGCAATCGAGGCCGGCCCGTTGTCCAACCAGCAACCCAAAGTGGGGGCAGCGGGTCTGCTCGGCGCAGACTTTGAGCAGCCGCCCCATGGCACTGTAAGAAATCATGTTTTCGGGATCGGCTAAAAGCGTAACCTCCAGGCCGACGGCCGTAAGCACAGCGAGCGGATCAAGGCCGAATTCCAGCAAGAGTGGGGGGACACCGATCAACGGCCCGACCCGGATGCTGCCTTCATAAACCGGCTGCATCTGCGAGCGGCTGCCAAACGGCGCATCTCCGGGAGAAGAAGGAAGGTGCATTGCTGCATACTCCACAAAGTTGTCGCAATATGTCAAGCGACTGGAATCCGTATTTGATAATGAACGTGCAATTGACTCATTTTTTTAAAAATTTTGACTTGCTGTGGAGCGACTCGCAAGCAATCGAGTTTTGGCTCTGTGGGCTTTCCAGTCACGGGACGTGGGAAGGAATATGCGTTTCAGGTAGGTAGTGGGGTGTTTGGGAGTCAAAGGCTCAGGGACAGGTTTACAGGCTGATTTTCGAGGGTCGTGTTGCATGATAAAAAGTGAGGTGCGTGGCATGCGTGGCAGCGTTCTTGTGAAATTACTCTTCGCCATTGTGTTCATATGTTTCGCAAATGTCGCCCAGGCGCAGATGTCCCAAGACAAAACCCAGGGCGATTTTCGCTGGACCATCGCACCGTATGCCTGGCTGACCGGCATCAGCGGCACGGTCGGAGCCAAGGGGTATGACGCCAACGTGAACGTCTCCTTTGCCGATCTGTCCAAGTACCTGAACCTCGGGGCCATGGTGCATGCGGAAGTGTTGTACCGTGAGCGCTTCGGGCTTTTTTCGGATTTCAACTATTCGCTCTTAAGCGATCAAGCGTCGAGCAAGCGTGCGTCACTCGACGCCAAGATGAGTCTGGTACTTTCCGATGTGGTCGCTTTTTACCGCGTCGGGACCGTCCCTCTAGGCAAGGCCCAGACAGCATCCATGGACTTCGATCTCTTGGGCGGGGCCAGGATATGGAGTCTCGCGGTGAAACTGGACGCCGACCGGGACCGGGGCGGGCGCAATGTGTTTTCCCAAAAAACCTGGGTCGATCCCATTGTCGGCGCCCGGGCCACGTTCCATCTGACCGATGCCTGGCTTATGAGCCTGCGCGGCGGTATCGGCGGTTTTTCCGTCAGTTCGGCCCTCACCTGGGATACCACGGCGCTCATCGGCTATACGTTCTGGGAGCACGGCACCCTGTTGGCCGGCTACCGGGCCGTCGGCGTCAATTACAGTGAGGGCAGCGGCAAGAGCGCCTTTCAGTTCGACGCGACCTTAAGCGGGCCGATTCTCGGCGTGGCCTTTACGTTCTAGGTCGTCGGGCGCGGTGCAGGCTCCACAGGTCTCTCCGGCGCCCTTGGGACTTGTTCGCCGCCTGCGGCGGGAAGTCCGTAATCCGCATCCGAACGGTCCGCGCTGGCGAGACCCCCTGGGCCTTAGGACAGTATCAAAGCGAAAAAAGGAGTTTCCCCCATGCGTCAAGGCATCCAAGCGGCAATGGCAGGGCTTTTCCTCGTGTTTCTGCTCGGTGTTCCCCAGGCCGGGAGCGCGTACGAAACCCCGGTTGCGCCGTCCGCATCGGCCATCCTGCCGGGCCCGATGCTCTCCGGTCCCAACTTCGTGGTCGATCCGGTCGTCGGCACCGACGGCTACCTCTATGTCTACACCCTGCACACCAACTTCGGGGACGTGCGGGCCGCTTCCACGGCCCAGCTCGCCACCCGCATTGCTGAAACCGCCGCCCTGGCGAAAATGGAGCAGGTGAGTTCCCTGCAGGAATTTGGCGGCGGCATCGTGCAAAAGGGCGAACAGACCGTGCAGGGTGCGGTCAACCTCATCCAGAATCCCCTGGGGACCATCAGCGGCGCGTTTACGGGCGTGGGACGAATGTTTACCAGCATGAGCCAGGACCTCACCTCCGGCGGCGGGTCGGCCGGGGCGAAACTCCTGGGCGTCCCGGCCCTGGCCCGGCAGTACGCCGTTCAGTTTGGGGTCGATCCCTACACCACCAACCCGCTGGTCCAGGCCCGGCTGACCGCCCTGGCCCAGGCCGGGGCGGCCGGCAACATCACCGGCACGGCCCTGGCCGCGCTCATCCCGGGCGGGGTGGGCATTGCCGTGTCCGCCGTCGGGACCACGGCCACGCTCAACACCATCGACCTGACCGCCTCGCCGGTGACCATCGCCCAGCAGAACCAGGCCCTGCTGACGGGCATGGGCGTGTCCGCCGACGCGGCGTCCTACTTTGTCGGCAACCAAGCCTTCACTCCGACCCAGCAGTCCCGTATCGTCGCCGCTCTGGCCAATATGCCGGCGGTGGGCAACAAAAACGCTTTCATCAGCTTTTTGGCCGACACCGGCGACCCCGACGTGGCCTACTTCCGCCAGCGCATGGCCCAGATGTACGCCGGCTATCACGCGGGCGTCTCGCCGCTGACCGGCTTCGTACCCGTGGGACGCCACGTGGCGGCCATAAACGCCGCCGGCAAGCTGGTGCTGGTCTTCCCCACAGACTGTTTTTTCTGGACCGAGACCAACGCCGCCATCGCCCAGGCCTTCAACACCCTGGCCCAGACCATGCCGACGTCCGGCGTGGAGATTTGGGCCGCCGGCAGGGTCAGCCCGGCCTTTGCCCGCCATCTGCGGGCCATGGGCTGGACGGTGCGGGAGAACAGCGCCCAGCGGCTGCTCGGCCAGCCGTACTGATCCTGCTGTCGGCCGCGGCTCGTCCTGCCGGGACGGGCCTCCTCGGGTTGTTTATTGGGAAGTGACGGATAGTGTTAGCGAATTCACGGCGAGATTCGGGCGAAGTCGGCCCCCCCCGCCAAACGTGGAGCAACCCTTTGGAGGACGTCATGGGACGTATCTTCGCCTTATTTTTAACCGCATGTTGCCTGGCCGCCCTGGTCTCGACCCCGGCCGTCGCCCAGCAGGGAGGGCCGCCAGGCTCGCCGAGCGCCACCGTCGTCATCCCCGGCGCCCAGCTCCCGGCCCCGCCGCAGAAATTCGGCGGTGTCATCAAGGACACCGCGTCCCAGTCCAAACCCTCCTGGGCGGCCCGGATCGTGCCGCCCAACGGCGCGCCCAAGCTCGACAATACGCTGTCATCTACATCAACGGCGACAACGGCACGAGCTCGGAAGGCACGCTTCTGGGCACGCCCAACGAAACGGCCATGCTCAACGGCGTCATGGTGCCAGTCGAGGATCAGCTCAAATGCATCTACGACGCCTGGGGCTCGGACAAGACCTATCCCCACATGGCGGCGCTCTGGGCCTGGGCCTTCGACACCCCGTTCCCCTGGACCAAGCAGGTCGCCTCGCACCTCGGCGTCTACGGCTTCTATGTCCTCAAGGGCAAGCCCGTGTTCCTGTGGAACCTGGTCGACCTCGAGCGCGTGCGTTGGGAAGGGCCCGAGCTGACCCCGGGCAAGCACGTGCTGGAATTCGACTTCGCCTACGACGGCCTGGGCATGGGGACGTTGGCCTTCAACAACTTCTCGGGCGTCGGGCGCGGCGGCACGGGCGTGCTGAAAGTTGACGGCCAGGCCGTGGACACCCGGAAGATGGAGCATACGCTGCCGTTTATCCTGCAATGGGACGAGGCACTGGACATCGGCTCGGATACGCTGACCGGGGTCAACGACGCCGACTACCAGACGCCGTTCCCCTTCACCGGCAAGATAGACAAGATCACCCTGACCGTGGACCGGCCCAAGCTCAGCCCCGAGGACGAAAAGAAGCTGGCCGCCGCCCAACAGGCCAAGGGCGCAAGCGATTAACAACTGCGCCCCGGGAAACCCCTTTTTTGAAAAAGGGGTTTCCCGGGATCTCTTGCTCAAATACCTCTGGTGCAACGAGGCTGAGAAATCGATGTGGCACGGGCTGGCGCATCCAGGCTCCTGGCGACATGAATGGATATCTCCAATGGACTTGCAGTATATTTAAACTTCAATCTGCGAAGGATAACTTTATGCGTATAAAAATCCTGGCGATATTG
This sequence comes from Solidesulfovibrio magneticus str. Maddingley MBC34, assembly GCA_000307955.1. GTDB lineage: Bacteria > Desulfobacterota > Desulfovibrionia > Desulfovibrionales > Desulfovibrionaceae > Solidesulfovibrio > Solidesulfovibrio magneticus_A. The sequence goes on along the minus strand of ALAO01000015.1, from coordinate 2,800 downwards.
TGCGCTATTGTCCTTGCCTGCGCGACAATGTCTTCGCTTGCCGCTGATAAGAAGCAGGTCCCCGTTCCTGAAAAATCAGCGGACATGGCCTTCCAATCGTTGCGTGGCGTCCAGTATTGTGAAATCTGGATGCTTGTTGGTTCTCCGGAAACTGGAATAACTGGACATTATTACAATACCAGCGATCTCAACAACAATGCAAATAAGATGGACACATGCCCGCAAGCCCTATGGGCAAAGGTTAATGCCGAAGCACTTCACGACGAGTATGACACCTACACTGTCTTCAAAAATGGTCCGCGTGGATGGACAATGGACTCGGTCACTATCCCCGTCGGTCCTGTCGATACTTTCGACGGTTTGGAGGCCCGTTGGTGGGGCAAAGGAGTCTTGCCAAAAGGCGTTGATTTTAAAAAAAGCTTGGAATCTTACAAGCCCCTCAAATCGCATCGCAAGTCTGTTTTTACATTTAAAAAAGGTGAGCCAGTATTTATTGTCGAAGATGCGCAAGGAACACCTTGGGTCATGCAGGCCTTCAGCAAAATCGTCGATCCAGGCATGTCCTACGATTCTCTGAAGACACTCGGCGACAGGATCAAGCCTGCTCCTGGCTGGAAATATCGGGTGGCTATCCTTGACAAGGATCTCGCGATCTCGACACCACAAGGTTATAACTGGATTGTCCAAGATGAGTTCGGCAACACCTATGACGCCTGTAAGGAGGGGGCTTGCAACTTTCAGCCTTAAAAAATACATATCCTACAGAAGTCTAAGGAAAGAGATGTCTTTTTTGAAGGATCCATTGCCTCAAATTTCTTCTTCTGCATAAGGAAATCGACATGCTATACAAAACAATTGTGCTCGTGACCATGGCGCTGGCCCTGACCGCCTGCGCCCGGACAAAAGGAACGGCTGTCGCGCCGCCCACTGCCGCTAGTGCACCCGCGCAAACCTACAAGATGACCACCCCCATGCCGCCGGGCGTGGCCGCGCCGGCAAGCGTGGAGACGCGCCTGGGCATGCTGCGCTACACGGCGGGCTTCCCGGACGAGGCCACCGTGGCCACCCTCTACGACAACCTCGATTTCCAGCGCGCCGTCCAGGCCTACCTGCTGGGGCTGCCGGCCGTGAACCAGGCCGCCAACCGCAACGCCATCCGCACCCTTGGCCCAAAAAACGGCGTCGTGCCTATTTTTGAGCAGCTCGTGGATTCGCGGTCGATCTTTCTCACGGCCAACGACAACACGGTCTACAGCTGGACCTGGGTCGACCTGAAGGGCGGGCCGCTGGTGCTTGAAGTGCCGCCCAAGGTGCTCGGGCTCATCGACGACATGTGGTACCATTGGATCGGCGACGTGGGTATCACCGGACCCGACCACGGCCAGGGCGGCAAGTATCTGCTGCTGCCCCCCGGCTACAAGGGTTCCGTGCCCAAGGGCTATCATGTCGTCCAGTCGCCGACCTACAACCTCTGGATCCCCTGGCGCAGCTTCCTGGTGGACGGCGACCCCAAGCCCGGCATCGCCCTGGTCAAGAAGTTCACCAAGCTCTATCCGCTGGGCCAGAAGGGCCAGCCGTCCGAACTCGCCTTCGTGGACTTGTCCGGCAAGGACTTCAATACCGTGGCCCCGGCCGACTACAGCTTCTGGGAGCTTCTCAACCAGGTGGTGCAGGAAGAGCCGAGCGAGTCCCTCGATCCGGTCACCCTGGGCTACTTCGCCGCCCTCGGCATCGAAAAGGGCAAGGCGTTTGCCCCCGACGCCCGCATGCGCAAGATCCTGACCGAGGCCGCGGCCGTGGGCGACGGCACGGCGCGCGCCGTGGCCTACAAGATGCGCGACCGGGCGGGGTACTATTATGCAGACAGCGCCTGGCGCGTGCCCTTCGTGGGCGGCTACAAGTTCCAAAGCCAGCCCGGGGTCGCCAACCTCGACGGGGCCATCATGTTCTTCTTCGCGGCCACGGGCGTGACCCCGGCCATGGAGGAAAAGATGGTCGGCCGGGGCTCGCAGTACGCCTGGGCGCTCCTGGACGCCAAGGGCAACCCCCTGGACGGCGGCCGAAACTACACGCTCCATTTGCCGCCGGGCATTCCGGTCAAGGACTTCTGGTCCGTCATCGTCTACAGCAACCAGACCCGGTCCATGCTCCAGACCGACCAGCGCTTCCCCAGCGTCAGCAGCCAGACCAAGGGGCTGCTCGTCAACGCCGACGGCTCGGTGGACGTGCACTTCGGTCCCAAGGCCCCGGCCGGCAAGGAAAGCAACTGGGTGCAGACCGTTCCCGGCCAGGGCTGGAACGTGATTCTGCGCCTCTACGGCCCGCTGCAGCCCTGGTTCGACAAGGCTTGGCGGCCTGGAGAACTTGAACCGCAGCCCTGATCAAATGACGCCGGGCTGCTTTTCAGGCTCAGGCGCGCCGTTGCGCCGCCCTTGTCCCCGCCGCCTCATTACACGGTAGGGGGCAAGGGATGGTCCGGGCACAGGCCGGCCTGCCCTGGCTGCAATCCGGCGACAGCTGTCCTGGCCACATTTCATGAGGAGGCTCGGAACGTGGCGTGGCTGCATACAACCGCGGACAGGCAATCCGGGCAAGTCCTGCCTATACATGTGAAAGGGGGAATCCATGGCACGCGTCACCATCGTCCTGCTGGCTGGATTGGCGCTTTGCGCCTCGCTTGGCGGCTGCGTTCAGCCCAAACCTGCTTCACCATCGATTTTTTTCGGCAACTGTATCACCCCGATGGGGCCTGATCCCTGTGATTCGGACATGAGCATCTGCCAGGTCTATGAAAACGTCA
>ALAO01000014.1 GCA_000307955.1 Solidesulfovibrio magneticus str. Maddingley MBC34 | reverse complement strand
CGCCTAAGTTGGTGTCCAAGAAAACCCTATCCCGATCCAGGGCGCGCCAATCTCTTCGAGGAGGTTGAAGAACGCGCCAAACGGCTTCAGCAAGGCTTCCACTTCGCTGGCGCTCATGGCCTTGCCGGGCTGCTGAAGTCGCTTCTCGGTGGGCTTGTGTCGGATGGTGAAATGCGGATCGGGCTTCCGTCGCTTTTTCTGGCCGACAATGATGGTCGCGGGGATGCCGTAGGGATGGTTCATAACGCCACCTCTTGGCCGCCCGCGAGAGGCGAGCAAAATGGCGCACAGGGCTCTTTTGGCAGCCCGGCCGGGCCGTCGTCAAAGAACGGGCGGAAATGGCCGCAGGCGGCTTTTAGGAGCGTCCAGGCGTGGACGGCGGCGAGGGCATGGGGTTGGGATTGAATACGGACATGGGACAGGGTAAGCGGATGGCCAGCCATGGTTCTACCTCCAGAGGGTAGGGTTGTGGTCAGGCCCGGCCGGGAGTTGCTACCTCCTTGCCGGGCTGTTTCATGTCCTGGGGGTGGTTATTCGGGTTGCGGTTGGTCCTCCGTGGGTGGGTTGTCGCGGCCGGCCAAGAACTCTTCCAGGGCCGAGAGTGGGATTTTCCAAGTCCTTCCGGCACGGACGGCGCGGATAGTCCCGGCGCTGAGCATCTTGGACACGGTGTCCCGGTGGACGCCGAGGGCTTCGGCAACCTCGTCAATGGACATGACCCGGGCCGGGTTGTCGCGGCCGTCGAGGTATTCGCCGAAGGCAGTGACGGGTATTTTCCAAACCCGGCCCACTTGGCGCGCCCTGAAAGCCCCCTCGTGGATCATGTCGCGGACGGTATTCGGGTGAACTCCGAGGCGTTCGGCAACCTCTTCCACCGAAAACACTAGCCGCCCAGGTTCAGGCGGGGTCACGGTCATATTTGCACCTCCCGGGTTGACATGGGCTACTTAATAAAACAGCATTATAAAGTGGTCAAGTGTGGGAAAATAAATCAAAGTGGTAAATACTAAGTTTACATAAAACCCAATACGGGGCGATTTTTTGAAAGTGGTAAGCGTACTCGGCTTGGAAGGGCAAAACCCTGGACAAAGTGGTAAATCTCGAAATGGCCTCAAAATGAAACCATAGGAACCAGTATATTACAGAACAAGGCCAACGCCGGCCGAGGCCCGCGACCGGTCGTAAATGGCCGCCTGGGCAGCTTCGGAGGTTTTCAGGGTCAGGCCCGGCGCGCGCGGCGCTCCCACAACGGGAGTTGAGCAGCGGCCCGGGCTTGTCAGGCATTGCCCTCGGAATATCCCCACAAAGATAACTGGCTGCTTTTCCCCGACGCCTTGGGCTTCCTGGACGTAGGCAACGCCATGCCGGCCACAGGGGCAAGGACTGGCGTCTTCCCGATGGCGGCGGCCACCACATGCGCCCGCGCCTTGGCCTGCTGATAGATGGCTTTGTACGGCCAGCCGTGGGCCATACCGGCCCGCAGCTCCTTGCCCAAGGCGTCTTCCACGGCGGCCAGGGCGGTAAGCTGGGAGGCGTCCAGGAAGTCCCGGATTGTGGGAGCCATAAGGCGTTCATGACCTGGCTCGAAGACAAACAGCGACCGGCAGGCCATGCGGGTGATGATGATGAAATAGCGGTCAGCGTTGGTGCTGCCCCTGGCCTTCGCATAGGCCACGAACTCATTAAGGGCTTCGGCCGTGGCTTGGCGCATGGCCTTGCCCTCTTGCCGGGCTTGCTGCCACTCCCGACTGGCCCGACGCTCGGCCGCGCGCGACATCTCAAGAATGCGGCTCTCCATGGCGTCGAAGGCTGCAATAAACTTTTCCTTCCATGCCACGGCATCCCGCCCAGTGAAGCCCATGGCCACCATGGAAAATCCGCCGCGCGAGAGCAGGAATAAAGGTTGTTCCTTTCCCTGCTCATTACGGTAGGAGGACTCCGCAAAATTGCGGAGTCGGAACGAGTCAGAACATTCTAAATTCCGAATGGTTCTAAGCACGGTGTCATGACGTTTACCGAACTTTGTGGCGACTTCCAGACTGGTGGTCCAAAGCTGGTCCTTTTGCTTAAAGACCTGTACGGCATCGATCATGGCGTTTCCTGCCTGCTTGTTCGCTCCATGAGCCAAATGGTCTATGCTGTCTAGGGGGTACGCTCAGGAGGTGGCAAACCGCATGGGGCCGGGCTTGAACGGCCCTTTCTGGCGCAATAGTTCCATTTGCTTGAGCGCTTTCCGATGTTGCTTCAGGGTCTCGAACTTTCCCGAAGCATATTCCGGCTTGACCGGCGGTATCGTTCGATCGATGGCGTGATATACAAAGCGGTCATCCTCTGTCCTGTAAAGGCTGAACGTCATGATGTCCTTGTGTTTGAGGATTTGTACCTGTCCTTTGCTGTCCAAGTACATGTCTTCTTCCATGATAAAGTCTTGGGAAACGATCAGTTCACCCCGAAACTCCAAGGCCGTGTCATTGGTTCTCGGCAAGCTGTAGTCGCGGATGAAATCTTGCATGATGCTTCTCCGGTTGCTGGTGGTGTTGGTGTCGGGGCCGCCTTCTTTGCCGTACTCCCCGTGCCGATGGCCCGGGCGGGCCATCGTAGCGGCCATTTACGGGGCCGTCCTGGCGCGGCCATGGCTGTGGCTCCGCTATGACCTCCCGCGCTCCTGGCGGCCGTCTGCCGCCAGGAGCGCGGGCTTCGTGAAAGACTCGTGGCCCGCTGCGACGGTCGCGGCCCTGGCGCTTGGCCGTCTCGTTCGCCCCGCTCCGCCCCCGCTTGGTACCGCAGCGCAAGGACTGAAAAGGGGCGGCATCGGCCTGGCTATGTCGTGGGTCCTTCCTGGCGTCGTTTCGTCAGGGGTCAAAAACCGCCCGAGGGTCGCCGCTGTGATATGGAAAAAATGGCGTGGAAAAATGGAAATGCCTATCGACTTGTGCATGTTGCACCAAGCTTGCCGGCCGTGGCGATGCCCGAACCCCTGGCCGCCGACACGGGGAAGAGTGACGGCCCCTGCCCTTGCCGGGCCTTGCTGCCGGATCATATCCCCGCGCCGTGATCGTTGAGGACGCGCCGCCAACGGCTGACCGTGGAGCGGTTGAGGTCAAGTGCGGTCGCAATGTCGGCGTCTCGCCGGCCCATGCCGAAAAGCACCAGCATGGCCGCGATGTCCTCCGGGAACATTTGCGAACCGGAAAAGACGCTCCCCGTGATCGGGGTAAACCGGGTGTCGCAGGCATCGCACTGGATCATGCGCCCGGCGAAGAATCGGCGCACGGCGCGGCTGTCCTCAATGGGGCGGTTGCAGCTTGGGCAGGCGGGGCCAGTCGGGTGGAGTTGGCGAAAGAGCCAGTCCCGGCAGGCCTGGGGGTTGAGAAGCTGCTGTATGTCCTCAAGGGTGGGCGGCAACGCGGTCTTGAGTGGTGCGGGGCTGTTCATGGGAAAACCTCCTTTGTCTTGCATGTTCCAGAGGGACAGGCCTTATGCGTTTCGCTGAAGATGCTTGCTGCATATTCAAGGGAACGCATGTTCATTTCCAATCGCTCAACAGCATCGGCAAGCGACGGAAAGAAAGCCACTTCCGTATCAGTCAGGCATGGCTTTATTTCTTTGAGAACGTAGAAAAATCCATTGCGCGGTTTTCTTGTGGCATAGACTGATATGGAGAAACGGGAACAGCCGACCTTCTTCCGAAAGGTATCGACGTGTCTTCCTGTGAAGATCACAGGCGGTTTGCCTGTCGGCGTGAGAATGATTCGGCGCATGGCGGTTCCTTATCGTGGCTGCACGGTCTGCCGCACGACGCGGCCGGCCTCGTTAAGTTCAAAGACGACGGTCCCGTCCTCGGCGATAGTCACGCTGCCGACGTTCGGCTTGCCCCAGGCCGAGGCCCAAGCCAGCCCCCAGCCGCCGCACGGAAATTTGAACTGGCCGGCGCGGAAAAGGCTGGGCCGCGTCCAGCCATGGGCAAACAGGTCGTCCAGATGGGCCTGAATCCAGCGACGGCCGCTTTTGTAGCTGCGGACCATGTCCGGGGTCGGTTTTGATTTTCGCGGCCGGGAAAGCCGTCTGTGCGCGTCCTGGCCGGTGGCGTTGACCAATGCCGGCGGCGAGTCGGGGGTATCGTCGCTGGGAGGGCATGGGCCGATGGCGTCCAGGGCTGGGGCCTGGTGCTGTTCGTGAACCTCCTCCTCTTGCCGGGCTGGCTCGGGCCTCGGCGTGGGGGCGGCGATTTCGACCGGCCGCGCCGGCAGGCAGAAAGGGGGAAGGCCTGCTTCGATCCAGGCGCGCAAATCCCAGCCGGCGCGCCATGCGTCGCAAGGGTCCTTGCCCTCGGGCACGGGCCAGATGCGGAGCTTTTCAGGCGGGTAGTGTTCGGGCCACCACGACATGGCGGCCTTGTTGCCGGCGTCGTCGAAGTCCAGGGCCAAGAGGATGAGGGGGGCGTTCTGAAGGCGGGCGTGGGCCTCGGCGTCCGGGCGCAATGACGCCGAGCCAAGGGCCAGGACGTTGACAAGGTCGCCGGCTTCCTGGGCTAGAAGCAGGGCGTCCAGTTCGGATTCCATCACGATCCAGGCGGCGGCCGTTCCGGCGATGGACAGAGGCGCGGTATTCTTGGGCAGGCTCGGCAAGTAAAGGTATTTGGGCTCATCCTGGCCAGGGTTGGGGCGGCGAAATTTGATGCGCGCCGGCTTGCCCGAGGCGTCGAGGACCGGCAGCACAAGGCCACGAGGGAGCCACAACATGCGGCGCTTCCCGTTCGGTTTGAATTCCTGGGGCAGGCCCCAGGCGGTACGGTCGCGGTAGAGGTCATCGGGGAGCCAGCCGACATGGAAGCGGGCGGCCGTTTCTGGAGTCAATCCGCGTTCGGCCAAGAGCCAGGACAGGGCGTCAGGCGTGGCTTGGAGTTGCCGCACGGCCCAAGGGATGAGCTTCCGCGCCTGGGCTTGCCATCGGGGGTTAGGTAGTTCGCCGGGTTTGGGCGCCCATGCGGGCGTGGCCGGGGTCGGTGCGCCTGGCTCCCGGGCGGCCCGTCTACCGGATGGCGCGGCAGGCGTAAGGCCAAGATCGCGGCAAGCCTCGCCGTAGCCGAGGCCCTGGATCGCCCGCAAAAACTCGATGGCGTCGCCCTGGACCTTGCAGCCCCGGCAATAGAACCGGCCGAGGCCGTGCTTGCCCTCGCCATTGCCCCAGATGCAGAAGCGGTCATTGCCGCCGCAGTCTGGGCACGGCCCCGCCCACTCGTTCGCGGTCTTCTTCTTGGGGGTGAAGCCCATGGCGATGTAGCGTTCTAAAATATCCTGCTGCATTAGTCTGTTACCTGTTGTTTGTCCTCGGCTGAGCGATTGCTGACCGGCGCAGCGGGGAGAAAAACCATGCGCTGTCCCCGCGCTTGCGGTGCATTGCTGATAATCCTGTCGTTCAGGCCGGTTATCGCCTGATAGGCGGTTTTGGGCCTGTAACCTTTTTTCGACGCCGGGCAGGTCAAAAATCTTGAATAACCATTAAGATAGGCCTTTCTTTTTCCCTCAAGTGTAGGGTTTTGTAGGGAAGGATGGATAAAGTTAGAAAAAAGTAAAAAATTTGAAGGGAAAAAACGTATAAGAGAAAGTTTTCGGGAGTAGCCCCGCGACCATGCATAGACCCTGCATTTAGCTGAAATTGAACAAGAAGACGGACCAAAAACGGTGCAGGGTTTTGCGGTGTTGCGCTCTTGCTGGGTCCCTTGCGGGAGGGGGTTTCGCTCATACGGGTTTGATCCGTATACCGATCCACTTGGTGGTGCGGCCCTTCTCGCGGCGAACCTTTCGTTCCAGCATTTCGCCAAAAGGCCGTAGGCCGGGGACGCGGGCTTTTGCCCCAAACTCGGATTGAAACCAGCTCGTAAATTCTTCGTGCAGCTCGCCGGCTCCGACGCTGGCCCATGAGACCACCTCGCATCGGGCGTCCAGGAAGGCCTGGGCAAGATCCTCGTCGGATTGATAGGAGTCCGTCGCCGCCGTGACCTCGGCCGGCGGTTCCAGGCCCTCAAGCTGCCAGAGGCGGCAACCTTCGATCAGCCAATTCAGGATGCCGGATCGCTCGGTCAGCAAGCGCTCGGGAAGGTCCACGTCGCGCTTCCGTTCGTGCGGCTGTGTGGGGTTGTCAACAAATGAAAGCAAAAAGGGGATCAGCCGCAGGCGTTGCCAGAGGGCGTATTCGTTGGAACCAACTCTTGGCTTATGATTGGTCAAAAGAAGTAACGTGTGGCTTGGCTGGAATGACACGATTTCGTTTGAATAGTTCAAGCGCCCTTTGAGCGTATCGGCCCCGGTGAAGCGCTTGATCTTCTCGATATTCAGCTTCGCGCCTTGCTTTGTCTCGCTTGCCCAGACAATGCGCAGGCCTTGCATGTCCAATAGTTCCGGGTCGGCCCCTTTGCTGTTTCCCTCGAACCGTGACTCTGTGATAAGTTCGGAGCGGATGGGATCAACAAGCGGCCCAAGGACATCCTTGAGCGTTTCAAAGGTTGTCCCTTTTCCGTTTCGCCCTTCGCCATAGAAAACGTAAAACTCTTGTTGCTTCGAGTGACCGACGATGGCCGATCCAAGAACTTTTTGGACATATCTTACAAGGTCCGGCTTTCCATCCAGACTTGACAATAAGAATGCTGTGAAGTGCGGTGCTTGCGCACCTTCAATGAAGTCAGTTGGCGCGAACTTACAAAATAGATCGTCAGGCGTTGAAGGCCTGAAGGTGAACGTCTTGAGGTTGTAGACGCCGTTTCTCACAGGAAGAAGCCAGGGGTCGCTGTTCCAGCTATCACTTGTGATAGCGATGCCGTTGTTGCCCTCGGTGACGAATTGCATGATGTTCTTCATGCGCGACCGGCTGTTGATTGCATTGATCCGCCGCTTTGTCATTTTGAGAAGGATTCCGGCTTCTTTAAGTTCGCTTTCCGGCGTCGTCGGATCGTTGAGAGCAGACAGTAATTTTCTCTCAAAACGCCCGTACTCTTCGTTTAGATAGGCGTTGGCATCCACATAGATTTGGCACTTAGCGTCCTTCTCGTAATGTGATCCTGCATTATGCTTATATGGCTCTTGCCGGCTACGGTCATAGATATAGCGCCATCTAAGATATTTTTCGACAATACCGGCGTCGGCTCGCTCGTTCCCGTACCGGAGCGCATATTTCAAATCTTCGTTGGTGGCATGGATCTCGGCAACGGGTACAGGCTTCGGGGCATTTCCCCCCTCTATTTGCCGGGCGCGTTCCTTGACGCGGCGCTCTATCTCTCGTGCATCGTTTCGAGCTTGCGGCATGGTCAGGGCTCCATTCCGGTCGGGGGCGCTGTTTGGAGAAAGTAAGGGGGGCTATCAGGGCTGCGGCAGGGGAGCGTGATCGAAAAGGGCATCCCGGACCTGAATCCATCTGCCGCCGCAAGCCAGTGGGTATGGACTTGCCCGCAGGCCGGGCAAAGGTAGGTCAAGCTTTCCACCTTGCCTCGGGCTGACTGCCCGATGGCCGCGATGACCGGGCGGCCCTGGTGGTATTCGTAGCGGGCCACAACCGTCATTCCCCGTGGATAGCGTTCGGGTCGACCCGAAGCCTTCGCTGGAACTCCAGGATGTCGCGTAAGCAGTAGCGGACGCTTTTCCCGAACTTGGTGTACGGCAAGTCCTTCAAGGGTCCCTTGCGCAGGCTTCGGGCATTGCGGAGCGAAGAGATCGAGCAGTTGAAAAGCTCGGCAACCTGAACGTCCGTGAGGTTGGCCGATTCGGCTAGGACGTCGGCAGGGATGTTTAACTTGCTTGTCTGGTTCGCTTTGTACGTGTCCATCAGTGTGCATCCTTGTTTAGGAATGGGATGACAAAAAGAGAAAGGCCCCGCTCATCAAAGTTGATGATGCCGGGCCTTGTAAGTCGGTAGACGGGATTGAAACTAGGTCAGTTTGTACTTAGCCGGAACAGTTTGCGGCTGATGACAACTGTTTCTTTGTATTAACTTGATATCGGAAGGACATCCATCTTTTCAATGCAAGTATTTGTCTTGTTAATTAGCCTGTGAAGCTCTGTTTCGCTATAGTATCCATCTATAAATAAATATTTCAGACGTTTTTCTTTGCTATGATAAAGGCTTATGAACGTTTTAACCGCTTTTGGACGCCCTATTTCATTGGCAATGTCCCATAAAAAAAGTCCAATGAGTCTTGGGATTGACTCCGTTGCTTTTATCATTTTGTCTTTCAATAGCAACTCAAATATACCAAGCATTGTTTCGATGGCCGCATTTGAATTCTCTTCTCTCCTGTCGCTGTCCGAAAGAAGGTGTAAAAGCGTCACCGTTTTTAAGCACAAGTCGAGACGCATTTTGCTAAAATTGGCCATTGTGAGCTTGTCTTGAGACAAAGAAACGTCCTTGTTCCACGGGATAGCATAGCTTCCTGTTTTATTCATGAGCATGAATATGGGAATGTATGGCATTATAGAACTAATTCCGAAGTTGTGTGGGTCATAGTCATCCTTGGCTATCCGTGCGTTCCCTCCTTCTGTTGCCATCTGGAGCAATATCCATGACGGCTTGTAACTAGAAAGATTGGCAATGAGTGACCGATCTGCATTTTCTAGAATGCTCAATACGTCTTTATTTTTGGCATCAGCCCCTTCATACACGCCATGCCCAAGGATATATTTTTTGTTTCTAGCGACATAGCGAGTAAGCCAGGACATGTAATATCCGGCTTTTATATTATTTGTTGAAGCCATTTTGTAGCGCCCCTTGAGCTGTAGTCATGTATATATCACTAATAAGCAATGTGATAGCAAGGCAATTTCCTATGAATAGTGAAACCGACAAGCCAGTATGACGACTTCTTCACCCTTCACCATGTAGACAAGCCGGTGTTCCTGGTCGATCCGGCGCGACCAGCAACCGGCCAAGGCGTGCTTGAGCGGTTCCGGCTTTCCTTTGCCCTGGAAAGGATCGCGCGCCGTCTCCTGGATAAGCTCGATGATCCGCCGCGCTTTCTTGGGGTCGGTCTGGGTCCACCACGCCAAGTCGTCGAAGGCGTGGCGCTCAAATACCAAGCGCATCCTGAACCGCCTCCCATGGCACATGGTCTTCGGATTTCATGGACGCCATGAGCCGTTCGCGCATGGCCGGGCTTCCCAAAAGATATTCCGTGTCGTCGCGCTCCGGTTCGAGGGCGCGGACCTTGGCAAGCAAGGCGTCCCACTCGGCGATGGGCACCTGGACGGCTACAGGGGTTCCCTGTTCGTCGGTCACATACTGAATGCTCATGCGTTTCTCCTTGTCCTTGCGGCCCGTGGCGGGCCTCGGCCACTGGCGGCGCCCTATCTTTTCGCCTTGGCGATGTTGACCACTTTAGGGTCCGGGCCAGATTTGCCCTTCAAGATGTCTTTGAAGATGTCGGCGGGAACCTGGACGGCATCCCGAAGCGTCTGGTCTTGCAGGTGGGCATACCTGGCCCACATTTTTTGATCGGCATGTCCAAGAGCCTTGTGCCCGACGTAGGAATCCACTTGGCCGCTGTTCGCCATGTAGCTTGCCATGGTATGGCGCAAGCCGTGGTGGTAGCGAAATTCCTTGGGGAGCCCGGCGCGGTCGCGGATCCTTCGAGCCGTGTCCCGGTTTGTGGTGCGCATCTTCCCGCCGGCCCCGGGGAACACGTAGGGACTCCCGGCCGTGCGGGGGTGGCCCATGAGCAGTTCGCGGGCGAGGTCGTTCATGGGCAAGGCCTTGCTGCGCTTTTCCTTGGGATCGCGGCAATGGATGAAGCCGCGTTCAAAATCGAGGTCCGCCCACGTCAGCTTGCATATCTCCCCGAATCGCATCCCGGTGAAAAGGCACATGCGCAGGATGTTGGCCCCTTGGATGTTCGTTTCCGCATCCAGGGCCGCGAAGAGCCTTTGCAGCTCCTCCGTGGTCAGGAACTCGGTTTTGAAATTGTCAACTTTGGGAAGTTCGATCTGAAAGCCAAGGCCCGGGCAAAGGCCTTTGCGTTCGCCAAAGCGGATGATGCGCTTAAAAAGGGCGAGGATGTTCTTGACGGTCTGGGGCTTCGATCCGGCTTTGGTCAGGCCGATGCGGAGCCGGTCTACGTCGAGAGGGGCTATCTCGTGAGGCTCCTTTTTCCCAAAGCAGGGCGAAAGGTGTTTGTCGAACCGGTATTGATCCTGGCGCAAGGACTTGAACACCGTCTTTTGAGCCTTGTAGGCCTCCCAGAGGCGGGACACGGTCCATTTGTTGGCCTCGGCGTCCTTGGCGGCCTGGACTGCCTCGCGGCGGGCTGTGTTCGAAGGGGTCTTGCCCTCGATGCGTTCCGTCCTGATGCGCGCTGCCCTGGCCGGCGTCATGTCGTGTTCGAACTGGCGGCCGGCCTTCTCCTCCGTCATCTTGACGCCCTGGCGATACCGAATGTAGTAGATTCGCTCGGTTCGACCATCCTTGGCGGTCCCTTCGATGAAAAACACTCCGGGATATTTTGTGGCTTGCCGTTGTTGTCGTGGCACGTGTCCTTCTCCTCTTGCCGGGCAAGGTCATTCCCCCACAGGGGTTCGCGCCTTCCCCCACACTATCCCCCACATGCGGGCCAGAATCGTGGAGACGGCCTTAGAAGTCAATAGACAATAAGCGCAGTGAAATTAGGCAGATGTAAGAATAGATAGAAACGGAAGGAACCAGGGATATGGTGGCCTCAATGGTCTTGAAAACCATTGGCGGGGAAACCCGTCCGGGGGT
>ALAO01000013.1 GCA_000307955.1 Solidesulfovibrio magneticus str. Maddingley MBC34 | reverse complement strand
TCGGCTTTCTGCTTTTCCCTGACCTGAGCCGGCGATCTGTGTCCGCCCAAAGCGCCTATGGCGTTTAGCGGCCAACACACGAACACCATAATTGTTCTTAATACCTACCATCGCATTCTTTACGGAGCGCGACACGGGTCTTCAGGCGCCGTCGGGCGGCCAGGAACCAGGGCCAAGGGTCAACGCGTCGGCGCTGCAATGCCCCAGACAGCGACCCCGGCCATCGCAGCGGGCGACGTCGGTCACCACGGCCAGCCCGCCGCGCACGGCGAGAAGGCCTCTCGGGCAGCTCGGCAGGCACTGGCCGCAGCCCAGGCAACGGCTCGGGTCGACACGGAGCGCCAGCCGGCCGGCCGAAGCCGGCTCAGCGGCCATGGCCGGCGACGTGACTCCGCAACCCGGCCAGTTCCTGTTCCAGCCGGCCGACCACCGTGCACAGACGAGCGAAGTGTTCTTCCAGCCTGGCCAGCCGCGCGGCCAGCGCCGTTTCCGTGGCCGCCGGCGCGCCGCAAAGGCCCGCGACCATGGCGGCCATGATCGCCTCTTCCCCGTCCATTGCCCTTTCGGGCTCGCGGCCCCGGCCGGCGATGGTGCTGTCCGCTTCCTGGCTCATGTCCTTCTCCTTGCTGTTGAAAGAACGCGTTACGATGCCGCCGCGTCCACGCGCATAAGCGCCGCGCCCCAGGTGAAGCCCGCGCCGAAGCTGGCCAGAAGCACCCGCCCGCCGGGCCGCAGCCGTCCCTGGACCCGGGCCTGCTCCAGGGCCAGGGGGATGGAGGCGGCCGAGGTGTTGCCGACGTCCTCAAGATACGTCGCCGTGCGCCCGGCCGGGATGCCCAGGCGCTCGCCCACGGCCTCGATGATGCGGCCGTTGGCCTGGTGGGGCACGAAAAGATCCACGTCGTCGGGCAAGAGTCCGTTGCGGGCGAGCAGGGCCAGCGACGCCCCGGCCATGCGCGAAACGGCCAGCCGAAACACTTCGCGGCCCTCCATGCGCAGAAAATAGCCCTCCCCCACCCGACTGTCCGGCGAGGCGTAGGCGGCCCGGCTGCCGCCGCCGTCGGCGGTGAGGATGCCGGCGTTTTTCCCGTCGGAGGAAACCAGGATATCCTCCACGCCAAGCCCCCCGCGCCGGGCCGTGACCACCGCCGCCCCGGCCCCGTCGCCAAAGATGACGTTGACGCTTCGATCCCCCGGAGCGCACAGCCGGCTCATGGCCTCGGCGGCGACCAGCAGCACCACGGCCCCGGGCTCCAGGCGCACGATGGCCGAGGCGAGATAGAGGCCGTAGAGAAAGCCCGAGCAGGCCACGTTGAAGTCCAGGGCCACGAGGCCGGACAGGCCGAGCTTGCGCTCCACGGTGCAGGCGGTGTTGGGCACGAGCCCGTCCGGGGAGCAGCTGGCCACCAGCAGATGGGTGAGCGCGGCCGGGTCCGTGCCGCTGTCGGCCAGGGCGGCCCGGGCCGCTTCCACGGCCATGTCCGAGGTGTTTTGCCCGGCCGGCAGGATGCGCCGCCGCCGGATGCCGGTGCGGCTGTAAACCCAGTCCTCCGTCACCCCGTAGGTTCGGGCCAGTTCGGCGTTGTCGCGCCCCCCCGGGGGCAGGAAGCCGCCCATCCCGGCCAGGGCGCACAGCGTTGCTCCTTGTCCCCAAGCCCCGCCCAAACGCCCCAGGACCTGCCGCCGCGTCCATTCGCCGTCGTCGTTCATCCGCGTTTTCTCCCGCTTTTCGCCAATTCCCGGAACAACCTTCCCGTCAGCGCCCATGTCGTTCGCTCGTGACCTGCTGTCGCAAGCTGCTGCGCCTGCCTCCGGGGCGTCGCTGGTTGGGAACAGACAAAGCAAACATGATGCCGCGTCGCATCGACGATCTGGTCAAGCCACTCCCTGGCCGTGGGAAACGGCAATTACCGATTCGGCATACAGGGCGCGCGAAAAAATATCCGGCTCGGGCGGCCTTCCCCGGAAAGGGAAAACGAGGATTCGCTGTTTTCAAGGAAGAATCGACGTGAAAGGCACGAAATGTTGTTGCCGCCGTCCGCTGCGCCAGTCCCGGACGGCCTGAAAAGCCCGCCAGCGCGCTCCAGCCTGTCTCGCGGCCTTACGTGAAAACCCGGCACACCCCTTGCTGTCTACAAAAAAGTCACAACACTCCAACCCCTTACTAAGGAGTTCCCATGACCATGGTTTCCATCCCCGCCCCGGCCATCGGTGACGAAATCGTCAATCACGGTCCCAAAGTCTATGAGGACATCATGGCCAATCCGGGCGAAAAAGCGCTCATCTGCATGCATACCGTGCCCTTTGAAGGCTCGGTCGGCCTGATCAACATGCTGACGGCCACCCGGCTGGTGCGCAAGGGCTACGATCTCACCTTCCTGCTTTACGGACCGGGCGTGCTCATGGCCTCGGCCGCGCGCGGCTTCCCCAAGGTCGGCGACGAGGGCTTCGCCGGCAACATGGCCTACAACAAGCAGCTCACCACCATCATGAACGAGGGCGGCAAGGTCGTGGCTTGCCGTTTCGCCATGGCCGCCCTGTACGGCATGCGCGAGACCGATCTGCTGCCCGGCGTCCAGGGCATCCATCCCCTGGACATCCTGGACTGCATCCTCACCCACCAGCGCGCGGGCGCGCTCATCCTGTCCACCTGGACCGTCTAGTCGTCCCGGCTGCCCAAGGCCCAACCGCCAACCGCAAGGAGCGCTTCATGGAACGCATGCTGCCTGGAGAGAAGGTCCGACGCAAAGTCTTCGATGTGCACAACCATATCGGCTTCATGGAAGGATTCAAGTATTACGGCTTGCCCGAGCCGGTGAACCCCACGGTCTACTGCGACAACGATCGCGCGGCCAAGATCAAGATCATGGACCAGTTGGGCGTTGACCGGGCCATCGTCATGTCAAACTACGGCATCCCCGATCCCTCCCAGCCGTTTGGCCTCAATGCCGTGGTGCTGGACGCCTGCGCCCACCAGGACAAACGGATTCTCGGCGGCGTCTGGTTCTCGCCGGCGCTGAAAATGAAGGAAGCCAACGAGGCAGCCATGAAGCTGGCCGGCGAGCCGGGCATCAAGGTGCTCAAGGCCACCTGCCTGCTTGGCGGCACCTGGAACCCCGAGGAGTGGGACGAAGACACCAAGAAGATGTGGGAAGGCATCATCGACGTGTGCGAGAGCCATGACCACGTCTTCCATCTGCACACCAGCCCCGGCGGCGGCTCCGACGTCAGCAACTGCATCAAGTTCGTCAAGGCCTACGGCAAGCGCGTCAAAGTGCATGTCGTCCACTGCGGCGGCGGCGTGTCCGGCCACATCAAGTTCATCCCGGAATTCATCAAATTCGTGAAGGAAGGCTACCAGGTCTATACCGACACGTCCTGGGCCGTGGGTTTCTGCAACCGCTATCTCTTCGACGAGATCGAAAAGCACGGCGTCGGCGACGACCGCGTCATGTTCAGCTCCGACGAACCCTGGAGCGACTTCTGGAGCGAATACTACAAGTTCGAGGGACTGGGCATCTCCGAGGAGCTCAAAAACAAGCTCTTCTGGGAAAACGCCGAGAAGCTCTACGGCGTTTAGCCCTGCTGTGAAACACCGGTCGCTCAAGCAAGCCCGCGTGTCCCGGCAGGCGACGCACGGGCAAACCTTGGGCCGGGCCATGCACCAACGGACCGGACCGCGCGGTGAGCGGTCCGGTCCACAACCTCCCGGACGGACGCCACGCCATGACCATGACCCTTGCCGACTATGTCGCCCTGCAAAGTTACGGAGCCAGAATCCTTGATCATGAGACGGTTCGGCGGGGCGGGGCCGGGCCGGCGGACGCCGGGTCCTACGTCATCGACGGCCACCCCGTGATGATCCCGGCTCTGAGCCCCTCGGCACGCAGTTCCGATTACGCGTTTGTCCAGGACGGCGACCGCCTGCGGCTGGAGCGCGACGGCCGCCCGCTGTGCCAGGCCGCCGCCGTGCCAAGGCCACGTTTTTATGACGGCCGTACCGCCGACGGCGTCCCCTATGACAAGATCGCCCGGCTCCACGGCCTGGATTGCCTAGCCTCCACCGTCATCCAGGAGTGCGTGCGCTTTAGCAGCCGACGGACCCGCTGCCGCTTTTGCGCTATCGGCGCGTCCCTGGCCCAGGGTTCGACCATCCGCACCAAGACCCCCGAACAGCTCGCCGAGGTCGCCATGGCCGCCCGGGCTCTCGACGGCGTGCGCCATGTGACCCTGACTGCCGGCACCACCGCCTGCCCCGACGACGGCGCGCGCTATCTCGGCCGCTGCGCCAAGGCCATCGCCGAGGCTGCGGGCCTGCCGGTGGAAATCCAGTTCGAGCCGCTTCGCGACCAAAGCCTCTACGCCCGGCTGCGGGACATGGGCGTCACCGATGTCGGCATCCATGTGGAGAGCTTTGATCCGGCCGTGCGCCGCCGCATGACCCCGGGCAAGGCCGAAGTGGACCTGGAAACGTATTTCGAGGCCTTTGCCGCCGCCGTCGCCGTTTTTGGCCGCAACAAAGTCAGCACCTACGTAATCTTGGGCCTTGGCGAGGACTCGCAAGCCACCCTGGACGGCTGCCGACGCGCCGCAGCCCTGGGCGTCTATCCCGTGGTGGTGCCGCTTCGCCCCTTGCTCGATTCCTGCCTGGCCGAGGCCAAGCCGGTGGACCCGGACTATCTGGGCGGCATGTACCGGGCTGTGGGCAAGATGCTGACGGACCAGGGCCTGTCCGCCGAGCGCAGCTCAGCCGGGTGCGTGCGCTGCCGGGCCTGCTCCCTGCTGCAATTCACCGAAACGGCTCCTGCTGCGGCCATCCCCGCGCCGCCGGCCGTGGCCGATGCCGACGCCGTCAGCCTGCGCGTGGCCGAGACCCCGGAAGACATCGAGGAATATTGGCGACTGCGCCACGAGGTCTTCGTGTCGGAACAGGGCATCTTTCCCGTCACCGACCGCGACGCCCATGACGACCTGGCCATTCCCCTCATCGCCGAGGTGGCCGGCCGTCTGGCCGGGGTGGTGCGCTGCTACCGCCATCGGGGCGGGACGTGGTACGGCGGCCGGCTGGCCGTGCGGCCGGAATACCGCACCGGCGTCAACATTGGCGCGCTTCTCGTGCGTAGGGCCGTGGAGCTCATGCGCGGCCGGCCGGACGTCAAGCGTTTCCTGGCCACGGTGCAGTTCCAAAACGTGCGCTTTTTCCAGCGCCTCGGCTGGCTGCGCCTGGGCAAGCCCTTTTTGCTGCAAGGCCGGAAGCATCAGCTTATGGAAAAGAAACTGCATGAGGAGGCGTTGTGATCGTCAGCGCGACCACGTGCGGCCAAACCGCCTTCGCCCTGACCTCGGAGAGCCACAGCCTGGTTTCCGACCAGTCGCCGGAATACGGCGGCGAGGGCCTTGGCCCCATGCCGAGCGAACTGCTGTTGTGGGCCGTGGCCGCCTGCTTCGGCCAGGCCGTGCGCCATGTCGCGGCCCGGCGGCGGCAGCCGGTGGAGGCTCTTGCCGTCACGGCCAGCGCCGACAAGGACCCCGCCGCCTTCCGCTTTGGCGAAATCACCCTCGTCGTGCGCGCCGCCCTCCCCGGGCAGCGGTTGGAGGCCATCGTCGAGCAGGCCAGGCGCTACTGCTTCGTCACGAACAGCCTGTCCGTGCCGATTCGGCTGGAAATCCAAGCGATTGTCCCCTCTTCCGGCAGTGATGGCGAAGCTTGCGCCTCAGCGGCTGGCGACGACAACGAAATTTCATAGGTTGCGCGGAAATATCACGAAGTAGCAACGAATTTTCGCTGACTTTCCTCTGCCATAGGGCGGATGGCCAAGGCCGACGCCGAGGTCATCCGCCCTCTTTGTTGCCAACAGCTTAGTCAAGATCGTTAGTAATAATAAAATAAGCACGTTAGGCCGACAAACTGTACCCCGGCACTGTCCTTGCTTAGCAAGGCCGCACCTGTGGCGCGCCCGCTTGATGCGGGTTTCATCGCCCAATCGGACCAATGTTGGCGTCGGCCGTCCGATGTCGCCAGAAATGCTTCGGGGTTTCGTCCCCCGTCCCTTGGCGACGCGCCTAACCATCCGTCTTCGCAAAGGAGAATGTTCATGGCCAAACACCAGACGCCTCTGCTGGATCAGCTGGAGACGGGCCCGTGGCCCAGCTTCGTGTCTGACCTCAAGCAGGAGGCCGCCCACCGGGCCGCCAATCCCGACGGGCTCGACTACCAGATTCCGGTCGACTGCGCCGACGACCTGCTCGGCATCCTCGAACTCTCCTTCAAGGACAAGGAGACCCACTGGAAGCACGGCGGCATCGTCGGTGTGTTCGGATACGGCGGCGGCGTCATCGGCCGCTACTGCGACCAGCCTGAAATGTTCCCGGGCGTGGCCCACTTCCACACCGTGCGCGTGAACCAGCCGGCGGGCAAGTACTACACCACCGAGTACCTGCGCGGCATCATGGACATCTGGGACCTGCGCGGCTCGGGTTTGACCAACATGCACGGCTCCACCGGCGACATCGTCCTGCTCGGCACCACGACGCCGCAATTGGAAGAGGTCTTCTACGATCTCTCCCACAAGATGCGCACCGACCTCGGCGGTTCGGGCGGCAACCTGCGCACCCCGGCCGACTGCCTGGGCTCCTCGCGCTGCGAATTCGCCTGCTACGACACCCAGGACCTCTGCCACACCCTGACCACCGACTA
Source organism: Solidesulfovibrio magneticus str. Maddingley MBC34 (assembly GCA_000307955.1). GTDB lineage: Bacteria > Desulfobacterota > Desulfovibrionia > Desulfovibrionales > Desulfovibrionaceae > Solidesulfovibrio > Solidesulfovibrio magneticus_A. The sequence continues at coordinate 41 of ALAO01000013.1, read as the reverse complement.
TCAGGACGAGCTGCACCGCCCGGCCTTCCCCTACAAGTTCA
>ALAO01000012.1 GCA_000307955.1 Solidesulfovibrio magneticus str. Maddingley MBC34 | reverse complement strand
ATTTCTGACTTTTTGAACCGTAACGGACGGTGTCGAGGGGCGGGGGGAATCGAATGTTTGAGCTAAGTTGCCAGTATAAAAGGGGGAGTTTGAAGTCATTTTTTCAGGTTATCCAGAAAACTATCCACGTTATGGATGCTCTGGCAGTTGCACTTGGTAAGTTTTGTGGCTGCTATCTCTAGGGGTTGCCATGAATCGAGGGACCTAGTCCCCCATGCAAAAGGGCGTCAACGTCCCCGAAGACCTTCAAATAACACGTTCATATTCTTCGCAATAGGTGTATTCCAATAGGCATATTTAAGCGAAATAAAAGCGTACACTTTGGTCAAGAGAATGATTTAGACAGTATCAAGATATACAACACTCATAGTCTGTTACAAATGAGACGCTACGCTTAATAAGAGCTTTCCCGAGAATTCTTATGAATTCTGAACGCCGTTTGTATCCTATACCTTCGACCTTAAAAGTTGCAGCATTGTCGAGTGGTATTAGTAGTGTAGTGTTTATGATTTTTTTGCCGTATGTAATATTGTAGCGAATATAAAAACTAAAACTTCTGTGCTCTGTGTCTTGGCCATCACGTAATAGAGTTTTGAACTTTATAAACTGCTTGTAAAATTGGTCTACGTAGATTTCGACGTCAGGCATTTTCGCTTTCTCGAAAGTGTATTCAACAGATATGTTGTTTTCATCATAGCTTAGAAGTGAAAAATTTATGTTTGTGGAGCTGCTGTTAGAGTAAAAGTCGCTCCATTTTTTTCTGCCCCATTCTTGTAAGTCGTCACATATTATCAATAGTAGTGGCAATGATGTTGAATGCATGTGATATATATCTCTGCACGTATGAGAGGCGATACTCCGAAGAATGTCTCTCCTCATATAATACTGCCTAGCATCTTCGGTGCCAAAAACATGGTCGTCATGTGTGCTAAAGTCAGATTCAAGAAAGTAAAGCAATGATTTGTAAATAATTAAAGCACTGATGATCCCATGACTGTAGTCTTCAAGAGATTTAGAATATTTTATATAGTACTTTGATTGGGTCCTGGCGTAAAAGTTGTCCGCAACTGGTTTCATCTTTGAGCTTATCATTTTGACAATAAACTCATTGATTTTGTCTTGAGTGCCACTAAATTTTATATCTTGGCTTATGCTGGGGTTAGAAACCAAAAACTCCATCATTTTGCTTGTTTTGTGTAGAATCTCTTTGAATTTTTCGAGCGGATATCCAAGATCATGACAAAGAGAGGCTATTGTCCAAACGCTAATGATTTCGAAAAAGTTCATTGTGAATGTCTGTAAATGGTCACCCTCGATAGAGATTTTATTGAAGAAGTGAACACCGCCAGGATCGGTAATTAGAATATTTAAGCCGATAAGCCATGTTCTGAATAAATGTATTACATGATCGCGATAGAATTGATTGCTACTGTAAAGGAGGGCCTCAAATCCGGCAAATTCTTCGTAATACTTTTTGAGCTCATCTAGGCCGTATGCTTGAGGCTTCTTTTGAGTAAACTTTAAGTATGGTTCTCTTTCGTCGAAATATCGCAAGCATTTTATTGACTTTTCAACCAATAAAAACCATATATCTTTGATAATGTTGATGCGTTCATAAAGTACCTCATTGTTTTCAAGTGGCAAAATCTTGTTTCGCAATAAATTTAGTATTTCATCGTCAAAAGGATAAGAAAATGATAAAGAAATAATTTCAGCCTTCCCATGGTCTTTGCTGCCGGCAATATTAATTGCTTCTGATGTTGCCAAAGCGGACATCTTGGACAAAACATTATTAATTAAGACTTCGTCATTCGAAATGATTGACGGCATGTGGTACTCCAATGGTTGAGAGTAAGCATCCAGGGTCTTTTTGGTCATCAAAGCGATTACTAAATAAAAATTTTTGTGCTAAACAGCCCGATCGACATAGTGAATACTTCGCGCAAGAAAGACATTCCTGTGGTGAATTTTCCGCAGACAACTTGCGAACAAAATTTAAATATGAAGAGTTGTTCCAACAATCTTGAAGAGAGTGATTGACTAGTGAAGAAAAGTTGTCGGTGATATTTAAATCCTGTGGCTGTATTTGTTTGAACGCATCGCATGGATAAATTCGAAAGTCTGGAGAAATAATTAATTTGTCGGTTCCGGTTGTACAGGTAGGCTGGTCATTTAGCAGTAAAATATTGAATGGAGATCCGGTACGGATATGAATGTTTCTTTGTTTGAGAAATAATAAAAAGTTCCTAAATTGAACATGTTGGCTATTTGAAAGTGCAAGTCTGTTCATGCACTTCCCCCTTCCGTGAGGCACAAATCGAAGGGCACTGATTTGTTTTACTCCAATAGAATTTAAATAAAAAGCAAAATCAATTATTTCATTGTAATTTAATTGCATGGGAACAAAATGAATTTCAGGATGAAATCCAAAATCCAAGGTGTCGCGGAGTGTTGTTAATGTTTTTTGAAAAGACCCGGGCACAGCAGTTATTCTGTCGTGAGTATCTTCAAAGCCATGTAAGCTAAAAATTACAGATATATTTTTGCTTTGAATATTATTCAAGAACGAACTGGCTTCATTGGTCGTCCCATTTGTGTAGATTCTAACACGAATGCCCAGTTCTAGGCATAGGTTGACCGCGTTGCCCAGTTCTGGCCACAGTAAAGGCTCTCCGCCAGAAAAAGAAACGGTCTGTATAGATAGATGAGATGCTTCGTATAAAATCCTTTTAACTTGTTCAAAAGATAATTCAGTGACTTCAGAGTCAGTTGCATCACTGGAGCAATGAACGCAGCGTAAGTTGCACTTGTGGGATAGCTCAATTTTAATTTCTTTAAGTTTCCGAAGCAAGTGACTATTGTCTGAGTTTATCATTTAACCCCCATTTCGGTGGAAAGAAATAAAAAATATTATTTGGGTGACGTTTGTATTTTTGTTTAATTTTTTTTCTGTTGTCGATACTTTTTATGTGTGGCAAGGCTATACGGGTGTATTTATCAACTTCACAAAAAAGGTTTTGGCAATCAATTAATGTTAATTGCCTGCCCCACAAGGATCTGAAATTCAAACCTAAACGATTAAACTCTTCTTCCTGTCTATCCTTCATAAATTTGATGATCTCGTATTCAGTTAATCCACCCAAGCTTTCAAAACACTTCGAAATTCCATTTAGAGCACCTGGTCCAGGTACTACAAACTCATTTTCGGAAAAATTAATTAAGGAAGTGTAATTTAGATCAATAGCAAATTGGTACGCAAGAAACTTTCCAATAGAGTGATAGCCAAGTAGTAGCTCAAAGACATCTCGTAATTTTGATGCAGATTGAATCTTGTGGGGGATTCCGTCGCTAAGCATTTGCTCCAACATGGCAAGGTGGTTTGAATGTTTTCGTTTGTATTTATACAGGCTGTAACCTGAGGGCATTATATATGCTGCTGAATAAATTTTATCTCCACGGTTCATCATTTCAGAAAGAAATAAGTCGTAACTTTCAAAATTATAGTTTTCTATACATACTTCGCCAAATCTTTCTTGGAGGGAGTACCACGTTTCGATTTTATTGAAAATTTTGAATAAAATAGTTCTAAAAAAAATATTGTCAGGATCTTGAGGGCCAGCATAAATCACATTTCGAATAAGAAACTGGCTAACTCTGTCTGCTGCACGATAAGCATTTGTAAACTTGTGGCTGCATAAAATTTGATCCTTCGTCCAGGGCTGTTTTTCGTTGGCGAATTTTTTGAAAAAAATTTCTTGCCTTTCGTAGGCAAATAACCAGTATGTGTCATATGCCTGCGTTGGTATGATCGGATATAACGATTTAAAGTATGAAGTAGATCGAGAACAGTCTCGCACAAGAAATGTTGCTTCTTGATCTATCTCGTTTGACTGTGTTAGTAACAGTCGAATGCTTTTTTTAACTTTCACAAGATTCTTCGGTTTTCATTAGGTTTAAAAACTGTGAGACATCTTTCATTGGCATGTTGAGTTTTTCTATGCCGACAAAGATTTTTACACTATTCAGTTCAATGCCAAGCTCATGTGCCACGAACTTGCTCAGGTTACATATTCCGAGGGCGTTGCCGTATGCCCGTTCAAAGAGATATTGACTAGCATAAAACGCAAAAGACATTAGTTTGCTCTTGTTTGGGGCAAAGACTATGTGCTGCAAACATGGGAAGCCTCGTTGGGGAACATTTTTAAGATCATGTTCAGGGCTCCAGATCGAAATTTGAAACGCGCTCCTTCTTCTTGTGCCAGATTTGTAGTAAGAAATTATTTCCTCAAGCTGGTTAATGTTTCCTGATCCTCCAGGATAATTTATCATTCGGTTGAAGTATAGGCCAAGTCTGTTTTTTGGGCATTTTAAAAGCTTTGGAATGATCAAATTATATCTATTGTATAGGATTTTTCTTTCAAGGCGCTTATTCCAGAGGTTTTCAGGAAATATCGTATTCGCAACCGTTCTTATTGGTTGCAGGGATTTGTGTTGAAGGAAGTTGTCAAATCTGTTCCGTATAAAATTGTTTTCAATGACATCTCCCTGCGAATCAAATCCCTTCACTTCAATTGAAAGGCCAAATGCTTCGGTTGCTGAGTTGAGGTGAAACTCTTTGACAATGTTAAGCATGACATCCGAAATGTTTGAGCCTTGAAAATCTAATTTCATTGTTTAATCCTCATCCAGATGCCTAAACAAAGCTCTTCCTGTATACTCTGAGCGCTTTATTCTTCCTAAATATCCTGTTCCGTTTGATTGGAAATGTATTATACCAGTCTTTAAAGCCTTTGCGACAAAGTGGTCCTTGTGCTTTGTGACCTGTAGATTGTTGCAGTCGCACTTTATATTGTCTTTGGAAACAATATAGTCGCCGATTGACATGTCTACCGGCCGACCTTTCCAAAATTCATCAATATAAAAGACATCGTTTGGAGTTTTTGTTCCCAGGAGCTCTTCTTTTGTTTTTGTTAGTTTCGCTTTGAGTAGGCTGTCATGTACGTCCTTGGAAATAATGCGAATCCCTAGATGAAGATGCTTGACTAATGTTTCATATCCTACGCCAAGCCAAGAAGATACTCTAAGTATATCTAGCGGTGTTAAGGACGGCGGGATGATCTTTCTGATGTGAAAGCCATGTTTCACTAAAGAAGATGGCATGATAAGAAATGCTGAAAACAAATCGCAAATCAGTTCTCCGTTTCTGGCATCCTCTGTTCCGACTTTTTCAACCAATTCGTCAAAGTGATCGCCATGGTTGAAAGCATGATGCCCTAGTTCATGTCCGCAAGTGAATCTAGTGCGTCCATCTGGTCTATGCGCCGACAATAAAACTTTTTGAGAACTTTTAATATATGCACCTTCAAAGCTTGTGAGGTTCACAAACATTACCTCTATGCCCAGAGAGGCCGCTAAATCAATTACGCAAAACGACTGATCCAACGCGATCTTTGCTCTAGCCCTTAGCCTAAGCGCTTCTCGTGCTGCTTCTCTAGAGAGTTCTGATATGTTCATTTTTCTGTCCTTTCTTTTTTCATTGAGGACAGTATTATTTTGAGTTTTTCTACATCGCTGTCGTTTATGTTTTGTAACTCTCGGGCGGCCAATTTTATCGTATCCTCGACAGAGTTTTCATTAAAAGAAGTTCTCCCGTGGAGCCACAAAATATCAACATTATATAAATCGCTAAATTCAGAAAGCTCAACGCTGGTCACATTACGCCTGCCAGCTTCAATTTCAGATATTGTAGGGCGACTTATGTTGAGCAGCTTAGCAGCTTGATTTTGTGACAACCCGGCCATTTCCCTGGCTATTCTTAATCGCTCACTTGTCAATTTTTTGTTGTCATTTCTGTTGTCCATTGCCACCTCCATTCGAAAGTGCATTCGAAATATTTGCCGATATCTCACCTATAGATAAGGAATTTCGCGTTCCAATTTTTACAAGCTCCTTCATTCCTTTGTTTGTATAGAATAGACTTGCGTCTAGGTCGCACTGATTCCCTTTTTCAAGAAGCTTGGCCTCGATCGCGATGATGATTTCCAAGGCATTGAGGCTATCGAAGCTCTCGAGATCTTTCTGTGGGCAGGTTGATGATGATACTTCAATGGATTGGAATCCGTTAAGTGCCTGGTTGTGCTTGATTTCCTCGATAAGGAGCTGTTCGATTTCGTCTTTTGTCATCCTGCACTCTCCGAGCGATGGTAAGAAAATCTTACGGTTTTATTTGTTCTTGTCAATAGGAAATATTCGTTTGGCGATGTAGGCTTATGCGGTTGTAACTGTTGGAGGTATTTTATATTGTTTTGTAGGTTGTCTAAGTTCAAGATGCTTTGAAATTATCCAGCCGTCTTCATTACATTACGGTTTGACTTGGTCACTTGTGTGGGATAACCATTCGATTTTGTAGTAAATTTAATGATTCTAACAAGTTGCTAATCTGTGATTTCAAACGTAACAGGGCCGCCTTTCAGCGACCCTTTCCCCTTCTATGGGAGCAGCCTGGGTAAAAAAACAAACATTGACGCCATGATTGCCCCCACCCCTGTAGCGGTCTAGGGTTTCTTGGACAGTTTGGCCGCGA
>ALAO01000011.1 GCA_000307955.1 Solidesulfovibrio magneticus str. Maddingley MBC34 | reverse complement strand
CCGCCACCACGGCGAAGCCGCGTCCGGCCTCACCGGCCCGCGCCGCCTCGATGGCCGCGTTGAGGGCCAGCAGGTTCGTCTGGTCGGCGATGTCGGAAATGACTCCCATGATCCTGCCGATGGCCTCGGCCTGGTCGCCCAGGAGGGAGAGACTCTGTTTCAGCGACCCGGAAAGTTCCTGGACCTTGCCGATGGCCTCCACGGAGTTGGAGACGACCAATGCCCCTTCACGGGCCTTTCCCTTGGCGTCCTCGGCCAATCGTGAGGCCTTGGAGGCGTTGTCCGCCACCTCCCCCACGCTGGAGCCGATTTGGTTCATGGAAATGACGGTCTCAGACACCCGTTCGCTCTGAGCGGTCGCGCCAGCGGACACCTGTTCCATCTGGCTGGCGATGCTGTCCGTGGCCTCGGCGATAAGGCTTGCGGCCTGATCGACTTCACCGTTGACCCGCACGAGACACTCCAGGTGCTTGGCGATCTCGCGCTCCTTGAGGACCATTTCCGAGACGTCCCTGGCGACTTCAAGGAAGCCCAGCGTCTTGCCCTGTTCGTCCTTGACGGTCACGGCCCTGGGCTGGAAGAACGCATGGCCTGAGGCGGTATGGCATTCGATGACCCCAATATCTTGTCCTGACTGTCGGGCAGGCCGCAACAGCGTCCCGCAGACGCCAGGCTTGATGGCCTGGGTGCAGGCGCGGCCCACAAGGCGCTCTCCTGAAACGCCGGCCAACCTGGTGGCCGCATCGTTGGCCACCAGGATCACGTCTTCCCCGTCGGTCATGAAGATCGGGTCGGGAACGGCGTTGAGCACCGCGCGGTTCAAGGCCAAGGATTCGCCTATACGCTCCAGCAGATGATCCAAGGCCCTGGCGAGTTCACCGACTTCGTCGAGTCCAGCCATGCCCACCCGCAGGGATGTTTCACCTTCGGCAATCCGCGAAGCGATGCGCGCGATGTGCCTTAAAGGAAGCGAAATCCTTTTCCGGATGGACAAGGCGACGAGAAGGCAAACCGCCAAAGCCAACACGCCGCTGCCGAGCATGACCTTGCGCGTCAAATCCACGAGGCCATCCGCCTCAGCGGCGGCTGATTGCGCCAGGCCGGTCTGTTGGGTCCGCAGCGTATCGAGGCCTTCCTCCAAGGTCTTGCGGATCGCATCGGCCTTGGCCGAGGCCTCATGTCCCTTGTCCATGCCTTGCTGATGGAAGACAGTGAGAGTGCCGCGGGATTCGTCGAGGAATTTCCGAAAACCGTCCTCGATTTCCAGCATGACCTGTTGGTACTCAGTATTGCCCTCTTTGCGGAAGAGACTCAGGAAGTGCGCTGCATTCCCTGAAAATTCCTTTGCCAGGCGGTCAATTTCGGCTTCCGCCCCCGAGTCTGGCTTGTGCTGGTTCGCTATGGAGGTGAACACCTGCTGGATGCGCAGGATCGCGTCGCCCATTTGGTCCGCACGTAAGGCATTCGGAAGGTGCTGATTGACGACCCGCATGGCGTTGTTGTCCACTGCCTTCAAAAGGGTCAGTCCCATGGCGATGTTCACCAGAAACATGGCGGCCACGAGGCCAAAGCCCAATGCGAGCCGTGTTCCTATTTTCCAGTTCTCGAAAATCGCCATGCAAGAGTCCTCCCAAGGAATAATTGGATGCCGTGATCGAGCCATGAGAATGGGGGCGACGTTATGCCGCCCCCTTTATTCCTCTTCGTTGCGGTTACCAGCACATACCCATGCCGCCCATCATGCCAGGCCCCATCATGCCCATGCCGCCCATGGCCGGGATGCCTTCCTTGGTCAGCTGGTTTTGGAGAGCCACCTGGGCATCGTACATCTTGGCGAGCAGGTCGTTGATCTCCTTCGTCAACGCCTGAACCTTCTTATCGTCAGTGGCCCCGCCATAGAGCTGGGCGTTGAGCTCGGACTGTTTGGTGAAGAGCTGCTGCCTGAGCTGGGCCGTGGCAGTATAGTGCTCATTGTAAAGCTTCTGCGCGACGGCCTGTTTCTCCGGGGTCAGCCCAGACATGGGGCCTCCCATCATGCCCATGCCGTGGCCCCCCATCATGCCAGGACCCATCATCTGGGCGTTGGCCAAGCCGGACAGGCCAAGCAGCGAGACCATCGCCAGAGCGAGAGCAAGGCCGAGAGTCTTTTTACGCGTATTCATGGTATGCTCCTTGTTATTCGACGCAAGTCGATCAGTTAGGGGTCCGCTCACGAAAGGGAGAAAATCGTACGCCAAGGACTGGCAAGCGGCTACGATGCCCGGTTTCGCACCCACGCTATCAAGAAAAGCTTGATGTAATCCCGTTGTGTCTCATGGTGTCGTCCACCACCTGGCGGACATCGGCAAGGCATCAACGACCACTGGGATTCTTGGTCGCGCACTGACATCCACCAACCCTTTTTTCAGATACGATTCTTTCCATGATGGTAGACTTACCGTTCGCTACGACATCCCCCGCAATGTCTGAAGCTGTATAAGCGAAGCAATAGCATACGAGCTTTTCCATTGTTCTCCCCTTGCACATAAACGATCGGAACAAAATGATTTAACGTCAATTTGAAGTATACCTCAACCGAGCGTCAGGTCAGAGGAACAAATCACGTCAGGTTTGGGCCTGTTTCGGCTTTTCCTGACACGTTTTGTCCAGGCTCATAGGCTCCAACCTGACACTTTGGCCGTTAGCGTACGATTTTTTCCGTTTCGTGAACAGACCCCAGTTACTACCAGCTTCCCATGGAAGGGTTGGTGTAGGGGGTCATGTTCATGTTCGTCGCAGGCGAACCCCAATATCCCCCCCCGCAGTACCCCCCGGAATATCCTCGGGGTCCATAGTATGGAGCGCACGCGGTCACGAGCAGCAAGACCGTAAGAGCCAATATTACTTTGACCATAGCGCCTCCTCGCTGAAAGGTTTCGGGCTCCTACCACCAGCCGCAGCCCCA
>ALAO01000010.1 GCA_000307955.1 Solidesulfovibrio magneticus str. Maddingley MBC34 | reverse complement strand
ACCCGTCCGGGGGTTCAAATCCCTCTCCCTCCGCCAGTTTACGGGCTTTGGCCCAAATCCTCAAAAAGTCTTCCCCCACACTATCCCCCACATAGAAGGGAAAAATACGTGGGGCACGCGGGCTATATCGGCGGCCCTTTGGCTATCTAGTTGAATCGGCGGATGCCCTAAGGTGATGGCCGTGTTGGTTTGGGCCTGGGCATATGGACATACGGGCGAGAAACGGGTATAGGCTTTCACCCCATTTCTTTACAGAAGGGAATGAGTACTTAATTCTCTAGAGAAACCTCATGACAAGGAGGCGAAATGATGAATGTGCTTAACCCACGCCCAAAAGCTTCCATTGAGCAGGTTTCCAAGTGGTTGACGTCTTCAAAGGGGCAGTCTGAATTGTCTGAGGCATCGCGAGTGGCGAATGCAAAGGCAGAGGAATTTAGGAAGTCTGCGATAGTTGACAAGATCGCTTTGCAAGAGCCCTACACGATCTAGCAACTATTGACATGGACTCCTTGTATCGCGTCTACGATTATTCCAATGCCAAACTGTTTGAGTTGCTAGCCAATGCATCAAATGTTCCGGTAGACCCCGAGAAACTCAGGGGGCACGCTAGTTATTTTTATAGCTATTTTAATTCTCCAGATATATCTGCAAAGACTATAGTCGTAGAGAATCAGTATGTAGACAAAGATTATCTTTTAGATTTCGCAGAATACTACTTGACCTGCTTTAAGGACTATAAAAAAACCTGCTCTCGACTTCATTTCTTTTCTAGTTCGATCTCTTCCTTGGATTTCGATATTGCCTTGCAAGGCAAAAAAGATAATTTCCAAGAGCTCCTACAAGAGAGCTACTTGGGTTTTATTGTGTTAAAACCTCTCCCCAAAACTGTAATTGGGCGGACTTGCCTCAGGGTCTATAGTGACGACGCAGGTAGGCGCAACTATCTAGGGATCAGAAAGAATAACGTCAGCCTATTCGGATTCAAATTAAGCATTGAGTCCTTGCCGTTTCAAGAGCAAGACACGGCAGTTGCAGCCTGTGCCACGAGTGCGTTGTGGTCGGTTTTTCATGCGACTGGCGAGATTTTCCATCATAGCATCCCGTCGCCGTCGTTGATTACAAAAACTGCCGTCAATAGCGCTCCCACGGACACCCGGCATATTCCAAACGGTGACTACGGGTTAAACCCGAACGAAATGGCGTCTGTCATCCGGTCTGTAGGCCTTGAGCCGTTGAAAATTGCTGTGCGCAATGAGTATGTCTTTCGAGGGGCGCTGTATGCTTATCTTAAATGTGGCATTCCCGTTGTTCTTGGCGTTAAACTCGTAGACGTTTCTGACCCAACTGCTCCGTCCGAAATAGGAAGACACGCCGTTGCGGTCACAGGATACAGCATCCCAACGGCATCGTCGTTGCCTTCTCCCTCTTCGGGATTGGGTGTCGCAATACGAAGTTTGTGTATAGACAAAATTTATGTTCATGACGACCAGATTGGCCCTTTTTCTAAAATGATTCTAGACACAGTGCCGACGACAATAGGTTCTGAAAATGTGTTTTCACTCTCCACGACGTGGCCGTCCAAGGATGGCACCTTTAATAAAGTCAAGGCTATTCCAGAGATAATTTTAGTCCCCCTTTATCACAAGATAAGAATACCATTTATTAAGATTTTCTTGACCATCTACAAGCTCGCAATGTTCTTGGAAACTGTCAGGCTGAATAGTGGTTCCTGTGTAGACAGGCTGGAATGGGATATTTTCTTGACTACAACGAACGAATTCAAGTTTAACTTGATTCGCAACAAAAGTCTAAAAGGGACTGATCTTCAACGCTCGCTTTTAATGCCTCTGCCAAAATATATATGGTGCGTTTCGGTTTTTTCTGGGAGCTCTCAAGTTGTTGACTTGCTCTTTGACGCTACAGAGCTTGAACAGGGCGATCTGTTGGCTAGCGCCATCGTGCATGACAGTGACTTTGTTGATCTGATGAGATTGGCTACCACCTCCCCGTCGTTTCCTTCTGACGCAAAGTTCATTGCCGACAAGTTTAAGTCCCATTAAGCTTTTTCCTGTATCCTGGCCTTGTAATTCTCTTCGAGCAAGGCCCGTCGCTTGGCGGGCCTTGCATTTCACAATGGCGTTTCGGGGCAGCTTCTTATGATGGCCCCACTTTAACCCATCGTACAAATTCCGCTAAATCGATATCCTTCCTGTCGAGGGTGTTTATGTACTCCTCGGCGTCTGCCAATCCTTCCTGGAACCGCTTTAAGGCCTGTGCGGCGAAGTACAGGTGGTCGGATAGATCTTCTCCGTTGCCGGAATGGTGGACTTTCATTTCAAGCAAGTCAGCCAAAACGCCGACTTCAAAGCCCATCGTGGAAATCGTGCTTGATAATTTTTCAAGCCTCTCCGGCTGGACGGCAAGAACGGGTCGTTTTGGGTCTGACAGTGGGGGGCTCTGGCCTTTTGTGCTTTTGTCCATCGCTATTCCCCTCTTTCGCCGGGCGCTTGCAGTTTGAGCATAGCCGCATCATAGAGGGCCGTTCCTATGCCGCCGATGTCGCCGGAGTAGACGGGCTGTAGCGGTCTAGGGTTTCTTGGACAGTTTGGCCGCGAA
>ALAO01000009.1 GCA_000307955.1 Solidesulfovibrio magneticus str. Maddingley MBC34 | reverse complement strand
CCCAAGGGGATTTGAACCCCTGTTAGCGGCGTGAGAGGCCATGAATATACCTTCCTCTCAATTTCTTCCGATTTTTACTACCTCCTAAATGTCCTGATATAGCTGGCTTTTCTTTCCCCTTGACTTCTCCCTATTCCCCTATAATTTTGCCTTGCATGTTGGGAATAGCGTTGGGAGCGATTTTCAGGGGGAGGTTGCCGGCCATGCCAGCCAAGAAACGCTTCAAGACCGACTATCCAGGCGTCTACTTCATCGAAGGGCAAGCCGTGGCCTCGGGCAAGGCCGAGCGCATTTTCTACGTCATGTATCGCCGCGACGGGCGTCTCATCGAGGAGAAGGTGGGCCGCCAGTTCCAGGACAACATGACCGCCGCAAAAGCCGCGCGGATCAGGGCGGAACGCATCGAGGGCCGGTCCCCATCGAATAACGCCCGCCGTGAAGCCGAGGAAGCCGCCAAGCAAGCCGAGGCTGGCCGGTGGACATTGGCGAAGCTGTGGGCCGAGTATTCTTCCCACAAGCCCGAAAACCATGCCCTCTCGACCGACCGAAGCCGCTTCGAGACGTACATCAAGCCCACCTTTGGGGAGAAGGAACCGGCCGAGGTCCTGACCCTGGACCTGGACCGCCTGCGCTCTCGACTACTCAAGCAAGGCAAGTCGCCGCAAACCGTGAAGCATGTTCTCGCACTGTTCAAGCGGCTGGTGCGATTCGGTGTGCAAAAGGGCCTCTGTGATTCACCGGACCCCCGCAAGCAAACCATTACCATGCCCAAGGTGGACAACGAGGCAACGGAAGACCTCGACGCCGACGAACTTGCCCGACTTATCCAGGCCATTGAAGACGAACCAAACATACAGGCCGCGAACTTCATGCGGCTGGCAATGTTCACCGGGATGAGGCGTGGAGAGCTTTTCAAGCTCGAATGGCGCGACGTGGACTTTGATCGGGGCTTCATCCATATCCGCGAACCCAAGGGCGGCAAGAGCCAGAAAATCCCGCTCAATGAGGCTGCACGGGCTTTGCTTGTGTCTCATCCCCGCGTGGAGGGTTCGCCATTCGTTTTCCCCGGCCAGGGTGGCAAGCAACGTGTGACCATCCAGGTTGCCAGCAACAGAATCAAGGCCCGGGCCGGCCTGCCTGCCGACTTCCGCCCGCTGCATGGCCTGCGCCACCTGTTCGCGTCCACCTTGGCCTCAAGCGGCCGAGTGGACCTTCTGACGCTACAAAAGCTCCTGACCCACAAAAGCCCGACGATGACTAAGAGATATAGCCATTTGCGCGACGACGCCCTCAAACGGGCCTCCGAAGTCGCCGGGGACCTCCTGGGCGAAGCTGCCGGCAAGCCCCGGGAAGACAGCATTGGGAAAGTGGTATCTATGGGAGAGGAGCGGTGAGGAAAGGAAAACGAACTCGCCAACTTTTTTCGACCGACATACCCACCTTTTCCCATGTTTGCCCACTTTTGCCCACTTTTCTAAAACGCCTTGGCCCCTTGATTCTCCCCCGGAAAAAAGAGAGGCTCCGAGGAACAGAAGGCGACCCGCAACAAGTTAGGCCCCGCAGGGGGATAGGCGAAGGGGCGGGCGCTTAGAAGGAAAGAGCGGAGAAGTCAAGAGGAAACACGCAAAAAAACCGGGGCGAGGTATTAACCCAGCCCCGGCGGAGATGATGCGGCGAGGATTGCCGTCCTCGACAGCATACAGGTCTAGACAGCCCTATGCACTACCGCACCTCCCCGCCGGCCGGCAAGCTCTTTGTCTACCTCTAGCTCTACCGATTCCCCTACGGCACTTTCGACCGCTTCGACGTCCTCGATACCAAGGAGGGCTTCGAGGAGGATTCCGAGGAGGTTCACGGGGAGCGGTAGGGCGTTAGGGTAAGCAAAAGACGGCAAGAGCGCCTTGCCCCCCAACACCCGCCAGGGGGGACCGTGAATAGCAATCCCGTTTTCGACGAGAAAGCCGCCGCCGCCTATCTGAACATGTCCGTGAAGACCCTTCAGGGCCGCCGTTCCAAGCATGTTGCGCCCGCCTACATCAAGGCAGGCCGAAGCGTTCGCTACCTCAAGGAAGACCTGGACACTTTCTTGGCCTCCTGCCGCGTCGATCCCGAAGCGCGGAATTAGGGGGGGGCCATGGAAACGCAGCACGCCCGCAAACCGGGCGGCCTGCGGGCGTGTGAAAACGGAGCGTCGTGCAACGCCCTTCTCTACGCTCGCGCCGCCGCCGTCAAGCTATTCGCACTGCTGGCCGTAGTCGGCCGGGCCGGGGGTACGCGATGACTCCGCTTGCCGCCTCATCCCTGGCCGGCGTTCCCATCCCCTCGGTCGCAGACGCCGCCGGGTTCCTCAAAGCGGCCATGGAGGGCAACGGCATCCTTCCTGGCGAGGTGATCCTCGACGGCCAGCT
>ALAO01000008.1 GCA_000307955.1 Solidesulfovibrio magneticus str. Maddingley MBC34 | reverse complement strand
AAGCTGGCCGAAAAGACCATGGCCGCCACCCGCGAGGTGGGCGCGGCCATCTCCGGCATCCAGCAGGGCACCCGGAAAAACGTCGACAATTTTGAGGCCGCCGCCAAGCTCATCGGCCAGGCCACCGAACAGGCCGGGGTTTCGGGCGCGGCGCTCAAGGAGATCGTGGCCCTGGTGGAGGACGCCACCGATCAGGTCCGTTCCATCGCCACCGCCGCCGAGGAACAGTCGGCGGCCAGCGAGGAGATCAACCGCAGCGTGGACGACATCAACCGCATTTCCACCGAGGTCTCCGAGGCCATGAGCCATTCGGCCCGGGCCGTGGCCGAATTGGCCGACCAGGCCCAGGAGCTGCGGTCGCTTATTGCCTCGCTCAAGGCCGAGTAGACTGGGCCGGGGACCTAAGGCCGCTTGCCGGCGGCCTTGCCGTCCAGACCGGCGAGGCCGTTTTGCTGGACGCGGTCCGGGCCGGGCTTGGCAAGGCCGGCCCAGTCAGGTAGGCCGGGAAGGCGCGGAACACGGGAAAGAAGCGTCCGGTTATTGGCAACAACGCCGCGGCGCGGTCTTGCGGGAACGTTCGGGACCCCTTGCCGGCGAAGCCGGGCGCGGGCCGAAATTTTGCCGGCAACGCCTGGAGCAGCCTGGACGTTTGGGGTCCAGGCCGGGGGAGCCGGGCGGGCTGCCGGACCCGTGTGCGCGCGGGGGAAGGCGATGATCGCGCTGTGTTGTCTGGACGCCGTCTCGGTGCGGTATTTGCGCGAGCTGATCGATCTGCTCGCCGTCTGTCTGGCCGAGCTTGGGCAGGAAACCCGGTTGGCCGTGGGCGCGCTTGACCCGGACGCCACCAACATCGTGCTCGACTTCTACAAAGCCGCCTCGCCCGAACCGTTTGCCGGCCATCGTTACGTGGTCTACCAACTGGAGCAATTGTCCCCGGGTTGCCGGTTTCTGACCGCCGCCAGCGTGCGCGTGCTGCGAAACGCCCTGGCGGTGTGGGATTTCGCCGCCGAGAACGCGGCGCTTCTGGCGGGGCTGCGTATCCGGGCCGAGGTGCTGCCCGTGGGCTGGCATCCGGCCATGGCGACCCTGCCGGCGCTTGATCCGGCGGACAAGGACATCGACGTGCTTTTTTACGGCAGCCTCAACCGTCGCCGCGAGGCCGTGCTGTCGCGGCTGGCCCGGGAGCCGGTGCGCCTGAAGGTGCTTGAAGGGGTGTTCGGGGCCGAGCGCGACGCCTTTGTCGCCCGGTCGCGCCTGGTGCTCAACATCCACTATTTCGAGGCCAAACTCCTGGAAATCGTGCGGATTTCTCATCTCTTGGCCAACCGGGCCTTTGTCCTGGCCGAGGAAGCGGCCAGCAATCCCTATGCTGGACTGGGATTGGCCACTGCCCCTTACCGCGAATTGGCTGGGCGTTGTCTGGACTGGCTGGCCAATGGGCCGGCCCTGGAAGCGGCCCGGGCGTCTGCGGCCGACCATTTCGCCGCCGACCTGCCCATGACGCCGCTGCTCGCCCGACTCGTGGCCGCCTTGCCCGGCCTCGCCGCTTCCTAACTCCTCTCCCAACCGACCAATGCCCACGTCTCCCTCCCCCGTGTGGGGTTTCCAAAGGGGCTCAGCCCCTTTGGCCGCCGG
>ALAO01000007.1 GCA_000307955.1 Solidesulfovibrio magneticus str. Maddingley MBC34 | reverse complement strand
CTCAGGCCCCCGGCCGCCGGAGGCATCTTCCCTCTTCCCTACGCCTGCGCCGGCTAATGCACGCCGCGTTCGATGAAAAACGGGGCGTATTTTTGGTCCGTGCCCTTGATGTGTCCCACCAGCCAGTTCTTGAGGAAGTTCATGACCTCGGTGGTCAGCGCCGCCCGGTTGGCCCGGAAGTCGTTGCCAAAGGCGATGACCTTGTCCACGAAGGCCACGTGTTCCTTGCGGTGGTTGAGATAGCCCGGATACTTGTACTGCTCCATGAGCTTTTCCTCGAAGCCGAAGTGCTCCACCGCGTAGTTCTGCAGTTCCTCGAGAATCGCTTCGAGTTGATGCTTGCCCTTGCCCGAGCGCATGGCCTCGTGCAGGTCGCAGATCATGCGCACGAGCACCTGATGCTGGCGGTCGACCTCGCTGATATGGGTGGCCAAGGAGTCGTCCCACTGGAGCAGCGCGCCGCCGATGGAACAGGCCCCGCCGGAACCGTTGCCCGAGGTCTTGGCGGCGGCGGACTTGGCGGCCGGCTTGGGAGCCGGAGCCGGTTTGGCGGCGACGGGTTTGGCCGGCGGCAAGGCCTTGGCTTTGGCTGGGGCCGGGCGCGACGGCGGCAAGGCGCGGGAGAGGGCCGGCCGCGACGGCGCGATGGCCTTGGCGGCCGGACGGGCGGCAGCCAGGGCCGGACGGGGTGCGCCGGCCTCACCGGTCATCTGACGGATGGCGGCGTCGAGGTCGTTGGCCAGTTCGGTCAGGGCATGGAGGGCCTGGGACGCGGCCGCGGCATCCTCGGCCGTGTCGCGGGCGATGCCGTTGACTTCTTCCACGGCCCTATTGATCTCCTCGGAGGTGGCGGACTGCTCTTCGGAGGCGGTGGCGATGGACTCCACCTGGGCGGCGGTGGCCTCGACGATGCCGACGATGGCGTCCATGAAGCGGCCGGAATCGGCGGCCGCCCGGGTGCTGTCCTCGATGCCGGAAGCGGCGGACTCCACGGCGGCGATGTTCTCCCTCGCCTGTCCCTGGATGGACACCACGGCGTCGCCGACTTCCTTGGTGGCGGTCATGGTCTTTTCGGCCAG
>ALAO01000006.1 GCA_000307955.1 Solidesulfovibrio magneticus str. Maddingley MBC34 | reverse complement strand
CGAAGTTGGCCGTCTGCGAGAGAAAATCGGCGAACAGGCCATGGAAAACGAGCTGCTTCGGGAGAAAATAGCCCGTATGGAGCAGAACCGCCCTTTGGCGCTCCGGAGGTCGAGGAAGTGAGCCGGGCCGCCTCGATCTCCACCGGAAAAGCTTACGGCGTGGCGCGCGTCTGTCGCATCTGGGGCCTGCCGCGTTCCACCGTCTATTGGCAACGGCAGCAGCCGAAGGGGCCGGGCTGTCGTCGTGGACCTCAAGGATTTTACAGCGATGCCGTACTGGCCGGAGAGATCAAAGCCGAGATAGCATCCCGTCCGTTTCCCGGAGAAGGCTACCGGAAGATCTGGGCTGGTCTGCGGGGCAAGGGCATCCGGACATCCCCGGTCCGGACACTGCGCCTGATGCGCGAAAACAATTGGCTCGCTCCCACGCGCATCGGCCACCCGCACGGCCCCAAGGCCCATGATGGGACGATCAAGACCTCTCGCGTGGATGACATGTGGGGCACGGACATGACCACGACGCTGACGATCATGGAAGGCAACGCATCGATATTTTTCGCTATCGATCATTGCTCCCTGGAGGTGGTCGGCATCCACGCCGCCAAGCGCGGCACTCGTTTCGAGGCGTTGGAACCAATCCGTCAGGGTGTCCGCCACAGTTTCGGCGCTTTCGGCAAGGACGTGGCAAAGGGCCTGACCTTGCGGCATGATCACGGCAGCCAGTTCATCTCGGACGATTTTCAGAATGAAATCAAGTTCCTAGGCATAAATGATTCGGCGTCGTACGTGCGGGAGCCGCAAGGCAATGGCATCGCCGAACGCTTTGTCCGCATCCTCAAGGAAAATCTTCTCTGGGTTCGCAGCTTCGACACGGTTGAGGAGCTTCGATTGGCGCTCCTGGCCTTCAAGGAAGTCTACAACCAACAGTGGCGCATCGGCCGGCATGGCTATCGTTCACCGGCTCAGATCAGGGAGCAGCAGAAGGCCGAGGTCACCAAAGCCGCCTAACTTTCGCGGCCAAACTGTCCAAGAAACCCTAGACCGCTACA
>ALAO01000005.1 GCA_000307955.1 Solidesulfovibrio magneticus str. Maddingley MBC34 | reverse complement strand
CCAGCAGGTTGGTCTGGTCGGCGATGTCGGAGATGACGCCCAGCACCGCGCCGATGCCTTGGGCCTGTTCGCCCAGGCCCCGCATGTTGGTCTTGAGCTGCTCGGCGGCGTCACGCACCTTGTCCACGGCGTCCATGACATCGACGACCAGATCGGCCCCTTCGCGGGCCTTGTCCCGGGCGGCGGCGGCGTTGCCGGCGGTCTCGCCGGCGTTGCGGGCCACTTCCAGGATGGTGGCGTTCATCTGCTCCACGGCGGTGACGGTCTCCTGGACGCGGTTATTCTGCTCCTGGGCTCCGTGGTTGGCCTGTTCGATCTGGGCCGCGAGCTGCTCGGCGGCCGAGGCCATGCGGTCGGCGGTATGGGAGGCGGCGTCGGCCGTGTCGGCCATGAGCACGTTCTGGGCGGCGATGCGTTTTTGCTGGTCGTGGAGTTCGGTCTGGTCGGTCCAGAAGGACAGCGCGCCAAGGAGCGTGCCGTCCATGTCGTAAAACGGCGTGGCGACGATGTGGACGTTGAGCGTGCGGCCCGAGGGGGTGGCGTATTCGCTGTCGGCTTCCTGGGCCTGACGCAGGGCCAGGGCGCGGTCGGAGCGGGTTTCCTTGGCGGCGTCGCCCAGGAAGAACTGGCCGGACTTCTGGCCGACGTAGCTGGCCGGCGCATCGGGCTTTTCCAGCAGGTCGCAGATCTGCTGGTTGGCCCAGATCATGTTGCAGTCCGGGCCGACGATGCCGCAGGGGGCGGAGATGCCGTTCATGACGCCTTGGGCGAAGCCGAGCTTGTGCTTGAGTTCGGCCACCATGCGTTCGAGGTTGCGGGCCAGCCCGGCCAGTTCGAAGCGGAAGCGGCCGGTCAGGGCGGCCTTGAGGTCGCCGTCGGCCACGGCGGCGGCAAAGGC
>ALAO01000004.1 GCA_000307955.1 Solidesulfovibrio magneticus str. Maddingley MBC34 | reverse complement strand
TCGGCGATGTCGGAGATGACGCCGAGCACCGCGCCGATGCCTTGCGCCTGCTCGCCAAGGCCATGCATGTTGGTCTTGAGCTTGTCGGCGGCCACTCGCACCTTGTCCACGGCGGCCACGACGTCCACCACCAGGCTGGCCCCTTCGCGGGCCTTATCCCGGGCGGCGGCGGCGTTGCCGGCGGTCTCCCCGGCGTTTCGGGCCACTTCCAGGATGGTGGCGTTCATCTCTTCCACGGCGGTGACG
Organism: Solidesulfovibrio magneticus str. Maddingley MBC34; assembly: GCA_000307955.1. Classification (GTDB taxonomy): domain Bacteria; phylum Desulfobacterota; class Desulfovibrionia; order Desulfovibrionales; family Desulfovibrionaceae; genus Solidesulfovibrio; species Solidesulfovibrio magneticus_A. Next base: position 635 of record ALAO01000004.1, on the reverse strand, counting down.
GTTTCCTGAACGCGGTTGTTCTGCTCCTGGGCCCCCTGGTTGGCCTGTTCGATCTGGGCCGAAAGTTCCTCGGCGGCCGAGGCCATGCGGTCGGCGGTGTTGGAGGCCGCATCGGCGGTGTCGGCCATGAGCGTGTTCTGGGCGGCGATGCGTTCCTGCTGGAGGTAACGTTCGGTCTGGTCGTTCCAGAAGGAGATGGACCCGAGGAGATTGCCGTCCATGTCGTAAAAGGGCGTGGTGACGACGTCGATGCGCAGCTTCTTGCCCGAGGGCGAGACGAACTCGTTGTGGGCCGCGATGACCCGGCGTTCGGCCAGGGCGCGGTCTGAACAGGTCTCCTTAGAAGCGTCATTCAGATAGAATTGGCCGGATTTTTGGCCGAAATAGGTCGCAGGCGGGGCGTTTTTTTCCAAAAGGTCGCAGATCTGATTGTTGGCCCAGAGCATGTTGCAGTCCGGCCCCACGATGCCGCAGGGGGTGGGGATGCCTTCCATGACGCCTTGGGCGAAGCCGAGCTTCGTCTTGAGCTCGGCCACCATGCGTTCCATGTTGTGGGCCAGGCCGGCCAGCTCGAAGCGGAAGCGGCCGCGAAGGACGGCCTTGAGGTCGCCGTCGGCCACGGCGGCGGCAAAGGC
>ALAO01000003.1 GCA_000307955.1 Solidesulfovibrio magneticus str. Maddingley MBC34 | reverse complement strand
GGGTAAAAGTTTTAAGGGGGGCGATGAGAGGCAACGGGGCGTTGGGGCAGGGAGGGCAATATGTCTTGTCGCAAAGCCTGGTGGTTGGCTGTGGCCGTGTTTTTCTGCCTGCTGGCGGCGGGCACGGCCCTGGGCGCGGACGGCAAGGAAGTCCGGGACGTCGCTGTCCCCGGCACGGGACTGGCCCTTCGCGTTCCCGCCAACGTCGTGGTCTCACGGGACGCGCCGCCTTCGCCCCAGGCCGCCACGCTGTCGCTTGAGGTGCAAGGCCTCTCCTCCTTCCCGCGAAACGGCGTCATCACCCGGGCCGAGGTGCTGGCCCAGCGGGCAGCCCTGGCCAAGGGCCAGGCCAAGGTGGCCGACGCCTGGTCGGAGGACGGGCTGGAAGCGGCCGTGCCGTTGCCTATCGGCGGTTACGCCGTCGTCTATCCGCAATACAGCGAGTTTGAAGTCTGCGACGTCCGTTTCAGCCTCAACGCCGCGTTTTTTGTGGGCGAGCAGCGCGTTATCCTGCGCTACAGCGCGCCGACTGCCGCCATCATCAAGGAAAATCCCGCCTTCTTCGGCCACGACAAAGCCGATTGCGGCAATGCCCCGGTCTGGAAACGCACCGACCCGGGCATCCTGAAGCGCTTTCACGAGGCCGCCAAAGCCGGCCGTCTCGGCCCGGCCGCCAACGCCTGGCAGGCCGATTTCGCGGCCATCCTGGCCTCGCTGCACAAGCCGCGCGGGCCTCAATAGAAAAAGGGCCGAGGCGCAATGCCCCGGCCCCTTGGCCTTAATCGTTACAGCTTCAACACCCTACTCCCCCTGGCAACCTTTCCCCCGTTGGGGGGGGCCGGGGGCCTCAGGCCCCCGGCCGCCGG
>ALAO01000002.1 GCA_000307955.1 Solidesulfovibrio magneticus str. Maddingley MBC34 | reverse complement strand
TCGCCAACAAGGGCACGCTGTTTCTCGACGAGATCGGCGAACTGCCCATCGAGGTCCAGGCGGCGCTGTTGCGCGTGCTCGAAAACAAGACCTACCGCCGGGTGGGCGAGAAGGAAGAACGCCGGGTGGACATCCGGCTGGTGTTCGCCACCAACCGGGAGCTGGTCAAGGAAGTGGCCGAGGGCCGTTTCCACGAGGCGCTGTTTCACCGCATCAACGTCTTCAACATCGAGATGCCCTCGCTGCGCGAGCGCCGCGAGGACATCCCGCTCCTGGTGGAATTTTTCCTCTCCCGCCTCACGGCCGGCCAGGCCCCGTTCCGCATTTCCGACCGGGCCATGAAGTGCCTGACCAGCTACGACTGGCCGGGCAACGTGCGCGAACTGCGCAACGTCATGGAACGCTCCATCATCCTGTCGGAAAACAGCCTCATCACCGAACACGCCCTGCCCCGCGAATTCCTGGAGCCGGCCCGGGCCGAGGAAGAGATCCTGACCCTGGAAGCCAAGGAGAAGGAGCACATCGCCAAGGTGCTCAACTTCTACGACAACAACCGGTCGCTGGCGGCCGAGGCCCTGGGCATCTGCCGCAAGACCCTCTATCGCAAGATTCGGCAGTACAATCTCTTCTAGGTCGTCGCGCGCGCCGGGTTGTTTTTTTGCCTCCGGCGGCCAGGAGAGGCGCTGCCTCTCCTGGA
>ALAO01000001.1 GCA_000307955.1 Solidesulfovibrio magneticus str. Maddingley MBC34 | reverse complement strand
TGGCCCTTAACGCCGCCATCGAGGCGGCCCGGGCCGGCGAACACGGCAAGGGTTTCGCCGTGGTCGCGGCCGAAGTCCGCAAGCTGGCCGAGCGTAGCGGCAACGCGGCCGGTGAAATCAGCGAACTGTCTTCCTCCAGCGTGCAAATCGCCGAGAAGGCCGGCGAACTGCTGGCCCGCATCGTGCCGGACATCCAGCGCACCACCGAGCTCATTCAGGAGATCACGGCCTCCAGCGTCGAGCAAAACGCCGGCGCCGAGCAGGTCAACCGGGCCATCCAACAGCTCGATCAGGTCGTCCAGCAAAACGCCTCGGCCTCCGAGGAAATGGCCTCCACCGCCGAGGAGCTGTCGAGCCAGGCCCTGCAGCTCCAGGATACCGTGTCCTACTTCCGCCTCGACGCCATGCCCCGCCGGCCAAGCGCGCCCAAGGCCCTGGCCGCCGGCCGCAAGCCGTCCCGTCCGGTCGTCCGGCCGGCCCGACCTGCTTCCGCCAAGGTGGATCTGCACAAGGACGCCGACGACAGCGACTTCGAACGTTTCTAGTCCGGCCGCTTCTCATCAAGACCAAGCCCCCGCGCTGCCAAGGCGG